>JANYKI010000063.1 GCA_025361645.1 Methanothrix sp.
TTCAAACCTTTAGAACCATCTATGTGGAGGGGCCGGGCTACACTCCGGTGGGTTCCTTCTCCGAACAAGGCAGGCTCATCGACCCCCAGGAAGAGGATCTGGCCCGGCTTCTTAAGATCGGAACGCTTACAAACAACGCAGATATCGAGAAGGCCAACGGCAACTGGCGCATCGTGGGAGATCCAACCGAGGGGGCGATAATAGTTGCCGCCAAAAAGGCAGGAGTTCTGGATACGATCAGGAAGAGCGGCACCAGAATTGCGGAATATCCCTTTGATTCCGATCGCCGAAGGATGACAACCGTCGATGAGATGCAGGGCGAGGGCCGAATTGTGTCCATGAAGGGCGCACCGGAGGCAGTGCTGGGCAAATGCACCCGCATTGCCCATGCCAATGGTGTTTCGCCCCTCACGAAAGAGGATAAAAGGTCCATTCTGGCCAGAGCGGACGGCATGGCAGACGGTGCCTTGAGGGTACTGGCCTTTGCCTGCAAATCCCTGGAAAGCCGCGATCCTCTGGAAATGGATTTTGTGGAATCAGATCTCATCTTTGCCGGTCTTGCCGGCATGATGGACCCCCCCAGAAAAGAGGTACTGGATGCCATTTCCGTCAGCAAGAGGGCCGGCATCAGGACGGTCATGATAACTGGTGACCACCGCCTCACGGCCAAAGCCATTGGCAAGGAGCTGGATATCGGCAACGGGGAAGTCATCGAGGGGGCAGATCTGGAGAAGATGAGCGAGGAAGAGCTGCAAGAAAGGATCGATGAGGTCTCGATATTTGCCAGGGTCACGGCCGAGCACAAGGTGCGCATAGTCGAGGCTCTGAAAAAAAGAGGCAATATCGTAGCCATGACAGGAGACGGAGTGAACGATGCTCCTGCTTTGAAGGCAGCAGACATCGGTATCGCCATGGGTAAGACGGGCACCGAGGTTACCAAGGAAGCATCGGATATGGTCATAGCCGATGATAACTTCGCCACCATCGTCGGGGCAGTTCTGGAAGGTAGAAGGATCTACGACAACATAAGAAAGGGAACCACCTACCTTCTGGCCGTCAGCTTTGCCGAGCTGGCTACGATCTTTATTGCCGTTGTTCTTGGCTATCCCATTCCTCTTCTGGCCGCGCAGATTCTCTGGATAAACGTCGTAGCGGAGGAGTTCCCAGCGATCGGCCTGGCCCTGGAGCCGGCCCATGCTTTGATCATGACGAAGAAACCGCGCGATCCCAGAGAGAGCATGCCGTCAAAAAGCCTGCTAATTTATACCCTGGGAATTGCAGCCGCAATCGTAACTGGCACATTGGGCCTGTACATGGCATCGCTGGAGATGGGACAGGACCTGGTCTATGCCAGAACTATGGCCTTTGTGGGGTTGGGCTTTTTCACGGTATATAACGCCTATAGTTGCCGCTCTCTGGATGAGTCCATATTCAGAATGAATCCCTTTGGTAATAAGACGCTTCTCTTGGGAATTGCCGGATCGATATCCTCGATTCTTGCCGTGGTGTACATTCCTTTCATGCAGTCCATCTTCCAGACCAAGCCTTTGACATCCGAGAGCTGGGCTATGGTTCTGGGCGTCGGTCTGCTGGTGGTAGTGGCTGCCGAGGTCATGAAGAAAGTGCTGCCTGGACTAAGAGCATAGGATAAACTTGAAGATTAATGAGAAGATATTATAGGCTATGAACTTCAAAACGGCAAAATCACTGATCGGTGCTCGCATAGCACTTATTTTGCTTTTGTCTCTACCGTTGTTGATATTTCCAGCCCTCGCATATGATTTTACGGGAACGGTCGAGAAAGTCTCAGAGCCCAACGGCATGACGGTGAATGTAACCCAGCCAGGAACTTATGGAGTGCAGGCAAAGGTCGAAGTTCTTCTCGATAAACCTCTGACAAATCTTATCTACTTCAAGGGAAAAGAGCTGCAATTCGAGATACAGGGACGTGATATCTTAGGGCGGCCGGTATGTGAAGCTTATCTTGACGGGATTAGCATTCGGCAGGTGTACTACTGCATACAAAATCCCGCTGATTGCAGCTATAGTCAGAGCTATCCTGCCTGGGAATGGACGGGAAGATACTATTATATCCCATGCTATTATGGGCAATGCGGATCCTATTACCTGCCCTTTAATCTACCATTGCCTTGAGAATCCGGATTTTTCACCCGATCCGCCTAAGAAGGCCAATCATCGGCATCTGGCAAGCGAGATGACATGATCAGAGATTGTACTCTGGCCGGGTCCATTGCCTTGGCCAGAGTTTTTCCCTTATCTTTGCGCATCAATTGGTAGGCGATCTCCGGATCCACATTATATCTCTCCAGGTATTCACTTCGGGAAAGGTTGCCGCCCAGGCTGGAAACGTACATTGGGCTGCCGACAATTGGCGAGATCTTTCCTACCGGCAAAATCCATTCAAAGCTCATAGGAAGATCGCAAAGCCAGTCCTCTTGACTATATTCTGGATCAAGAAGCACCTCTTTATCTTTTTCGTTCACTGAGCCACAATTTTTGCAGATGAATTTTATTTTCATGCTTCTACCTCAATTGCCTAGTATGAATTACTTGATAACAGTATATATAATTAACTAAAAAAATCCAGATTTCCTGTCGCTCTCGGCCCAAAAGCTACACCTACTTTGAGCGCATCAGACTATACTTGTGCTAAAGCCACATAACACCCTGGAAGAGGCCGTACTGGCCCGTCATGTTGTCTGGATGGAGAAGCGCAAGGTCTTGAAACAATACTGGGATTGGTGCTCTGTGCACAGCCGAGTGTTCGCGGCAATTGCCATCATCTCCCCACGCAGCCGATATGCGGTAGTGGAGATGGACCTCTATGGTCTAGGCGCAGGTGGCCTGGATAGATATGCAGGCAGGGATATGCTGCGCATTGTGCTGGAGCAGCCCCTGAAAGCCGGATCGATCTTTTTCGTGAGCCCCGTCTATGTTTCGGCATGCGTACTGGAAAAATCGGCTATTGCGTTTGCCATACGCATCAGCCGCAAAGCGCAAGAGGAGCTATCCCTTGACCAGATAACTCATGAGGAATGGATTCACGGCGATCTAAAGAGATCCGAAGTGGGCGGAAGAAAAAAGAGCGCTTTTGCGCCTATGAGCGGCCAGGCCCGGGCAGAGGTGATCGAGGCTCTCCTCAAGGACGATGAAGCGGCCATTATGTAAGCATATACCTAGAAAATTTCAGAGAGAGATGGCCTTACGGAAATTGACAAGATGTCTTTAGAGCTTGATGTCACACAGACCGGGGCGGTTCCCATTTGGAGTAAGCAAGTAGACCTCTCCGTTAAGCTTGACCTCAACATGGTTGCCCGCCGGGGTTGCATCATAATTATGGGTAACAAGGAAGAACGCCAGATCCCGAGAATTAATGCCTCGGTCATCGAAGGAGGTGATAAGATTCTTTAAGCTGGAGAGATCCTCATTCTCGCCAAATGCCATTCCTGAGTTCAAAGAGACTGCAATTATGCAGATTGCCATCATTGTCTTCAACCATCTCATGGCAGACTACTTGGCACATGCAGGATATATAGACGATTTAGAAGGGATTTGCCCTAATAAGTCTGAAGATGTTCAAATTTCAGCATGCTTGGCGATTATCGTTCTGGCGGCGAGTTTGGCAGGTGCTGCGCTTTTCGAATGAATAGGACGTTAAGATGGCGGGAATCGCGCATGTATCGCCCGCCGAACGTCAGTCCATTGTTGAGAAAGTGTGGAGGCGACGCATTAGCCGCCTACCTTCTTTTTCTCGGAGGCCCAAAGGATCAATAAGACCGAGGCCTTGGACGTCCTGTCCGTTGACTCTGCCCTACATCCCCACGTTTTCATTGAGTTCCTGGGAGATTAATGGGTGTGGCGAATTGCAGGCCGCTTGCAATTTACCGAGTCCAGACCGATCCTGCAAAGCCTCCTGTCTTGGATACGGCGCTTATCCTGTTATTCGACTCGATGTTCAAATTCAATGTGCCATACTGCATGATGCTGCCCTTGGGGACATCGGTCCAGTCTGCATTTATCGTATTGCCGCTGATGGAGCCACGCATGACGTTGGACCAGTCCGGTGTGTTGGGGTCGTGCTCACCATACCACCAGACAATCGATCCGAACTGGCGAATATAATATTTGCCGCCGTCGTCGCAATTCCATACACCGGTCAGATCCATCTGAGCAGGAGATGGAGTGGCGCTCCCGCCGCCTGGGGTTGTGCCTTTAACACCAGAGTCACAACAAGTGGCAGGATAGGCGGTCGGAATCCCGTTCTTCAGCCAGCACCTGGCACTAGCACCCTGTACTCCTGGCTTTACGTAGGTAAAGGCCAGGCAATTGGGGTCGCCGTCGCACGCCTGCTCGCAGAGGCTCGGGTTGGCGCTGGCAAGATCAAAACTGCTATAGTCCATGCCGGGGCGATCGGTATTCGTTTCAAGGGCAAAGGTGTCAACAAGAGCAATCGAGACGAAAAAAAGAACTGCGATCGCTGCCAGGGATATCATTTTTTTCTTCGATCTTTCGAGGATCATTTTTAGATCCCTCCATGGTGTGTTTGCACTCATATCATGTGGTCGCTTAATACATTAAATTATTGGTAGGAGAGGTTTGTTGTAGAGTCCCGAAACTTTTTGGGCATTTACTTTTCAGCGCTGGCTTACACAACTACTGTCACGTCCACGCCCACCAGCACCGCCGCGCACGCCGACGCAGCACGCGCCAAGCGAGGGCGCGAGCGGTTGTTCTGCCGTGCCTGTGCCGTGCCCGCCCAGTTCGATCTCCTCGAACTCCTCTGTCGCCCGGATCTTCATCTCCTCCTCGAATACCAATTCAGATCTATTTGCACGTGACTGTAAGAAAAGAGTAGAAATTTAGTCGTAATGGTTTGAATAATAATACTTCAAATAATTATTGTTGCCAACATAGCATAAAGAATGGAGATTATTCTTACTTAGTATGCATGCACGATATCCTTTTATAATTAAAGGTGAGTTCTATCGTTCGGTGAAGTAATGCATATTCCGGATGGCTATTTAGGGCCTTATACCTACACTGCATTTTGGATCATAATGATCCCCCTTTGGTACTATGCGGGAAAGAGGCTTAGTGCTGAGCTGAAGTCCAGACAAGTACCACTGCTCGCGATGGCCGCAGCCTTCTCATTTGTTATTATGATGTTCAACCTGCCCATTCCCGGAGGCAGCACCGGTCATGCCGTGGGTGGAGCCATAATCGCCATAGTAATAGGCCCCTGGGCTAGTGTCATAGCTATCTCTGTGGCTCTTGTGCTTCAGGCATTAATGTTCGGAGATGGGGGCATCACAGCTATCGCCGCTAACTGCTTTAACATGGCAGTTGCTATGCCTTTTTGCGCCTATTACATCTATAAATTTGCTAGTGGCAACTCAATAATCACTTCGTCTAGAAGGGTTATTGCTGCGGCTGTGGCGGGCTATATATCTCTCGCATTTGCGGCTGCCCTGACAGGATTTGAGTTTGGCATACAGCCGTTGCTACACACAGGTGCCAATGGATTGCCGCTTTACATGCCCTATCCCTTGAGCGTGGCCATGCCGGCAATGATTCTAGAGCACGTCTTGGCTTTCGGATTCGTTGAAGCCATCGTTACGGCGCTGATTTTCTCCTACATCCAGAGAACAGATACATCCATTCTGTTTGGTGACGAGTCCCGGGCGAATAGGAACAAGTCCAACGAACCGGCAACTACCTGAGGTGAGAAACGTGGAAAAAATAGTAAAAAGCTTTGCTAAAGGCTTGGTAGTATTAATAATCCTGGCGCCGCTCGGCCTCCTGGCAGTAGGCGAGACATTTGGCGAATGGTCAAATGAGGAGATTCACGAGAAACTGGGCTTTGTGCCCCAGGGTCTGGAGAGGCTCTCCTCGCTATGGGTTGCACCCCTAGCGGATTACGCTTTCCCTAATGATGAATCTCAGACAGGTGCTATAACGGCATATATATTGTCCGGCATATTGGGCGTTGCCATTTGCGGCGGTCTTCTTTATTACGTAGGAAAGAAGATTGCCAAAAATTAGGGTTTAGTTATTATGATACCAGATTGGATGAAGGAAGTAAATGCCGGTTCGTGCAAGTGTTCTGCCGCATCTCATGGCAAGAAGGGCTTTGTAGGAAAGACCATTGATGGTATTTTCGGCTTTTTAGAGGAGGCTTTTATATCGGAGAGCTTTTCTAAGCGGCGCGGCCTTCTACAGAGCCTGGACCCAAGAGCCAAGCTGGTTTCCATTCTGGCCGTAATATTTGCAACCAGCCTGATTAGCGACCTCCGGGTACTGATCTTCATCTATGTGCTGACGCTGCTTTTTTCCCGTCTCAGCAAGATTGAGGTGGGTTTTTTCATCAAGCGTGTCTGGCTCTTCATTCCCGTCTTTGCCGGCATTATCGCCGTGCCCATGATCTTCAACGTCTTTTTACCCGGCGATCCGCTCTATCAGCTGGCATATCTGGGGCCAGGAGCACACCTGGGGCCCTTTTCCCTGCCGGAGAGCATCTTCATCACTAAACAGGGGACGATTGCCGCGGTGATCTTCACCATGCGTGTGGCAACCTGCGTTTCTGCCGTAGTGCTGCTATTCCTTACCACACCGCAGCAGATCCTCTTCAAGTCCCTGCGCACGGTAGGGGTTCCCAAGCTCTATGTTCTCACGCTGCAGATGACCTATCGATACATCTTCCTGTTCATGGAATTGATACGAGAGATGTATGTTGCCAAGAAAGCTCGGACCATCAAATCCGGTGGATTAATTGATGAGCAGAAGTGGGTAGGGGGACGCATAGGATATACGCTTATCAGGTCTCTCTCCATGAGCGAAAAGGTACATATGGCCATGATGTCCAGAGGCTTTAACGGCGAAGTTCATATCATGCAGGAATTCAAAATGAAAAATCGCGATTATCTGGCAGGAATCGTGGCAATATCTGCAAGCTTGGTGCTGGTGTTGATCTCCCAAAATGTCATCCGGGTATAAAAGTGGAATATATGATAAAAACGATAAATGAGACCATATTTGACTTGAAGAATGTTTCTTACTCATATGTGGGAAAGATCGATGCGCTAAAGGGTGTATCCCTGAAGATAAACCGGGGTGAGCAGGTCACCATTATCGGCTCCAACGGCTGCGGCAAATCGACATTATTGGCCATTTTGGATGGGCTTGTTTATCCCAGCTCCGGCGAATTCTATGCCTTTGACAATCTGATAAGCGAAGAGGTCTTTGATGCCATTAAAGACAATGAATTCAGAACCTATTTTCGGACAAAGGTAGGATTCGTCTTTCAAAACTCAGATGTTCAGCTCTTCTCTTCTACGGTCTATGAGGAGATTGCCTTCGGACCATTGCAGCTTAACCTGCCGCTTGAAGAGGTCAAAACCAGGGTGGAAGATGTCATGGAGATGATGCAGATCGGCAAGCTACGCGATCGTTCGCCCCACACTCTCTCCGGGGGAGAGAAGAAGAAGGTTTGCATAGCCACAGTTCTGGTCAACAATCCCGATGTGCTCTTGCTGGATGAGCCCTCTGCAGGCCTGGACCCCAGAACGCAGCTCTGGCTGGTCGAGCTTCTTCAGGAGCTGGCGCATGCCGGCAAGACGGTGATAACGGCAACCCATGACCTGGAGATCATTGATCAGATCAGCAAGAGAGCCATCGTCATGGGCGAGGACCACAGCGTTAAGATGGACCGGGATGCCGAGAGCGTTCTTTCCGACTACGAGCTGCTGCTGTCTTCCAATCTGGTGCACGAGCATACTCACCTGCACGGCAAGCTGGTGCATGAGCATCTGCATGTGCATGGGCTTGAGCACAAGCATCACGATCACAAAGAGTGAGGCGATTTAATACTTTCCTAATAATTTTACCAGGCTCCCGTGCATTGTGTGGATATTAAGGCCGCGGCTGAGATACATCATGGGGCATTTTCCAGAAATGCACTGCATTTGCAGCTCTTTGCATTTCTGTTTAGCCTGATCTGTCTCTGTCCTCCAGTGGATCCAGCATTTTTTGATGCCTTTCTTGCTCAGCTCAACAATTGCATTTTCCGTGTTTTCCTTTTTCAGCCCGATAATGGCACAATCGATGTCTGACGGGAGATCAGAGATGGAGCGCATCAGATCTTTGCCGGGGCTATCCGACAAATCAACAACATAAACCCTCTTTCCTCTCCGTGCCAATTCGTCTATCGTCAATTTCATGGCCGGTTTGGTCTTATCTGTGATGATCGCAAAGCTATTATTTTCCCAGAATGACTCTTGCTCCAGCATATCGCATCACTTCGTTCATTGAAATTAGAGCTCAAAGTATAAAGCTAAAGCTGCAGAAGGATGTTATGGTGAGAAATATTCCGGAAGAAATCCCCCTGGAATGGGCCAGCGTGCCTGATATGCAAGGTGCCTGGATTATCTTGCAGCCCATAGAGGCAGATATGCAATTGGTGCAGTCGGGCCATCTCGTTAGCGGGACATATTGCAACTCAAAAATTGAGGGCACTATCGAAGGAACTCTCTTTAAGGAGGGAGAAGACATTATCTTTATCGGAAAATGGGCAGATCAGTTAGGCAGAGGCCGCTTTAGCGTATTAATTCACAATCGCGAAAGTGCCGAAGTTGGCAGAACCTTTTTCCAGGGAAAATGGAAGCATTCCCAAAGTCCGATTTGGGACGGCGAGTTTGTGGGAGAAATGAGATAATGCAGATAAGCGATCACATTCACGCCCTGAAAATCCCCTTTCAGATAACCGGTCCGTCCGGCCAAAAAATTCCCAGATTCGTTTACGCCTTTCTTATTTACGGGGAAAAGATTTGCCTTATCGACAGCGGGGTAGCCGGCTCTGAGAAGATCATTCTGGACTATCTGAAAAGAACCGGCAAAAGCCCAGAGGAGATCTCAAGGCTCATCCTCACCCACGCTCATCCCGATCACATTGGTGCCGCCGCTGCCATCAAACGCATTTCCGGCTGCACCGTGGCGGCTCATGCTGCGGAAAAGGCATGGATTGAAGATGTGGAACTTCAGGCAAAAGAGCGCCCCGTTCCCGGCTTTCATTCCCTGGTGGGCGGCTCAGTCCCGGTCGACCGCACCCTGCAAGACGGCGAGGTGCTGCATCTGGAGGATGGCCTCACATTGCGAGTGCTGCACACTCCCGGCCACTCCCTTGGCTCTGTTTCCCTGTGGCTGGCTGAGGACGGCGCTCTCTTTTCGGCGGATGCGGTCCCCATTGCCGGAGATATGCCCATCTTTCAGGATATTCTGGCATCCGTTCGCTCCGTGCAGAGGCTTGCCTCGATACCGGAAATCAAGTTCCTCTTAGCGGCCTGGGATGAACCGCGCCGGGATAGCGAAGCCTACCGCATCATGAATGAAGGGCGGCAATATCTGCAACGCATCCACAGCAGCGTTCTCAAGGTGGTGGGGGCAAATCCTGCGTCGGAGGAGCTGAATCCTATGCAGCTATGCCGGAAAGTTTTAGTGGATCTGGGCCTGCCCCCTATCATGGCCAATCCTCTGGTGGCCGCATCTTTTCAGGCCAGCTTGAAGGAAGAGATACGTGATCAGCAGGATCTCCTCAAAATATGAGCCGGGAACGAGGCATAGGAAAGGCAGCATGAATCCAAATTACGAGGACGAGGAAAAAATAATCTGGCTAAAAGATCATGAAGCTCTGGCCAGGATGGGCTACGTACGGGAGAAATGGCTGCTCTGCCCCATTCGCACCGGTCCGGTCAGAGCTTTGCCGGGCGAGATGCTCATCGGCTATGCTGTTTTGAAGAAAACTGTTGCCAAAAGCGATGAAAGGGGCTATTGCCGAAGGATCTTCACGCTCCTGCCCATGGATCGGTTCTACGATCCCGATGGGATCTTCCGGAATTGTGCGCCGCCGAAAGCCGTCGATCCGCTTTTGGTCGAGGTTGGAAAGCCGAGCCGACGAATAGGCACAGAGCGGCAAAATTAACCGCAAAGATAAAAGCCTGCCGCGCTATGATAAAAGCAAGACGGTAGGGAGAGAACTGATGCCCATTAAGCTACGCATTGCCACCTTCAACCTCATGAACCTGGACGACCGGCGCGACCAATATCCCAGCCTTGAGGAGCGCATACCCATCCTGCGACCGCAGCTGGTTCGCCTGGATGCGGACGTTCTCTGTCTGCAGGAGGTCTGCGGCCAGCATGAGCCAGGCAGAAAGATGCACCTGGATGCCATGAACCGCTTGCTGGAATGCACGCCTTACGAGGGCTACAAGAGAGTCACCACCATCGATCCGGATACAAAAGAGGTCTTTGAGCATCACAACCTGGTCATCCTCAGCCGCTACGATATTGTGGAGCATGACCAGTATCTGCACGAGTATGCCCCCTCGCCGCGCTACAAGAAGGTCACGGCGATTCCAGAAGAGAGCGAGGCAAAAGAGATCTCCTGGGAGAGGCCCATTCTGCACGCCAAGGTGCAGCTCCCCAACAACATGGTGGTGGATGTGATCAACCTGCATCTTAAGAGCCGCCGACCCACCAACATTCAGGGGCACAAACTCTCCGATCGGACCTGGAAGACGGCCTCAGGCTGGGCGGAGGGCGTTTTCATCTCCAGCATGAAGCGCATTGGTCAGTCGCTGGAGACGCGCATTCTCATTGACAATCTCTTCGACGTGGATCCGTGCGCTCTCATTGCCGTCTGCGGGGATTTCAATGAGGAGTTTGATGAGGTATCCATTGAAGCCATCCGGGGCGATGTGGAGAACACGGGCAACATGGACCTGGCCATGCGGGTCATGGTGCCCACGGAGAGAAACATCCCCGAGCCGGCGCGCTACTCGCTCCTGCACAACGGCAAGGGCAAGATGCTTGACCACATCCTGGTCTCCCGGACCATGCTGGCCTACTTCCGGGGCTCAGAGGTGCATAACGAGCTATTGCACGACGAGTCCATAGTCTTCGCCTCCAGAATATTCTATCCCGAGTCGGACCACGCTCCGGTGATTGCCCGTTTCGAGATGCCGGAGACGAAGATCAAGTGGTCTACGAAGGCGGACGGGAGCGAGAAGGGCATCAGTTGCATCAAGAGCGGGAAGGGGAAGTGCCAGTAGAAACCAACTGGCAGCCCCGGTCGCGGGAGGAGATTGAGCAGGTCCTCAAACAGAGCATGCCCGAGGTCACAGAACGTTATAATGTCAACTACCACGCCCTAAAGGACGTGGCTTGCGGCTCCGCAAAAAGTCGGGCTGCGATGGGCATGTTGACAGCTACCCTTGCTCTGATATTCAGAGCGGCATTGTAGTCAGCCGGTAGAGAGAAGCCGCAGCTACTACAAACAAAATCCTCCCTTGTAGGACGATTGGATTTGGAGATATGATGACAGGAGCTACATTCTTGAGAGGTATAGGCAGGATCAATGTAGGCAACCGGCACACCAGCAATAGCTGCCTTGTAGCTGATAAACTGCCTAAGCTGATCAAATCCCCAAGAAAGATTTTTGCGTCTCTCGGCTCTTTT
>JANYKI010000069.1 GCA_025361645.1 Methanothrix sp.
TCGAAGTTCGTATTTAAGGATTTTGCTCCATCATGACTCCCCGGTTTTGATCAGGAGGCTGGAACAAGATCGCGAACCCATCGCATCGGCCTTCAAACCTAATAGATGATGGGTATTTAAAGATAGCGCACCAAAAAAAGAGGAAAATAAAGCGACAGAATTTTAAATAATATTAATTATATTAAAATATTCCTGATAGCTATGCATATCAACCACACCGGAAGCATTAAACTATAGCGTTCAGCTTCGCGGGAGAATTATGAGGGTTACGTCTGAAGAAGCACGCTTTGCCAGGGAAATAATCCAGAAGATCCTTCTTTGCAACTATCGCAATCGAGACTATGATGCGCGAAATCAGATCGAAAATGATACCGTATAGCTCAATGATAAGCGCCTCATTCCGCACCTTCCCACACCCACACACCCCCCTAAGCGTAACCTTAAACCATTTTGATGAGGACAGCTTCCAGGATTGTCTTGACCGCAGATTCCTATGCCAAAGCCGTCATCGAAGCCGCCCTCTTCGCCTCGGGTAGAACTCTCACTCCACGAGAGCTGGCCGATCTCTCCGCCCTCTCCGAGGAACGGGCACGCACTCTCGCCGACGACCTGGCAAAGGAGTACGCCGCTCGCGACTCGGGCATTGAGATCAAAAGCATTGGTGAGAGCTATTCCATGCAGGTTCGCTTCGGCTTGGCCGGGCGGGTCCTATCCTTCGCCCCCAAAGAGATCGAGGCCCCCCTCATCAGAACTTTAGCCATCATCGCCTACAAGCAGCCCATCAAGCAGAGCCATCTGGTGGAGATCCGGGGCAACAAGAGCTACGATCACGTGAAAGAGCTGGAGGAAAGGGGCCTCATCAATGCGGAAAAGTTCAGCCGCACCAAGCTTCTTACCACCACGCGCTGCTTTGCCGATTACTTCGGCATCAGCTCTGCCGATCCCCAGGCAATTAGAAGAGCCCTTCTCAAAGACAAGAGGCTGGTGGGCGTCTCGCCCATGTACGAGAGCCTGGCTTTACGTCTTGCCCTGGACTACATAGTAGTAAATCCCTATAAACCCGAGGCGGAGGATCTGGAGCGCCTGAAAGAGATCGAGCTATTGGTGCTCGCTCCCGGCTACACAGAAAGGGTCAAGCGGCACTACTCCGGCCAGATGCTGGAGGCAGGCGTTGCCACCCTTTCCCAGCTCAAGGAGAGCGCGGAGAGAATCTGCCAGGAGTCTGGCTGCGGGGATGTCGAGCCGTTAGCCGCCGAGGTGGACTCGCTGCTCAAGAGATTCCGGCAGAGAGCGAAAACCTCCCGGGCAATCAAGCCGCTCACCCCCATGATCGAGGAAATGGCCCGCGACCTGCGCCTGCCTGTGCTGGAAGGGGGCCTAACGGTTGCGCCCGACTCTGCCGGAATAGAAGCAGATATCCTGGTACCCGCCCACCAGCCCTACGACATGGATATTCTGGAGAGAATTGTGCAGCGCTACGAAAAGATCCTGGGCAGGAAGGCGTAATCTTAATTATGATCCTTCGGTTCATCAAGCTAAATCCATTCTTTCCGCCGGAAATATACCATCATTGTTACTACTACCAGCAGCATCAATATCAAAACGGCCGGGTAGCCTAAAGGAGACTCCAGCTCCGGCATGAACCTGAAGTTCATCCCGTACAGCCCCGCCAGGAAGGTGAGAGGAATGAATATGGTAGAGATGATGGTCAAGAGCTTGATCACCTCGTTGAGCTTATTGCTCAGGCTGGAGAGGTATGTTTCCAGCAGCGAGGCGGACATATCGCGGAAGGTTTCGATGTTCTCGATCACCTGTATGGTGTGGTCGTAAACATCCCTCAGGTAGATCTTGATCGCTTCCGAGACGAGGGGAGAATCACTCCTCTGCATCTTGCTGATGGCTTCTCGCAAAGGCCAGACCGACTTTCGTAGGAACAGCATATCTCGCTTCAGATTGTAGATGGCAGGAAGAACGCCGGGCTGTGGGTCGGACACAACCGAATCCTCCAGCTCCTCGAACCGATCCCCCAGTTTTTCCATGATCAAGAAATAGTGGTCCACGACGGAGTCAATCATGGAATAGGCCAGATAGTCTGCACCTTGCTTTCTTATTTTACCCTTGGCTGTACGCAGCCGATCTCGCAAGGGATTGAAAACATCAACCTCTTTTTCTTTGAAGGATATTATAAAATTTGGCCCCAGGATCATGCTCACCTGATCCATATCTAGGTTGGTATCACCCAGATCATCTTCATCATCTTCGCCTTCCGCTTTTTTATCTCCCTCTTCATCGTAGTAGAGCATCTTTAGCACGATGAATATGTAATCATCATAATCCTCAATTTTAGGACGCTGATCAGTCAGAATATCTTCCAGAACCAGAGGATGAATTCCATAGCATGAGCCAAGTTTCTCTAAGACATCCATCTGATGAAGGCCATCAATGTTTATCCAGGTTACAGTGGGCTGATCTTTGAACCTGAAACACTCCTCTACCTCCTTGACCTCTGCCTCGTGATAATGTTGTTCATCATAATCAATTATAGTGATCTTAGGCCTTTCCAGTGGCTTTTCGATTGCCATCGGCAGCGGGTGGGCAGCGAGTTCTAAGATATCTCTACCAGTGCTTTGGCTCAAGTCGTTTGCCCGCAGTGGGCCTAAACCCTTTGCCTTCTCCGTAATGCTCCTGAATGTAGCCATTCCAACCTCTAAACCGGAGATGTCTCTTCTTTTGCTCGCTCTACCACCACGAGCTCATGCAGGTCTTCAATGCCGTCAATCGATCTTATGCGATCGTTTATGAGGGTATTCAGCTCATCGAGGCTTTTGGACCAGACCTTGAGGAAGAGGTCGTACTCACCCAGTATCCCATAAACCTCAGTTATCTCTGGGATCTTCGTCAGAGCGGCAACTGCTTGATCGTGTCTTTCATTGTCTGTCTGCACAAGCATAATCGCGGTCACTGCATAGCCTGTAGCTGCCGGATTGGCCATAATGGTAAATCGCTCTATGGCCCCATTGGCTTTCATGCGTTTGAGCCGAAACTGTATGGTCGCATCGGAGATGCCGGATTTTCTTGACATCTCTTGCAGGCTCATGCGCGCATTCTCCCGAAGACTGCAAAGAATGGCCCGATCCACTTCGTCAAGATCCACACTATTGCCCATGATAATCTGGTATTCTCCCTGGTGATTCGTTATTGTATTGGTATATTACCAATATTACCATATAAATGTTGCTCTTTCCCTAATATAGAGTATTAATAATAAAGTAATACAATGTTTGAATCAAAAAAATAAAAAAAATGTTTAATTACTGTTGGTTGGAGACGATCTTAATATTATTGGCTCCTTTGGAACTTCTGTAGCTAGCAGCCAATTGATCTCCCACACGAATTGCCATCTGGTTGACATAATCCTTATTCGGGCAGCATTTACTTATCTGGTTCTTCTTTATCAAGATATTATTCTCAGCCGTTGCGGGATCGGAAGCTATGGCCAGGGCTTTTTGATTGCCCAATTCCAGAGATTCCTGGTTTTTAGCAGCGCGCACATTTGAATGCAGACCTCATTGCTCTCACTCATAATGGTTAAACCATTGGGATCAATACCCCATGCTTGGGCCGTATTGCATACCTCTGTGCGGGGTGGGTATTTCAGAACCGTGGATTTACTAAAGGACTTGGTTTCATATGGCCCCAGCGAGATGCCTTCAATAATAATACCCAATCGACTGTCTACAATTCTAATGCCCACTATGGAGCAGTTGCAGGTATTTTTAATCACATAAGTATATGTGCCATTCTGGCCGGACCGGTAACATTCGCACCCGTCAGCATATTTATATATTTTTAATAATTCGCAGTTTACTTTTAGGAGATCTTCATAAATCTCCATGAGAATGGCTTGCCTGCGGATCAGATCTTCAAAGCTTGCCAGGAACTCGATCTTATCTTCTTCCGGAGCATCTTGCAGATGGTGCAGAAAACCCTCAAATCCCAGGAGAAGGGCTGCGTCTCGGTCCAGTAGGTCCTGAAAACTATTCAGGAACTTCTTTTTCTCTCGAATGGGAAAGAGGCAGTATTTCTTCTTCAATTGAGATTGGAAATCATAAAGAAGAATGGCCTGGTGCCTCAGCAGCCCTTCCAGATTTTCAGTTATATCTACTCGCTCTTCCAGGCTCAATTCAGGCCAGATTTCTTTTAATCTGAGTTCAAATTGGGCCAGACGAATAGCTCTTTCTCTGAGCAGGCTCTCATATGCGCTCAGAGAGCTGATGTGCGGTTCAATCGATTGCCGATCGGCAAAAAAAACGGTGTCATTTAAATCGATCTGGCGAGACTGGTTCACTAATAGAATTTCGCTGGAGTATAATTCGCGAATATCCTCCATCAGCATGTGATAGGGCAAGGCCTCCGGCAGGGTATCGGATAGAGTCTCAGACTGGATCTCGAATAGGGAACCGGATAAAGAAGCAATCGGTGAATCAAATGCCAGAACGTCACCGACTCTTCCAAAGTGGAATTGGTCATTACCGAGCTACTGGTCGCGAAACACCAGGCAGGAAAGGTGGACGACTGCGGAGCCAATGCTCCCTTCTCCATCGAAGTTAGGAATTCAGCCGCTGCTTACGTCTACAATTTGTCCATAAAAGAGATACTCCCTGCAGGCCTAAAGCTCAACGACACACCCATCGTATCAGGAGCTGTGCCCACATCATTCGACAACAGTAATCCCGCCATTTTGATCTGGTGGTTCAACCAAACCCAGGGAGTTAGCCCTGGGACGAGGATATATATAAAATTCAATGCCTCAGTTACGGGAAATTGCAGCTTTAATGGAGGAAACGCAAGAGTGCTGGTGAATTATATTGAGCCATGCGGAAGATTTGGGCCGGAGGTAGAAAGCCAGATTCCCGTAACAAAATTCAGTCCCAAGATAACAATTACTAAGACGCCCCCAACGACCTATGCAAATTCGGGGGATATAGTGCGCTGGGTTATAACTCTGAAAAATGATGGGGATTATGTGGCCAAGAATGTGACCCTTCAGGATATTTTGCCCACGAACACCGTCTGGCACTCTGCTTACCCCCAGAACAACAGCGGCATTGGATCAGTATCTAATCCATTGGTCTGGAAACTATCGGATATGCCGGTAGGGCAGACCAAGACCATTCGCCTTAATGCCACAGTTAAGAGCTGTACCGTTCAAACCACTGACAAAGCTACAGTCTACTGGGCCTGCTGTCCTTCCACAGCTCCTGCCACTGCCAACCTGATCACCAGACCCAGCGGTTCGGCCAGTCCGAACACGGGGCAGTTGAGTTTGCTGGATACCTGCGGAGGGGACTTCACACTAACCATCGGGAATTCCGGAGCTACAGCCTTAGTTTATAATATCTCGGATGTACTGCCTGTAGGATTCATATACAAAAAGAATTCTGCTCGCATCACTAGCAACAACGCCACTCACAACGCGACCATCACCATCTATGAGCCCAACGACTTCACAGCCATCAATAGGACACTCATCTGGAACTCCACAAATATCGATAAAGTTTATCGCGGTGAGGTTATAACCTTACGGTTCAAGGTTATCAACTGCACAGATTGCTGCAAATCATCTACCTCTAGTACGAACACTCTGAGATTCTATTACAGGGACTCCTGTGGAAATCTCTTTTCCACTACGCCAAATATCCAGACAGTAAATCCCAAAAAGGGCAACCTCGTCGTGCGAAAGGAGCCTTCTGTGCAGTTTCAGGGACAGGTGAGCTGGACAATTTATATAGATAACAGTGGTACAAAGACGGCAGAGAACGTGAGCGTTGTGGACATATTGGGAGACGGGTTCTTCGATGTGACTTCCAGCAATGGCACAGTGACTCATAACCAACCGCTTCCCAACTGGACAACTATTAAATGGACCGGGCAGAAGGTGCCCATGGGAGTCGGCAAATGGTCCGTAGTAGTAAACGCCAACTCCAACGAGACCTGCGGACTGACCCATATCAACAACGTCACCGTCCGGGGCACATGCGACACGGGGTGCATCTACAGCAACGAGCGTGCCATAGCTCGAGCCTTATCGCAGGCTACATTTAGGCTTGACAGCCTGGAGAGTCTTCTCAGAGGGCAAACTTATACAATATCCAGTTTCGAGAGCCTGCTCAAGAACTCCTCCCTGGACGCCAACGCCAGCCGAGAGTTTCTTGCCAGCTTCGATGACCTCTCCTGGCGGCAGCAGCTCGGTCTGAAGGATTTCGAAGGACAGGTGTGGTGCAACTGGAACGATCTGGACGAGGTGCAGAAGATAAAGTTCACATCCAGCTTCGAGGATCTCTTAAGAAGACAGTCTGAGATCATATCCAGCAATGATGTGCTTCTTATCCGGGGCTACTGCAAAATTAATAGCTCAGAGAAGGCCGTCTTCCTGAGCAGTTATGAGGATCGCCTTCACAAAGAGCAGTATCTTCTCAACGGGTTTTCCAAGTGGTTAAACAGCCAGAGTGCTCTTAACAACACTGAAAAGCAGACATGGTACAAATTTCTGGCAAGCTATGAGGATCTGATCAGGCGTCAGGCCAGGCTCATCGGCAGCTTTCAGGAGCTTTTATACTCCAGTTGTCAGGGAACTTTCATGGAAGTGTACAAGAGTACCAACAAGACCGATTACAATGCCAATGCAGGCGAACCCATAAATTACACGATCATTGTGAATAACACCGGGAGCAAGACTATCGAGAATATAACCATCAATGACTCCATACTGGGAGTGATACAGAGCTCTCCGGGCATCACCCTGGCACCCGGGACAAACAAGACCTACTATAAGGTTGTCAGCCATAATTGCAGCTACTGTAGCTCTTGCACCTGCCGCATATGCAATTTTGCCTTAGCCTGCGCAGATGTGGTCATGGACGCGTCTAACCGAACCCATCTTTGCGTCGCCAGCAATGAGGTCTGCATAAATATCACAGAGCCCAATCTTGCCCCGATTTATCCGGGATGATGGCTGAAAGATGGTAGCGTCATGAAAAAGTTATGTCGAAAAAGGACATGAAGTGGAGGTAGCTCACCTGTTAGCTACCCCACATCCATTCAAGGCAGATTGTCGTCACCAGTGTTTATGCACGAGGCACAGGATGGCAGAACTACTGCGTTCCCAGGTTCCCCAGTCCCGCAGGTGTAGCAGGGAACCCAGTCCTCGCCGTAGATCTGCCCGCTGCAGTTGAGGCCGAAGCACGTCGGCGGCTGCCAATCAGAAGATATGGAAGAAGGCAATGCTCCTCCTTTGCCTAGATCGATTCGCGCCTCAACATCTGCCGCGGCCCCGTCCGGCCCGTCCACGGAGAAGGCCTCGATGTGGGCCACGTTAACATAGACGCCATCCTTCAGAGCCCGAGCCCGGTATACGATGGTCCTGCTCTCTCCAGGAGCCAGATCGAGGATTGTCCAGGTGATGAGGTTGGACCTGTTCTCAGAAGGCTCCAGAGATGAGTTAAGAAGCTGCATGGGCAGGGGTAGCTGGTCCATTAAGAAGGCTACCATGGTGTACTTCTCCCGGTTCTTGAGGGACAGGCTGTACCAGACCACTTTCGGGTCCAGAGCATCGACTTTGGCGGTCTTGGTAGCGGAGAATTGAGGCGGGCAGCAGGTCAGCCAGTTCAAGCGAACTACGGAGAAGTTCCTGGCCAGCGTCCAACTCTCACTGTACTTGCCTGCCGCCTCCACCCGGTTGACTAGATTGGATGGCTCCTCGGTGATGTTCAGCCGCAAATCGATGACCACCTTGCTACCGATGCCCATGGAAAGCAGCGACCAATTGGCGTAGCTTGTCGTCAGCTCTACAGGCCGGAGGGATGAGGTGATATACTCGGTTCCCGTCGGGAAGACGTCCTTCACATAAACCGGCCCTAAAGCCTGGTTGCCGTTGTTCTCGATGGTGATCCTATAGTCGGCAAAGGTTGTGTTAAGCATATCTACCCGGGCCACCTTACTCAAAGAGAGATGCGGTCGGTCGTACTTGGCCACGCCTCCCAGGGTGGTCTTTCTCTGGATATCGAATTGCCCGAGATACGTCTCCTCCTGATCGATATTATTATGAGAATTGTCCTTGTAGACCGTCCGGAAATCGGCCTGGCCGGTAAAGCCAGCCTCGGTCACCATCTCGTTTAGGCCTCGGGCAGTTGACTGCAGATCCAGGTATGTTGCTGAGGAAAATTGCTCGCTGATCAGGCTGGTGGGAGTCTTGGACCACATGCCCTCATTCCACAATAAGTCACTGGATGTGGAGAAGGTGGGCGTGTAATTGTAACTGGTCGGCAAGTGAGTGAGGTTGATATCCTTGGCGATGTAGTTGACGACCGTACTGATTCTCTCCTCACTCTGGTACTTGCCCGTGCCCGACTCGTAAGATTTCTGGCTGTTTCCAATTTTCCTGTTACCGGCCACGTACCCAATACCGCTAACGGATTTTTCATACTCCGCATTCTTGCCGTATTCATCGAACTTCTCGTTGATCTTGAAGCTGCCCACATAGTCCTCCGAAGCCTCGAAGATCTGGCTGGCGTTCCACGTTCTATTCGCATCAGCATCTTTCTTGACGAGGCCGATATGACCCACGCCCTCAAAGTCGGTCTCGGTCTTCATTGTGCTGCCGTTCTCGTCCAGCTTCAGGGAACTGTTGCGGTTGATGCGGTTGGCGTAGGTGTACTCCTCGTTAGTGGAGCCACCGGTGGCGTAATTCTTGGACTTGGCCTTCTCGACCCACTTGGTTTTGTAGTTGATATCCCGATTATTGGGCAGAGAGAAAGTGGTTGGCTTATATGTTGCAGTCAGGCCTTTGGTCCACTTAATGGAGCGATTGGAGTTTTGGTATTTTATCACGTCCTCGCTGGCGTAGTCGCCGCTCCCGTGCTCCTTGAGAGCGACATAGGTCTGGGGCGGGCCGACGTTGACGTCGGCGGAGGCGGTCATGGGTTTTCCATCGATGCATTCTACTATTTTGCCCTTAATATCCACCATTTTTGCTCTATTTATAAGGATTACTGGCTCTGTACGGACGTCGTTGTGCAAATTAACGAATCCCGTTCCCGTCACGCCCTGGCCCATGTCAAAGGTAGTATTGCCGATGTCCTGCGCTACCTGCACCAAAATGATAATGGTTCCATTTTTTTGCCAATCTATTATCCATCTGTTGTTATTGCCATCATCAACCGGCGTTGGGGACGCAGATACGAAGGACACTCCTCTTGGATAGTCATCCACGATCATATATCCTGGCTCATACCACGTTATGTTATATGTCACATAGTCCCCAGGCTTAACAAATTTTGGCGACGCGGTCTTTGTTAGGCAGCGACCAGTGATAATCTTCACCTCTTCCCGGGCAGGCGGCGAGACCACTTCCAAGCCATCCGGAACCAATCCTGTTGCAACTACTATGTTAATTATTGATGGCTTTGTCATGTCCCGAGCGGTCACTTTATAAATTTTGTAGTAAGTTAGCTGCTCGCCCGGATCCAGATTAACCGGTTCGTTGAGGATCACTAAACCTAGCTTATCATCATTGAGTGTCAGTGAAACGATCTTGATGCTGCCGGTGTTTTCCACCGTGAATTTATACTTGATCTCCTCATTAACTTCGGTAACAAACTCACGATCCGCCTCCTTTAAGA
The DNA here is from genome assembly GCA_025361645.1 of Methanothrix sp. Taxonomy (GTDB): domain Archaea; phylum Halobacteriota; class Methanosarcinia; order Methanotrichales; family Methanotrichaceae; genus Methanothrix. Next base: position 9,681 of record JANYKI010000069.1, read on the forward strand.
CTTTTAGACCTAGTACCGGCTGAGGGGACTGGCAGCTCCATCCCACATTAACACAGGCTCGATTGCTCACCATCGGTCCATCTTGATCACCCGCGCTGCCGTATGCTGTAGCGCAATTCGTGAGATGTTCCGGCTCTGCCAATCCTGGTGTTCTTCTGTAATCTCGGCTGATTACGTTGCCATAGAAGTCTACTATCATGATCAGGGTGTCTCCTGTGGCATAGTACCTTACAGTGTAGGTCCTATAGCCTTTTTCCGGCTTATTGTACTCGATCTTTAGAGTCTCCTTGGTCGGCAAGAAGGTATAGAAGTCCGAGAGCACCTCGCCTTTCGTGCCGTATGTTGTGGTCAGGAGGTCGTACTTGACGGGCCTGGTGTACTCAGACAATACCAGGAATCCGGTGGCATTAAGCTGCTCATTCAGAGTCTCCCCTGTCGAGATATTCGTGTAGTTGATGAGTGTGTAGTTCGTCCCAGCAATGCTCTTTGTGCCTGATCCCACAGTTGCTTTGGCCTTATCGAATGTGTCTCGATGTTTCTTGATGCTTTGCAGCTTGGCCTCCAGCTTGGTCTTATTTCTGGAGAGAGCGTCAATCATCTGCAGCATGTTGACAGGTTCGCTTCCTGCAGCCATGACATTCAACTTTGTCTCCCCTGCGGTTATGACAGGAGGCGAGACGGTTGAGCTCGAAGCTGCATTGCAGGCTTCTGGACTCAATTTAACATTGTAAGTGATTGTCCAAGAATCCCCTGGTTGCAGAGAGCCAAGAGGGCCCAGATCAAAGTTCAGCCTGCCGCCTGCAATGGTGTGCTGGATTAAGATGTCTCCATAATATGCATAGGGAATAAATTCCAGCATTGGACTTAGCTCGTCAACGATTTTGATATCATGGATTTCTGTTTTTCCAATATTCTTCACAGTGATGGTGAAGGTGGTCTCCATATTCGGAATTAAAGTCTCAACTGTTGTAGTCTTCGTGACCTCTAGTTCGCCAGATTGCGTAAACTTGTTTCCGAAGTTTACCTGAGTCGATGGAACATCGGTCTGGTCAGACTTAGTTACTGTGACCTGGCCGGTTTCAGAAACCACAACCACGTAAATATTGCCCTCCGGATAGGTCTGAGTCCAGTCTGACGAAAGAGAAGGCATCTCTGCCAGCGTGTAGGTTCCGGGAGAAATGCTGTTAATACTGTAAGAGCCTAAAGCCGCTGGACCGGCGGATGTTATCGCGGCCTTGACTATCTCACCATCTTGGTTCTTCAGATTGATCATCCACTCACCAAGGCCCGGCTCGTTTGCATCCCATTCGTTGTTGCCATTTTTGTCTTCGAACTTCGTGCCGGAGATGGACCCTACGGCGGGTTCGCACCTCCATCCCACATCAACACAAGCTCTATTGCTCACTACTGGTTCATCTTGTTCACTAATGTTGCCATATGCTGTGACGCAATTCGTGAGATATTTCGGTACCGCCAATCCGGGAGTCATTCTGTACTCTCGGCTGACTACGTTGCCGTAGGAGTCGACCGTTATAATCAGGGTGTCTCCAGTGGCATAGTACCTTACTGTGTAGGTTTTATAGCCTTTTTCCGGCTTATTGTACTCTATCTTTAGAGTCTCTTTGGTCGGCAAGAAGGTATAGAAGTCCGAGAGCACCTCGCCTTTCGTACCATATGTCGTGGTCAGGAGGTCGTACTTGGCGGGCCTGGTGTACTCAGACAATACCAGGAATCCGGTGGCATTAAGCTGCTCGTTCAGGGTCTCCCCAGTCGAAATATTCGTATAGTTGCTCCGTGTGTAGTTCGTCCCAGCAATGCTCTTTGTGCCTGATTTCAGAGTTGTATTGACCTTATCGAATGTGTCTCGATGTTTCTTGATGCTTTCCAGCTTGGACTCCAGCTTGGTCCTATTCCTGGATAGAGAATCAATAATCTGCAGTATGCTGGTGCTGTCGCTTCCTGCAGCCATGACAGTCAACTTTGTCTCCTCAGCAATTATGATCGGAGGCGAGACGGTTGAGCTAGAAACTGCATTGCAGGCTTCTGAACTCAATTTCGCATTGTAAGTGATTGTCCAGGAATTCCCTGGTTGCAGAGAGCCGAGAGGGGCGAGATCAAATATCAACTTGCCACCTGTAGTGGAGTGCTGGATTAAGATATCTCCATAATATGCATAGGGAATAAATTCCAGCATTGGACTTAGCTCGTCTACGATTTGGATGTCATGGATTTCTGTTTTCCCAATATTCTCCACGGTGATGGTGAAGGTGGTCTCCATATTCGGAATTAAAGTCTCAACTGTTGTAGTCTTCGTGACCTTTAGTTCGCCTGATAGCGTAAACTTGTTTCCGAAGTCTGCATTTGTAGATGGAACCACAGTCTGGTCAGACTTAGTCACTGTGACCTGGCCGATTTCAGAAACCACAACCATGTAAATATTGCCCACCGGATAGGTCTGAGTCCAGTCTGACGAAAGTGATGGCACCTCCTCCAGCGTGTAGGTACCGGGAGAAATGCTGTTAATACTGTAAGAGCCTAAAGCCGCTGGACCGACGGATGTTGTCGCAGTCTTAGCTATCTCACCGTCTTGGTATTTCAGATTGATTACCCACTCACCGAGGCCCGGCTCGTTTGTATCCCATTCGTTGTTGCCATTTTTGTCTTCGAACTTCGTACCAGAGATGGACCCTACGGCAGGCTCGCATTTCTGGATAGCGACCGTCCTGCTGCAATTGCTGGAATATCCGTCCATAGTGGCATTGACAAAGATCGTGGCCCAGTTGCCTGTTCCTGCAGACCAGGTGGCCTTGGAGCTGTCTGCCGGATCGGCGGTGATGGAGGCACCCGGGCTTTCGCGTATCGACCAGGTATACGTCGTGCCTGAAATGGGGTCTGTGACCAATGCATTGTTTCCGGTTGATCTTGCGCAGACAGGCGTATCGGCAATAAATACACAGCTAGGCTTTTGCGAAGGGAGGACGAGAAGCTCCGTCTCATTCTGGCTGGTGCATCCTACTGCGCCGCTGCTTATCAGAAGGCTGATTATCACCTTTGTAGGCTCAGTCACCAGCGGTGCCGTCCACTGGAAGGAGACAGTCCGGGAGGTCGTAGGGAAACCATCCGTTGCTGTCCACAGATAACTATAGCTCTCGCCAACAGGCGGTGTTGGACCAATAAATGTATAGCTTTTTCCTGCCTCATACTGCTTGCCCTCACCTGATGAAATGACGACCAAAAATATTATTATTAATATTGCAGCAATATGATTTCTTTTTTTGGAGGAGACACGTGTGGGCATATTGAGATCCATCCTTTGAAATGGTATTCAGACTGATTTAATGTCGGCGCGGGGAACATCGACCACCAGGACGTTCATCTGGCGATGATCGGTATACCATACTCGTCCAAATTCATCGACGAAATTTACCGTCAGCTGCAATAGGTGATAGCCCTCTCCAAAGAGCCCCCAGTTTACATCAATGCTATTATTAGAGGATACCTGGGAGATCTCGGATCCATCGATACTCCAGCTCGCTTGATATATCGGGATGGATTGACCTGTTATTAGGGGGGTATAGATGGAAGGATTAGCTATGCAGGTTACGTTATCGCCCTGGATTTGAACCTTAGGTGGATTCAAAGGTATCCAAGCATTTATGGTTGAGGCTCGATAGCACTGCGTAGTCCTTTCGGCGCATTTTTTATTAGTATTACCATTTGTATCCCAACTTAGTACAAAATTCTTAAGCTCAATCGACTGGCTGCATACATAGGAAAAACTATAGATGTCAAATAGTGATGTGCCGGGAGGAACGACATCAAGAACGTATGCTCCCTCTTCTGCCCAGAGGGAACGCACAAGCAAATTGTTTATATAAATATCGGCAAGCAATATAAGGGCCCTTCTTTCGGAATTCGCATTATTATTTACTTTGATCCAGAGATGCGCAGTAACAGGACTGCCTAAGGTACAGTCTTGCAGGTGATTGCCATGATTATCTCCCAGGTAGACCTCAAGGACACTTACGTCTCCTGCCCGGCATTGAAATTTGCAATCAGGCCAGTCTGCAGCAACTACACCATTAAATAAATTTATTAATACCAATATTAATACCAATACAGATAGCGTAAATTTAATTCTTTTTGGAATAGCTATGAGATGCATCCGCAGCATTTAGTCATCCGCTCCTGGCAAAATTTTTGCCCACATTAATTTGATCACTACTTTGCTTTAAAAAAAGGAAGGCCCCCTTCAAGAAGGGTGCCCCTCATTTTCCTTTGCCAGAATGACTATCAGAAGGCCTCCGTAATCGTATTCGCCGGCTTGGCAACGACAGTTATCAGCTTCTGGCATGAGCCCAAGGGAGTCTTGTCGTTCCCCGTCTTGGGGTAATATCCTGTGAATACTATATATTTTCCTGTTGGCAGATTATGCCAGCTAGTGGTAATCGAGTTCGTATCTGGACCGGGCACCTTATAATTGCCAAATCCACCCCAGGTAACAAGGTTAGCACCGGGGAATTCGGCCACTGGGAAGATCCACCAGCGCTGCCGGACCTGTGAAGGGATGCTGCCTGTACTGTAGGTATAACTTGCTTCATCTTCCGTGCAGATGATGGTCGATGTAGGATTTGACTGCATTGAGCAATCGTCTGGCTTCATTACTTTGAACTTGGTACATGCCTGGTTGATGCATGTATTCGCCTGCACGGCGGTGACAAATAATTCTATGGAATACCACTCGGCATAACCGGTCTTGGGCACGGTATACCGATATGTGCGTCCGGGTTCCCCTTCAATTTCCAGGGTTTGATCTACTATAGTTCCGGCACTATTCTTGGTAATCCATTTATATTTCCAGGTGATTCCTAGCTGGGTCTGTGTTGCATCGGGAGCAGGACCTGAGACCACAATAGTATCATCCGGAGCTACATTCTTATTAGAGATGGGACAATTGTCAGAATTGGAATTGTCAACCACCACGTCTGCTATTGCCGTTCCATCTGCCACAATAAATAACATGCATGTCAAAATGGCAAGCGCAATCGTACTTCGATAAGAGGACATATTCTCTATCACCTAATTGGTAAATGCATTCAAGTAATACTTATACTTTACCATCAATTATATTTAAACGGTATTTTACTTAAAAAATTAATAATAATAGTTAATCCCCCACCCGGCTTAAGGACTGATCCGCTACCGGTTTCAGTCTTCATGCTGCAGCCTCGCCTGCCCCACCAGCTCTACTGCCGGGTGCGCCACCAGCTTTTAACTGATGTAAATATAAAAATTATTGACCGATATCTATAATTACCATGCTGACGTATTACCTCCAAATAGACATATCCATTGATTCCCAGAGAATTAGGGTGATATATAAATGTCATATAAGAAAAAAATGGCCACAATAGGATGCCTCATAGGCATTTTTCTACTAGTTTCGATTGGATTAGCGCTATCCAAGGAGAGCATCGTCGTTGTTAATTTGATGATTGATGCAGATATCAATCCGGCATCAACTCCTGAGCAAATAAAGATGGCAGAAGACGCCTTGATCAACCTCACCAATCAGATAGACCCCAAAGGTCTGGGTGCTACTATTTATGTAACCGAGGATATGGTCCAGGCGGACAGGCTGGGAGTAACCTATCAAGGTACTATGAAGAACCATGAACTTGCACTTTATGGTAATAGGACCGATGAGAGGCTCTCCAGTCTTTCTGCTTTCGATCAAGAGGCTTTATTGACCTCTTCTAAGGATAGGCTTTATAGTTGTTACGTCTGCGGAGGCGAGCATGTGGCCATAAAGGGCTTCCGGCCTCAAGCATTTGATCAGAACGAGGAAACATTCGGGATTCTGGAGAAGCTGGGGATAATCTATGATGCCGGATTCCAGGCAGGAGTGATCTTTAGGCCCGGCTACGAGAATGCTACCTGGCCGTATGATATCGAGGGCCATAACCTGTACGCGGTTCCTGTAAGCACCTATCCAATCAACGATGAACGTGTGTATCTTTACGATCGTTACCTAAAGGAAGAGAAGAAGCTGAGCGGCACCCAGTGGTACGATCTCCTGGTGAAAAAGTTCGATGAAAGCTCAGAAAACGGAGACCCCATGGTGGTAATCTTCAGCAATCTGGTCTCAGGCAGAGGTGATTACCTTGATGCTTACAAGAAATTCATTGATTATGCAGTCTCCAGGCAAGCAGCATTTGTAACCACTTTACAGCTTGTTGATATGGCTGCGGCCAGGAAACGAGGGGGTCATATCGGTGCCATAGCAGAGGCAAACGAGAGCCAGCTGTTTGCAAATGCCACGGAGGTAGGCGTCATAGCCAATTGTCCCAATTGCGATAAGACCGGAGAAGTGGCAGTTGGATCGATAATTAACGTTACCGTCCAAAAAGGTAATAAATGTTTGAACTGCATCCAAAATTCTACCAATTCCACACAGAATGCCTAGATGGGGAAAGATCAACAGCAATAACTTTTCCTCTCGGCGAAGCTATAAATAACTCCCAAGTAGTTAACCTTTAAAATGAGCCGCCAGGGATTTAATCAAGGAAATGCAAAGAAATGGATAGCGAGGGCACTGGATCATGCTCACTGAAATCCTGATCATTTTTCTCCTGTTCCTGGCCAACGGCGCGTTTTCCATGGCTGAGATGGCCGTGGTCTCCTCCAGCAAGGCCCGGCTCAGGGTCCTGGTGGAAGAAGGCCATGCAGGTGCAAAGGCAGCCCTGGAGCTGGCTGAAAATCCCAACCGCCTCCTCTCCGCCGTGCAGACCGGCATAACTCTCATCACTACCTTGACGGGAGCCTATGGAGGCGCAACAATTACCGATGAGCTGGCTCTTTACATCAGCTCCATTCCAGCTCTAACCCCATACAGCGGCGGCCTGGCCCTGATCACTGTCGTCCTGCTGATCACCTTCTTCAGCCTGGTCATGGCTGAGCTGGTCCCCAAGAGAATCGCGCTCAGCAATCCGGAGCGCTTCGCCTCTCTTGCTGCCGCCCCCTTGGCTGCCTTCTCCCGTCTTGTCTCACCCGTAATTGTCCTGCTTAGCTTTTGCACCGATCTGGTGCTGAGGTCGCTGGGGGTGAAGGCCTACAAAGAGCCTGCTGTGACCGAAGAGGAGATACGCATCCTGATCGACCAGGGAACGACGGCAGGCGTGTTCGAGGAGGAGGAGCAGGACATCATGGAGAGGGTCTTCTCCCTGGGGGACAGAAGAGTAAACTCCATCATGACTCCCAGAGGCGAGATCGTGTGGCTGGACATCGACGATTCCGCAGCCGAGATTTCTCGAAAGATAGCAGGCGGCGCATACTCCATGTTTCCGGTCTGCAGCAAGAAGCTGGACAACGTCCTGGGGGTAGTCCAGTCCAAGGATCTGCTGAGCTGCAACCTGGCCGACCAAAAGGTTAACCTCAAGACATCTCTCCTGCCGCCTCTCTTTGTGCCGGAGAGCATGAGGGCCCTAAAGGTGCTGGAAAGGTTCAAGCAGACGGGAATTCATCTGGCCATAGTTTTAGATGAATATGCATCGGTGCAGGGAATAGTTGCCCTGGTAGATCTCCTGGAAGGACTGGTGGGAGACATACCGCACATCGATGATCTGGCTGAGCTGCAAGTAGTGAAGAGGGAAGACGGCTCCTGGCTGGTGGACGGCTCCCTGCCGGTGGATGACTTCAGAGAGACGATCGACCCGGAAGGGCTGCCCGAGGAAGAGGATTATCAATACATAACCTTAGGCGGATTTGTGATGGCGCATTTGGAGAAGATACCTACCGCGGGAGATCACTTCGAGTGGGGTGGCTACCGTTTTGAGGTTGTAGACATGGATGAGCGCAGAGTGGACAAGATTCTGGTAACTCCTCTGGCAAAGGACAAAGATAGGTCATTATGAGAAAGCTAACCGAGAAAGACATCCTGATCTTGAAGAAGATGGCACCGGAGATCGAGGGCAAACCACGCATAGAATACCGCTCCATTCTGCCGCCGGTATCCATGCATTTTGCCGAGGACGGGGAAGACTTCCAGGCAAGGCTGGAGCGGCTGGACGGCCAGGAGCTGAGCTATCTTGCCGGACGCATCCTGGACGGCTCAGAATGCCTGCTCTGCATATCTCCGGAATCAGCCGGAATTTTCATTGATATGCTGGAAGAGAAGCTGCCGGGAGAGGATGCGGAAAAGATACGAGCGCTTTATAAATCATCCACAGGGTACGATGCGTAAGGGAAATAAATGAAAGGCGTTTTAATTCTTTCGGGCGGCGTGGATTCGACCACATTGCTCTACAAGATGCATTCTGACGGCTATGAGGTGACGGCTCTTACCTTCAACTACGCCCAGAGGCACAAAAAAGAGATAGCCTCGGCAAAAGCCATTGCAAAAAGGCTGGACATCACGCATCACGTCGTCGATCTCAGCTCTCTTGCATGCCTTTTGGGCGACAGCGCACTGCTGGGAGGAAAGGAGGTGCCAAGCTGTCACTACACAAAAGAGGCCGCCAAAAAAACAATCGTGCCCAATCGCAACATGATCATGCTCTCCGTGGCGGCGGGCTACGCCGAGGCTCACGAGATTCCCGAGGTCTTTTACGCGGCTCACAAAAATGATCGCACCATCTATCCCGACTGCCGGCCAGAGTTCGTTCAGGCGCTGCGCCCTGCCATCCGGCTGGCTACCGCCTGGCATCCTGTCGAGCTGCAGGCTCCGCTTGTGGATATGAGCAAGGCGGAGATCGTGAGGATGGGCCTCGCCTTAGAGGTGCCCTACGAGCTAACCTGGTCCTGCTACCGGGGGGAAGAGCGGCCCTGCCGTACCTGCCCCACCTGCATCGAGAGGGAGGAAGCGTTTGCCCTGAACGGGCGGCGGGATCCGCTGCTGAAAGACGAGAATTGATTGGCTAATTATCGTTCATCTGATGATGGATGCTCTGGCCCGGGCGCAATGAAACTGTTGCCCAGCCATCAGGCATCTTACGCTATGAAATAGTTATTCGATGAAATAGCCAACAGATCTATTTCCCATCCTTTACCACCTCTCAGCAGAATGCCCGATCCAGTTTCCGCCGCCCAGCCTGTCTCCCCCGAAGACGCCGCCCTCCTCTCCCTCTTCGACCCCGTCGTGCGGGACTGGTGGCTTTCCTCTTTTAGCTTCGCCGAAGGCCTCTTCACTCCGCCCCAGCGCCTGGGCGTGCCCCTCATTCAGCAAGGCGAGAACGTGCTCATCTGCTCGCCCACCGGCTCGGGCAAGACCCTATCCGCTTTCATCTCCATCATCAATCAGCTCTTCATCATGGCTGCAAAGGGGGAGCTTGCAAACATGGTCTACTGCCTCTACATCTCTCCGCTCAAATCTCTGGCCAATGATATTCACAAAAATCTGGAGCGGCCCCTGCAGGAGATGCAGACCCTGGCTTTGCAGCGAGGGCTGGAAGTGCAGGAGATCAGGCACGCCATCCGGCACGGAGACGTCTCGGCCCAGGAAAAGGCCCGCATGCTGAATAAGACTCCGCATATCCTCAACACCACACCCGAGTCCCTGGCCATCCTTCTCAGCTCTCCCCGCTTTAGGGAGAAGCTGAAGTGCGTACGTTGGGTGATCGTGGACGAGATCCATTCCCTGGCCGCCTCCAAACGCGGCGTGCACCTCTCCCTCAGCCTGGAGCGGCTGGAGGAGCTGAAAAAGGAGCTGCAAGAAGAACTTCCCTCTGCTCTCGATCCCGCCTCAGGAAGCTTCGTTCGCATCGGCTGCTCGGCCACTGTGGAGCCGCTGCAAGAAGTGGCAAACTTTCTGGCAGGAAACTACCGGCCTGTGCAGGTGGTGGACTGCCGCTTCTCCCGCCGCTTTGACCTGCGCCTGCTCTGCCCGGTGCCTGATCTCATTCTTGCCGATCAAAAAGAGCTTTCCGACCGGCTCTACGAGCTCTTGCACCGTCATATCCAGGAGCACCGGAGCACTCTCATCTTCACCAACAGCCGCAATGGAGCGGAGCGAACGCTATTCAACCTCAAGCAGCGCTTTCCTCTGTTTTACAATGCAGAGAACTCCGCTTGCCACCACGGCTCCATGGGCCGGGAGGGAAGGCTGGACACGGAGAGCCGTCTCAAGCTGGGGCTGCTGAAAGCCGTCTGCTCCTCCACCTCTCTGGAGCATGGCATCGACATGCCCTACATCGATCTCGTCTTGCAGATCGGCTCGCCCAAATCCGTTGCCGCACTTTTGCAGCGCTTCGGCAGAGGGGGCCACAGCCTAGACCGGGCCGTAAAAGGCCGGATAATCGTCCTGGAGAGAGAGGAGCTGATGGAATGCGCCGTGATGCTGGAGAGGGCAAAAGAGGGCGATGTGGACAGAATTCACATTCCCAAAAATGCCCTAGACGCCCTCTGCCAGCACCTTTTGGGCATGGCGCTGGAGAGGGATTGGACTGTGGACGAAGTTTTGCGAGTGGTGAGAAGGTCCTACTGCTACAGGAACCTAAGCGAAGAGGAGCTGATGAGCGCTGTGCTCTATCTCTGTGCAGTCCACGAAGGCATGCAAGAGAGGCAGATCTATGCCAAGATTCGCTACGATGCCGGGAAGAGGATGATAGGAACGCGGGGCGGCAGCTCCCGCATGATCTACTACACCAACTCGGGCATGATACCGGATCAGTTCACCTGCGATGTGCTCACCCGGGAGGGCCGCTTCGTAGGAAGGCTGGATGAGAAGTACATGGAAAAGCTGGACAAGGGAGACGTCTTTTCCATTGGTGGTGGGGCCTATTCCTTCTGCTACCGACGGGGCGGGAAGATTTATGTGGACGCAGCGGCAGGCCGGCCCAATATCCCCACCTGGTCCTCGGAGAGGCTGCCCTTATCCTTTGACCTGGCCAGGAGCATTCTCTCCTTCAAGAGCGACATGCTCTGGATGATGAAGAGCTGGAAGATGGAGGGCCGGGCGGGACAGGATGATTATGATTATTATGATGATGACGATCATAGTAGCAGAGCCATTATCCGCTGGCTGCAGAGCCAGTACCCCATCGACGAGAACAGCGCCCGCTCCATCTGCGAGATCTTTCGCCAGCAGATCGGCTTCCTGGGTGAGGATGCGGTTCCCACCAACTGCAGAATAGTGGTGCAGGAGTGCCTCGACCGGGAAACGGGCCGCAGGATCTACTACTTTCTCTCCGGCTACGGCCTGCGCTTTAACGAGGGGCTAGCCCGCATGATGGCCTACCTTCTCTCCCAGCAGCGGATGAGCGACATCTGCATCACCACCTTCGACTCGGGATTCGTGCTCTCTCTTCCCGCGTCCGGAAAGGTGAGTCTGCCGGCCATCATTGGCTCCATCCGGGAGGAGAACTGCGAGCAGCTTCTCTTTCGATCCTTGCAGAATACGAGCCTCCTGAAGAGCGTCTTTCGCATCAATGCCACCCGCTCCTTCATGATTCTGAAGAGCTACAAGGGGCGACAGAAGTCCGCCCGGCACCAGCAGTTTGACGCAGACATGCTCATCGGCTTTGCCGGCAAGCTGGATGAGTTCGCTGTGCTGCGGGAGAGCTTTCGGGAGATCATCGAGGATCGATTCGAGGTGGAAAACATCAAAGAGGTGCTGCGGGGCCTGGCCTCTGGCGAGATCGAGGTGGTTATGAAAAGGGAGGCCGTGCCCTGCCCCATGGCCTTCGGGCTGGCGACGGCTGGCGCAGGCGAGGAGAAGCAGGAGCGGATGAGGGAGATGCAGAGGAGTGGTGGTGGGAAGATATGAAATCGAACCGGACCAAGGTTCGCGATATCCTAGATGTTGAGAGCATCAGAGCTGCCCACGCACGCTATCGGTTCGGAGCACGCATGCAAAAACCCGTGATCAATGAGAAAAAACCGAAGCTGCGGAAATGTTTTATATGCTGGCAAAACGATACATAGATATTATTAAGACGGAAAAACGCTAAATAGAATCAGCCAAAGGCGTAGCGAGGTGACTGTATGCCAACGAGTAAGAAACAGATGGAGAAGCTGAACAAAGTAAAGAAGGCTAAGGCAGAAGAGCTCTCGAAGCAGGCGGCTTCGGGTAGCGAATCCGCCAAAAAGAAGCTCAAGAAGCTCGAGAAAAAGATCAAGTGAGCCGCCTGGCTTTTCCACCTATTTTTATTTTCTTTTTAAAGGGATAATATCACCACTAGTGCATCCACAGAATATGTGCTTCTTCCAATGGAATGAACGCCCCCCCATGATAGGGCACAATTCTTGGGGTGTAGTCCTCCACTGCCCTTTTTGCCGGCAGCCTCGCCCCGTAAATAAATCCATTAACTGCGCCCGCCAGCGGCCCTAGCCTCTCCATCGCGATCTTTTCTGGGGCACTCTGCATAATTTGCCCGACTTCTCCTTTACTTATCCCCGCCTCTGCACCTGCTTCTGTCTTTTCCTCGGGCAAGGGATTGGCATAAAGCTCTACCCGCACATCCTCGGGATACAATTCTCCCAAATAGGCCTCCACAGAAAAGCACCAGAAATCGTCTGCTTCGGTCATGGTCAGCCTGCCGAATCGCAGGTCCTTCCAGTTCTCTTTCAGCCGCTCCTGCCACGCCGCCAACTCCTCCGCCAGCCTGGCCCCATCCGCCGACCTCTTCCGAAAGGCAATAGCTGCAGGCCTATAGATCTTTTCCACATACTCCTGCATCATCCTGGCACTGCTATAGCGCGGTGTGAGGCGGGCCATGCTGGCCTTCATCATAGCCACCCAGCCCTTAGGTATGCCCTCTTCATCTCGCTCATAAAAGAGAGGCACAACCTTCTCCACCAGCAGGCGGTAGAGCTGTTCTGCATCCACTTCATCCCGGCCCGGCTCACTATGCTCCCGCTCGTCCCCCAGGCACCAGCCCACCTCTGGGTCGTAGGCTTCATCCCACCAGCCATCCAGATTGGATATATTGAGGCCGCCGTTGGCCAGCACCTTCATGCCACTCGTGCCACAGGCCTCATTGGGCCGCAGCGGCGTGTTGATCCAGACATCCACACCCGGCTGCAGGTGCTGGGCCAAATCGATATCGTAATCCTCCAAAAAGACGGCCCGATCGGAAATTTCAGGCCGCGCGGCAAAGTTGACCATCTGCTTTACCATCTCCTTTCCCTGCTCGTCTGAAGGATGGGCCTTGGCCGCCATGACCAGTTGCACAGGGTGCGCTCTATCGGTGAGAATGGCAATCAACCTCTCCGGGTTTTTAAGAAGCAGGTCGGTGCGCTTGTAAGCCGTGGCCCTTCGGGCAAAGCCCAGGGTAAGAACATTGGGATTCAAGACGTGCCGGGCAATCTTCAGCTCCTCCTGCCCGGCCCCCCGCTCCTGAAGCTGCCTGCCACTTCGGCGGCGAACATATTCCACCAGATCCTTTCGAGCCTCAGCTCTAAAGCTCCACAGCTGTGAATCACTCTGCCGGGTGATTCCATCTTTCAAATAGTCAATGCCGTCCGGCAGGCAGTCTCTCGGACAGGCCTCTGCCCAGAGCTTCTGCGCAGCCGGTGAATCCCAGGTGGAGATGTGAACGCCATTGGTAACATACCCCACCGGCACCTCAATCTCTGGCCAGCGGGCAAAGTGGGGCTGAAAGATCTTGCGGCTGACCCGGCCATGCAGACGGGATACGCCATTAACGTGACTGCATCCATTTAAGGCCAAATGAGCCATGGTGAAAGGACAGGATTCATCTTCCGCCCTGCCGCCACCCAGAGCCATCAGATCAAGGCGGGAGAGGCCCAAAAGATCCGCATAAAATTTGGCATACTTGTCTACCAGGGCCCGATCGAAACGATCAAAGCCCGCTTCTACCGGGGTGTGTGTCGTAAATACATTTCCCGCTCTGGTGGCCCAGAGGGCCGCTGCCAGAGAGCAGCCCGTCTTCTTCATGAAGCTATAGGCCCTGGCCAGGACTACAAAGGCTGCATGCCCCTCATTTAAATGGCAGACCTCGGGCTCTATTCCCAGCTTCTCCAAAACCTGCCAGCCGCCGATGCCCAGCACTATCTCCTGGATCAGCCGCCGCTCCTGGCCAGGAGCATAGAGGTTGGCGGTAATGGCCCGATCCCAGGGGCTGTTCATGGGATCATTGGAATCGAGCAGATAGAGACTCACCCGGCAGACATTGGCCTGCCAGACGCGCAGGATAAGAGATCTTCCCGGAAGGCTGATCTTGACTCGCAGCCTTGATCCGTCTCTATCCCGGGCCGGGAGCAGCGGCATGGTGTCCGGATCGTTATAAGGAAATGCCTCCACCTGAGAGCCGTCCTGCGCCAGGAGCTGGCGGAGTAGCCCTGCTGGTAGAGCAGCCCAATTCCGGTGATGGGAACGGCCAGATCACTGGCCGTCTTGAGATGATCACCCGCCAGCATGCCCAAGCCCCCCGAGTAGATAGGCAGCGCCTCGGATAGGCCGAACTCCATGCTGAAGTAGGCCACGGAGGATTGGCCATTCAGCTCGGCTGGGGCCGGCCTTTCCAGGAACCAGGATCTTCTCTCCTGCCAGGATGATATCTCTTTAACCAGGGCCTCATCTCTGGCCGCCTCCTGCAATCGTGCCTGGGAGACGTTCTGCAAAATCAAGGAGGGATTCTTGGTTTTCTCCCAGGCCTCGGCATCAAGCAGCTCCCAGATCTTATCTGTGGTCTGCCGCACTGTCCAGCGCAAATCCTGGGCCAGATCGGCCAGACCTTCCAGGCCGGCAGGCAGATTAAGGTCGGAATGGGGCAACATCACTTTTTGTTATCAAGCTCATGGGAAATCAAACTTTTCATGGTAACTATGCAGAAAGTATATAAGCGATAAATACCTAAAGATTATAAGATTAAAAGATTAAAATGGAGGATTCGAAATATGAGCGATTTGGTTGTATTGGCCTTCGACACCGAGACAGGTGCCGGGCAGATGAGAGACAGCCTGTTGAAGCTGCAAAAGGAGCATCTAATAGGATTGGAGGATGCTGCGGTCATTGTTAGAAACAAAGACGGAAAGGTTAAGGTGAATCAAGAAGTCAACATGGTGGGGGCAGGAGCTATGGGCGGAGCCTTCTGGGGACTTCTGATAGGCTTCTTCTTCTTTGTGCCTATATTCGGATTAGTTCTCGGTGCAGCAACAGGAGCCATTGCCGGGAAGTTTGCAAATACGGGTATGGACGAACAATTCATCAATGAAGTCGGAAACACCATTCAGCCTGGAAACTCAGCATTGTTCATGCTGGTTAGAGAATCCACTCCAGATAAAGTAATGGACGAGCTGAAGAAGTTCAAGAACGTCAAGGTATTGAAGACATCTCTCTCCAAGGAGCAGGAAGAGCATCTCAGGGAAGCTTTTGCCGGCCAGGATGTAAAAGTTACGCTTTAGCATTTTACAAACAGGCGCACCCCCGCAGCTCTGCTGCGGGGCATCAAAGGCGCCGTCGCATGAACGCAAAACTATGTTAAGCTGATTCCAAACCTCCATGCAGGTGGCAGAGAAAAATATACTTCAGAATGACATAATGTTGTAACGGAATTTGGGGCTATAAGTGGTAATAAAAAGATGATCTTAAATAGAAAAAAGCGTATTAGTTATCATTCGATTGTTCTGGAAGGGTGGGTTATGAAAATAAATCGGACCATATTACCATTGGCAGTAATTGCTATCATCTGCCTGTATCCCGGTACAGCTTCGGATCCGTCATTTCCTGCATCGGATCAGGAATCAAGCTGGTATGCTTACGAGACCCCCGAAGATTCGGCCCGGCTTGTGGAGAACGGATCGATGAGCGCTCTGCCGGACAAAAGCAGTCTTTTGATAGTCGATTCCAGGGGCAAACAGTCGCGCACCTCCTTGGAGATGCCTGCCGGCGGTTGGGCACAACTTCGGCTAATGCCGGAGGCAAGCGGAGAGTTGCAGCTCTTCTGCCTCTACCCCACGGGCTCTCTTGCCACAATCCTCAATGCTTCCGTGCAAAAGGGCAAGGGCTACACGGCATGGTACCAGGCCGGCCTGGAAGGCGATTATGGGCTGTGGTTTACAGTAGATAAAGCGGCGGCTAAGAGCAATTCCGTAAAATTCCTTGTCCAGGAATCAGAGGTTGCGGATGAAAGCGCTCCAATGGTTGCCTCAGGAGGGAGTGGGGCTGGTGGAATCTCAAGAGCTATTGGCAGCGCACCGCTCATGGCCGTCGCCATGCCCTCTCCTGCTCTTGCCGCCAGTCCCAGCATCGGCTTTTCTGCGGGCGGCGCCAAGGACATCAACAGCTTCCGGGAGAACATCAAGCAGGACTATCTGCCCCTGCCAAGCGATGTGACCTACGAAGGCCTGTTTTATGACTACTACTTTGATACGGGCGCGGCAAAGGATTGCAAGAAGCTCTTCTGCCCTTCCTACAGCTACGCCGTTTCTAAAGATCCCATATCTATGCAGCCGCAATACTATCTCTCTGTGGGCCTGAACTCAGGAATAAACAATTTCCAGAGAAAGAAGCTGAACCTTGTGGTGGTGCTGGATTTCTCCGGTTCCATGGGCAGCCCCTTCGATGAATACTACTACGATCGCTTCGGCAATAAGGTAGAGCAGAAAGGGGACGAATCCAGCATGAGCAAGACCAAGATGCAGATTGCCGATGAGTCGGTGGTCGCCCTCCTGGGCCAACTTAAGCCGGAGGATCGCTTCGGGCTGGTAATATTCAGCGACGATGCCTTCCTGGTCGATCCGCTCACCAGCGTTGCCGACAAAGACCCAGAGAGGCTGAAGAGCCGCATCCTCAATATCAAGGCAACATACGGAACCAACATGGAGGCAGGAATGGAAGAGGGGACTGCCCTCTTTGATCAGTTCCTGCAAGCCGACAAATCAGAGTATGAGAACAGGATAATCTTTTTGACCGACGCCATGCCCAACATGGGGGAGACCGGCGACCTCCCGCTCTACCGAATGCTGGAGGATAATGCCGATCAGGGAATTTACACAACATTCATTGGTATCGGCGTGGACTTCAACACGGCGCTGGTAGAGGGCATCACCAAGATCAAGGGGGCCAACTACTACTCAGTTCACTCGGCAGGCGAGTTCAAGACGCGCATGAACGATGAATTCGATTTCATGGTCACGCCGCTGGTCTTTGATCTGCGCCTCAAGCTGGATGCGCCGGGCTACGAGATTGAGAAAGTCTACGGCTCTCCTGAGGCGGACCAGGCCACGGGCGAGCTGATGAAGGTCAATACCTTATTCCCCTCCAAGGCCGAGGAAGGCCAGGTTAAGGGCGGAGTGATCCTGGTAAAGCTGAAGAAGCTCTCCAATCAGGGGAACATGCGGCTTAAAGTGAGCTACAAGGATAGAAATGGAGTGATGGATAGCGATGAGGCCGAAGTGGATATGGCAGAGGCAAGTGCTGATTTCTACCAGAACAGCGGCATAAGAAAGGCTGTGCTTCTCTCTCGCTATGCGGATCTGCTCAAGAACTGGATGATAGATGAAAGGAAGGCGGCAGATAAGGGCTGGAAGATTGTGCCGTCCGTAACTTTAGCTAATGGAATTGTCATCCCCATAGAGCTCGGGGAGTGGGAACGCCAGTCCATGCCCCTCGTCGTCTCTGAGCCCTATCCAGAGCTGTTTGGCAGGTTCCGGGATTACTTCCAGAGTGAGGCTCAGGTTTTGGGCGACAGCACACTGGGGCAGGAAGAGACGATACTAAAGAAGCTGGAAGCCTTTGCTGGACCGACTATGAACGGAGAACGAAGGTGAAAAAGCGAGGACACAAAAAAGAAACGGCTCCAGGATGATTCAGGAGCCGTTTCTTTTTTTGGTTTCTTTTTCTTGTTTTCGGTCAGCTTTACTTCATCAGCACTTCCTGCAACGGCCTTCTGGTCGAATGCTCCGTGACCGGTTTGGCATACCCCAGCCGGAAGGCCTGCTGCACCTGCATCATCCTTGACGGAGCTGGCAAGAGCTCGGTCAGATTTGCCTTTGTCTGCTGCAACTCCAGTGCCTGGCTCATGGGATGCATACTTACTCCCAGAGCCGTGGCAGCGAGCCAGAAACGCTCCAGGAACCTTCCCGCCTTGAGGGATGAGATGCTATCGTTTTTTGTTGTGCTGAGGAAGCCTAGATAGGGCGTGCTGTTGATCAACTCGGCGTCCTTTTTAGATTGCTCTGGTCCCACATCTAAAAAGACAACCGCCAACTGAGCCATCTTGGCCTGCATGCCTGTTGGCCCCATGACGCCCTGGCCTAGCCAGTGACCCAGCTCGCTCTTAAAGTTGGCATCGGAATACTGAATGCCGTTTGCCTGGACTACGAGATCTTGGAAGCCTTTCTTTATGGCAGAATCACGAGTTATGAAAATACTGACATCCGCATCAGAACTGAGGCTCTTGATAGTTTCCAGATCGGACTCGGAGATAGCCCGCGGTTCGTAAGGATTGCGGTTGGTCTGGCGGGAAGTTATGGCATAAAAGAGCCTGGAATCCGAGGGGGGCCTGGATTTGGCCAGCAGTGAGACTGTGGCTACAAGGTCGTCCGGGCCGGGGAAGTAGGAAACGCTGCAGTTGTAGCCGAAATGCTCAGCAGCTATTACCAGATTTTCCAGGGCACAGCCCAAACTTATGTACAGCTCTCTTTGATCTCTGTCCGCAACCTGCAGCCTTCTTGATTTGTCGGCAAAGACCAGGATACGATCATTGGTAACGTTAAACTTCCAGGGCTGGCTGTTGTGGCTGGAGGGTGCGAGGACTGCATAATTGAGCAGGAAGGTAAGCTTCTCCTCTCGGCTATCATTTGCGGGAAAGTCGCTCTCTTTGATATTCCAGGCATCCAAGTAAGCCTCGGGCTGCATTAAAACCCCTGCCAGCACCATTCCTACAATCAAGAATATGCTTATCACTACAACCTTAGTCGTCGAAACTGCCATGATCTGCTGCCTCGTGTTTGCTTTTGATACTGATGAAGTCCTATTTAAAATCAAGCAAATTCTTTTTTGGCAAGGTTTATTTGGAAGCAATTCCTATAATATCACAAGATCTGGAGGATTAAAATTGTTAAATTTAAAACGTTCTGGATTATCTCTTGTTAAATGGAGTCTATTGACTGCCACTCTTCTGTTACTTGGCACTTCTATAGCAGCCTCTGCTTCCATTAATTCGACAGAAGAGACGGTTGAGCTTCAGATAGTAGCCCTAAACGATTTTCACGGCCAGATTGAGCCGCCTTCCGGTAGCCAAACTCTATACTACAACACCACCAATTATCCCTTTAAGGCAGAGGTTGGGGGAGCGTCTTACCTGGCCACCCAGATTAAGGCACTAAAAGCCACCAATCCTAATACAGTTATTGTATCGGCAGGGGACTGCATTGGCGCAAGCCCACTGGTTTCGGCACTTTTTCACGATGAACCCACCATTGAGGCATTGAGCGAGATAGGCCTGGAGTATTCCGCAGTGGGCAACCATGAATTCGATAAAGGCGTATCGGAGTTGCAGCGCATGCAGTACGGCTGCTGCCACCAGGTAGATGGCTGCCAGGATAAAGATCGCTTTGTGGGTGCTGGATACTATTATCTTACGGCAAACGTGGTCAATAGTGCTAACAGCAATAACGCTAGTATCAATAACACTAACCGTACGCTCTTTCCGCCCTATATGATACGGGAAATAGAGGGAATCCCGGTGGCTTTCATTGGCGTATCCTTGAAAGAAACTCCCACCATTGTTGCACCATCCGCGGTCCGCGGCCTGGTGTTCCTGGATGAGGCTGATTCGATCAATGCCGCGGTTAGGGAGCTGAAAGAAAAGGGCATAAAGACAATAATCGTCCTGATTCATGATGGAGGCCAACAGGATGGACTGCCCAGCGAAAGCAAAAATTTCTCAGGATCTATCATTGATGTTGTCAAACGCTGTGATAAAGAGGTGGATGTATTCGTCACTGGACATACTCATCAGTCTTACGTATCCACCATTGACGGGCGCATCGTTACCCAGGCAGACTGGCAAGGCAAGTTCCTTACCGATATAGATCTCGTCATCAGCAAAGAGACGGGAGATGTTCTCTTGGCCAGAGCCAAGAATGTAGCCGTTACCCGCGACGTACCCAAAGATGCAGATGTTTCAGAAATAGTAGAAAAGTACTCCACATTGGCAAAGCCCTTGACCCAAAAGGTAATTGGATCGATAACCGCTGATATTTCCAAAACGCCGAGCAATTCCGGTGAATCGTCTTTGGGCGATGTCATTGCCGACACACAACTCTACTCTGCCAGCCAGGAGGGCGCACTGGTCGCTTTCATGAATCCAGGGGGAATACGCACCGATCTAATTTACAAAGCGAGCCAGAGCGAGGGACCTGGCAATGTGACTTACGGTGAGGCTTTCAGCGTGCAGCCCTTTAGCAATAGCATATTTGCCGTGAATCTGACCGGCAGCCAGATCGATGAACTGCTGGAGGAGCAGTTTGACAATCCAAGCCCTGGGACAAATAGCATCCTCCAGGTCTCGCGTGGCTTCAACTACACCTGGAACCAAAGTGCTCCTTCCGGCCAGAAGGTCGATATCAAATCCATCAAGATCAATGGAAAATCCATAGATCCGAAGGTATGCTATCGCGTTGCTGCCAACGGCTTCCTGGCAGATGGGGGAGACAACTTCACAGTCTTTAGTGCTGGAAAGAATAGGGTATGCGGGGTTAGTGATGTGGATGCCTTTATAGAATACTTCCAGGCTTTCTCACCAGTCTTGCCCGGTCGGATGGACCGGATTGTGGTTACCGGTTAGCCTGTAAGTTGGCAAATGTTGCTCAAGATCCCAGGCAGGCGCAATTCTCAGCATGCCTGCATCCTGCATCGATGCGACTGGACCTGGGATCAGCAAACTACCAAAAGCTTTTTCGTTAAGTTCTTCAATCTTAAATGATTGGGAGGGACTAAGATCAAGTTTTTATCTTTTCGCACCGCCGTTATTCTGGCCGCCACAATCATGCTGCTTCACCTGACACTGGTGATTCTCAGCGAAAGAAATGAGAGCCTCCTTCCCATTGAGGATGTATTTGTAACCATGACCAGCGGACTGGCTGCCGCCGCCTTGTTTTACACAGCGCGTCGATTGGTGGGCAGGGCCAGAAAAGCCTGGATAATGATTGCTGCCGCCATGTTGTTCAATACCCTGGGGGATTTATCCTGGTCGGTGATCGAGGTCGTCCTCCATCAGAATCCGTTTCCTTCGGTTGCGGACATCGGCTACCTCATGTTCTATCCTCTCTTCGCTTTGGGCATATTTCTTCTGCCGGAGGTACCGTTCTCTCCTCGGGAGAAAATCAAGATCCTGCTGGATGCTGGAATCGTTATTGTATCGATCACTTTGGTATTTTGGGTCTTGCTGATTGCCCCAATTGTTATTTCTATAAAAATATTTGATCTGGAATCGGCGGTTTCGCTGGCTTACCCCGTCATGGATTTGCTCCTTTTCATTGCTCTCGTAGAGCTGCTCTTCAGAAAGCTCGACTCTCGTGGACAGGGTCCTATCATCATTCTGGCACTCAGCAGTGCGATATTAATATTAACGGATGTGATCTTCAGCATTCAGACACATCAGGGAACATTCGTCTCCGGCGGCCTCCTCGATAGCGGCTGGGTGTTGAGCTACCTCCTTTTTGGGCTAGCAGGAATTCTGCAGATAAACATTCCACCATTGGATAGATCTAGAGCTTCGGACTATGTTCAAAACAGGAGGGCGGATTGGACTCACAACTTGCCCTTCCTTGGGATCAGTTCCGTCTTTTTGCTCTTCGTCTGGGGCCAGGAATTCTTACGTCCCATCAACTATTCTATGGTAACCGCCACTCTCGGACTCCTCATTGGTCTGATGTTCATCCGTCATAAGGTGGTTTTTGATGAAAGCAATCAATCGGAAAAGGAAAAAGCCGCAATTCTTAGCGGCCTGAGAAAAGTGGCAGTAGAATATCTCGATCCTCAGATGCGCATCATCTGGGTTAATTCTTCAGTGAAAGAGCATCTCGGCATCCCCGAGGACGAAATCAAGGGAAAACACTGCTTTGAGATCATCCAGGGCATCGATAAACCCTGCATAGGATGCACAGCCTTCAAAGCCCTGCAGACCGGTCAATCCCAAGAAGGAGAATTGATCACCCCGGACGGCAAGACCTGGCTATCTCGGAGCAGTCCGATCAAGGATGCCAGGAGAATGGTCACGGGAGTAGTCCACGTAGCTCTAAACATCAGCGATCGCAAGAAAACAGAGAGCGCTCTGAAAGAGTCCGAACGTCTTCTTGCGAGCATAATAAACTTCCTCCCCGATGCGACATCCGTCATCGACAAAGAAGGAAGAGTCATATCATGGAACAAATCGATGGAAAAGATGACCGGCGTCAAGGCCGAGCAGATCCTGGGAAAAGGAGATTACGAATACGCTCTGCCCTTCTATGGTGAACGTAGACCGGTACTCATAGATGCAGTCCGTGGATCAGATCCGAATTTTGAAAACAAATATGATTCAATAAAAAGGCAAGAAGACGGCACTCTCGGGGCCGAAGCCTACATCCCTAATCTATGCGGAAATGAAGCCTATATCCTGGGAAGCGCATCGGCTCTCTATGACTCTAACGGAAATTACTGGGGGGCGATCGAATCCATCCGCGACATCACAGAGCGAAAACGTGCTGAGGAGGATCTGCAGAGGGCCAAGGAGAAAGCCGAATTTGCCACGCGAGCCAAATCCGAATTCCTGGCCAATATGAGCCACGAGATCCGCACGCCCATGAATGCCGTAATAGGCATGACCGGCCTTCTTCTGGATGAGAATCTAACGAAGAGTCAGAGAGAGGACGTTGAAATCATCCGCAGCAGTGGAGATACTCTTCTCACCATCATCAACAACATCCTCGATCTCACTAAGATCGAGACGGAGATGATTGAACTGGAGCGCCAGCCCTTTGACCTGCATGACTGCCTTGAGGTGTCTCTGGATATGGTGGCCATGGATGCCAAGAGGAAGGGTCTGGACACAGAGTACACCTTCGTAGACTATGTTCCAACGGTGATCCTGGGCGATCCCACCAGGATCAATCAGATCTTGATTAATTTGCTCAATAACGCGGTGAAGTTTACAGAAAAAGGCAAAATCACCATCTCTGTTTCGAGCAGAGCGGTAGAAGACGGCAACTATGAAATCCATTTTGCTGTAAAAGATACGGGAATCGGCATTCCAGATGATAAGATGGGACGCCTATTCCAGTCGTTTAGTCAGGTCGATGCATCGACAGCGCGCCGGTACGGGGGCACCGGTCTCGGACTGGCCATAAGCAAGAGGTTAGCGGAGCTAATGGGAGGAAAGATGTGGGCTCTTTGTGAGGTTGGCAAGGGGTCTACTTTTCACTTCACAATCATGGTGGAACCGACCCTCTGCGGGCCTATCGAAATAGGCAGGTATGAATCGAGGGTCGAAGTCCAGGGAGATCTCAATAAAGGTTTGAGCATACTGTTGGCAGAAGATAACTTGGTTAACCAGATGGTGACTCAGAAAATGCTCAATAAGCTGGGATATAGAGCGGATGTGGCAGCCAACGGCATCGAGGTTTTGCAGGCCCTGGAGCGCCGGCATTACGATGTGGTGTTAATGGACGTGCAGATGCCGGAAATGGATGGACTGGAAGCTACCCAGGCGATACGTCAAAGATGGCCGGATGGGGAGCGCCCATCGATCATCGCTATGACCGCTTCGGCCCTCAAGGGCGATCGTGATATGTGTTTGGCTGCCGGCATGGATGACTACGTAAGCAAGCCGGTCAAGATAGAGATGCTGAGGGCCGCTCTGGTGGCTTGCGACAAGGGCTGCCAATGATGATACATAACAATATTAAGAGGTAAGAATACATTCCTCTTTAGAGGGATAAATACGAAGCTATTCACACTTGGAATTTTTGCCCTTGTTCTGGTCTCTCTCGCATCTGCCACTGTAGAGCTGGGCGGCCAGTCCGGGAAAGATGTTCTGATAGGTATCGGGAATGGTACAGGCCTATGGGACTGGGGCGAAGCGCCTTTGGGACACATCATCAACGACAGCAAGCTGATTGCAGGGTCCTGGATCGTCCCTGAGGACAGGTCTTCTATGCAGACCCCACTCCAGGCGAGCGGCATGGGCCAGGGAGGCTTTGCGAATGCGCCATATGTCAATAACATTGCATTTGATTACAAGGAAATAGTGACAAATGACCCCTACACTCTCCATGTTAGCGATTTCCTTGAATATCATCTTTTCTATCCCACCTTCATCTCAGGCAGACCTTCGATTATTTCGACGTACTGCCTGACCAAGGACTTGCTCATCTCCAGTTCAG
>JANYKI010000070.1 GCA_025361645.1 Methanothrix sp.
TCGAAGTTCGTATTTAAGGATTTTGCTCCATCATGACTCCCCGGTTTTGATCAGGAGGCTGGAACAAGATCGCGAACCCATCGCATCGGCCTTCAAACCTAATAGATGATGGGTATTTAAAGATAGCGCACCAAAAAAAGAAGGAAATCAATCAGCTTCGCTGGAGAATTATGAGGGTTACATCTGAAGAAGCACGATTTGCCTGGGAATAAGCCAGAAGATCCTTCTCCACGGCCCTCAGTATCTCCGAAGCGGGGAGATCTCTATTGTTTATGACCAGATTTATCAGCCGCTCTATGCCAAATTGCTTATTAAAGCCGTTCTCCAGCTCAACGACACCATTGGAATACATGACCATGACATCACCCGGCTGGATGGGTATGAGCGTCTTTTCCAGCTCCATTCTATTCAGCATACCAAGAGCAATGCCCCCACCACCCAATGTATCTACCATTCCTCCTGGATCGACAATGAAGGGCGGATTAAAGCCGGCATTCACATATTCTAAAGTGTGGTTTACGGGATCTAAGAGAGCATAAAAGCATGCCAGATTCGTCCCGTGACCATGCTGATTTATCTGCATATTCAGGTCACTAATGGCCTTTGACGGATCCAATTTATCAGGCGAGGCACGAATGAGCGTTCGCGACATGATGGCAAGCATGGCCGCCTGGACACCATCTCCGCCTACACCCGCCATGGCGAAGGCAATTTTTTCATCTGCTCTGGTAATATCATAGAGATCAAAACTATTCGCCTCAGAAGGCCAGTAAAGCGTTTGGATCTCATATCCATCTTCCTGGGGCACATTTGCCGGAACCAGGTTACGCTTTACCCCTTCCAGAAAGGCCATCTCCTTGCCAGAGCCGCCCAGTAAAACCGCATCTTCCTCCAGCCTTGCCACGTATCCCTTGAGGCCCTGCGCCATTTTATTGAAGGAGACCGCTAAAACCGCCAGCTCGCCGGATGTCTTCGCCTCGACGTCAAACTCGCCGCGCGAAATTTTCTCAGCCACGCTTGAAAGACTGGCTATCTGGCCGTCGATCCTTTTGCAGAGCCACCATGCCGCCCCCAGCACGGAAAAAACGGTGAGTACGAAGATGATCAACGCATAATCCCGAACTCTTCGCGAGGCATCATTCAAGCCGGCAGTTGTGCTCCTGGCAACATCCTTGATGCCGGAATCTATGTATCGAGCTGGCAGGCTCATCTCTTCGGCAGGATAGGCAATGCAGAAGATCCAGCCAAGTGTAGCTATGCGCGAGAAAGCCACATAGCCGTCCCCATTCCCCAGCCCCACCACATGGGAACCGAAGCTTTCTCTTAACATGCCTTTGCCCAACGCCCTGACCTCAGGGTTGGTGGATTCAAAGAGATTATCCGCTACGAAGAGGTCTTTCAGATCATTTTCCGGCTTACTTTTTTGCCGGTATATTATCAGGCCGGACGAATCCATAATAAAGGGATATCCTCTTCCCTTCAAGGATGACAGGTCGCTGTAAATCGGAGATAAAGGTACATCCATTCCCGCGATGCCTGCAAACTCATCGCCCCGAAAGAAAGGAG
This sequence comes from Methanothrix sp., assembly GCA_025361645.1. Lineage (GTDB taxonomy): Archaea > Halobacteriota > Methanosarcinia > Methanotrichales > Methanotrichaceae > Methanothrix. The sequence goes on from JANYKI010000070.1 coordinate 1,567, forward strand.
TGGTAACGGTAATTGCATAATCTCCCTTACCATCCACATAGGGCCCGGTCCAGACGGTTTTCTTCTTTTGCTTGGCCTGAGTATAATAGGGCATATCCTTGTAACTGAAGGGCGCCGTGTTACTGAGAGTCTTATTGCTGTAAGGCCATACAGCCAGCACTCCATCCTCGGTTCCGATATATGATAGGTACAATGATGATTTGGCCTTGTGAAGTGCCTGCATAATCTTGGCCGGAGCACAAAGGGATCTTACGGTAGCATCTCTTATTTCAGAAGTTGTCTGGTTAGAACCAATTGGTGCAACCCATATTCCTGGAGGGGTACAGCTCTCGTTTGCAGAACCGTCGGCCACATAGCCAGCGACAAGTTCGTTCTCAGAAGCAATACGCTCGAAGAACTCGTCATACTGGCGGGCCTTCGCGATAGCGAGCTGCACCTGATCGGCATCGCCTTGACCGACCGCCAGAGCAGAGCGGTTCAAGGATGTGCTGAGGCTGGTGATATTGCTTTGGACGTCCATTGATGCCTGGTCCATCTCCACTAAAGTTATGATCCCTAGAATTACCATAGGTAGCAGAGCAAAAGCTACCAGAACCACCAGGAGCTTACCCCTTAATCCATCGATGCCAGCCATTTTCCATTCCATTGACCTGGGTGGTATAAACTCTTTTCAGCATTCATTGCAAAAACTATTTATTGGTACTATCCGAATAAATATTGTGAAAGGGCCCTATGAATTTCTCCAGCCCCTGAAGAGGCTGACAAAGGTATACCACCGCTTTGAAAGGACCTTGTGGGCAATGAACACCGCAATACTGTCCATCGCCGTTTACGCCCTGGCCGAGATTGTCGGCCTTCCCGGCTTTATGAGCTTCTATTATCAGGACGTTCCTCTCCTCGCGGCATCACCCGCCGTTCTCTCCATAATCATTGGCCTGGCCGGAGCCACGCTTATCAAGAGACGGAAAAAGGCTGATATCTTTCCGCTCTTGGGGCCAGAGCTTTCCGAGAAAGCCCGCACCGCTTACGACAATCGCGACGTTGATTCTCTGCCCATGCAAAACCTGGCCAATGAGATCAAAGCAAGCCTGAATAAAATCAAGCCCTCTGAAATTCTCAATTCACGACAGATAAGCGGCAGGGCATTTGCCATAGTACTCATATCAGGTGCAGCCATTCTCTTAGCCCAGAGCGAAATTGTCACTCCATCGGATTTCCAGTCTCTCGCCGATCTGAGGGACAAAGCCCTTTCCGCTTTTGAGAATGTTAGGCCGGCAGAAAGCACAAATCAGGAAAGAAACCTCACGGGCAACCTCTTCGGCAATCCCTCTCTCGCCGTCTTAAATGAGAAGAAGATGGAAATTATGCTTTATCCGGGAATAGGAGCCGGATCTCTGGCCAGAAATACAGAGCCTGTGGAGCGTGTCTTCTTGCAATCCCAGGCAGGAGAGGCAGCAGCAGTTCCCTCGGAGCTCTATATCGAGAGCCTTCCTCCCGAGAACAAGGATATAATCAAACGGTACTTCACGATTCTTTCCCAATTACCTTTTTGATCCTGCTCTTGCAAGACCGATTATCTCCGCCAAGAGAGCTTTTCCCTCTTGCGAGGAGAAGAGCGGTGTCTCCCAATCCACAGCCACCCGCCCATTTTTGCGGTAGACCATTACGCCTCGCCTCTCCCAGACAGGGGTCTTGGTCAGATTTATGCCCCTCTGGAATACCAGCTCGTGAATCTCTGACTCCTTTAACCCTCGCAGCTTCTCCATGGCCTGCGTACCATTGAGCCCATCCTCTCGCAGCATGTAAAAGCCATAAGAAAATACATGATTTCTCCAGGTCTCATCCTGCCGCTCCGCGAGGTAGCTGCATATCTCTGCCTGACAAAGAGGGATTGTCCGGCAATCCATGGAAACGGGCCTGCATAGGTCCAGGGAAAGGGCTGCAGAGAGAAAGCCCGCGACCAAAGAATCAATCTTTTCCACCCTGCCTGCAAAGGGGGCATCAAGAAAGACAAGGCTGATCTCATCCGAGAATGTGAAGGCCAGGGCAGGAGTGGGCCCAAAATCCAAAAAGAAGCGCTCCACAGCGCCTGCCATCGATCGGGCAAAATCGATGTCATAGGGCTTAATGCTTTTCTCCAGTACCTTTTTGAAGCCCCTTCCGTCCGCCCTCACTACCAGGGGCGCGCGAACAGATAGGCCGGAATAAATCTCCCAGCTAGTCGACTTTGCGCTGATCCTTTGCATTTCGAGTCAGGTGCCGGATAATGATGATATCGCCCACTGCAGTAACCCAGCGATAGGGTATTACGATCCCCTTGCCCTTCTGATCAAACAGCTCCCGGTTCACGTCCCCCAGAGCCAAGCCGCTCACTACGCCATTCTCAGGGTCAAGGACGGCATCTTCCACCCTGCCCACAAAGATGCCATTTTGAGTATAGACATCCTGGTCCAGGAGCGATGTGATCTCTACATTCATCTAGAATCCCATAATAAAATTCGTGTATTAGATATTAACTTTGCGATGGACTCCACAATAGGCTCGTGGGCTGCAAAAGCATTATATTTCGATCCTGCAAATCTTGTCGAGGGGTGAAAGGAAAGATGTTGGTGGTTGGGATCAGCGGCAGTCCAAGAAAGGCCGGCAATACCGAGTTTCTGCTTAATGAAGCCCTGGCTGTGGCCAAAGAGAGGGGCTTTGAGACGGAGAGGCTGCTCATTTCCGAGATGAAGGTAGATTTTTGCAATGACTGCGGCGATTGCAGCAAAGGAAAATCCTGTCCCAAAGAGGACGATATGACGCAAATCCTTCCCTTGCTGGAGAGAGCAGACGGCATCATCGTGGCCTCGCCGGTCTATTTCGGAAGCGTCACTGCTCAGCTAAAGGCCGTCTTCGACAGAACCATTCCCCTACGCCGGCAGGGCTCTCATCTTAAGGATAAAGTCGGCTGCGCCATCACCGTAGGCGGGTCTCGAAACGGCGGCCAGGAAAAGACACTGGAGACGGTGCACGCCTGGATGCACATCCACGGCATGGTCGTAGTAGGGGACGATGCCCACTTCGGAGGCATTGCCGTGCGGCCTGCTGCGGAAGACCGCATCGGCAGGAAGACGGTTGTCGCGAGCGCCAACAAGCTGTGCGATCTCCTGGAAAGGCTGGAAAAGAAAAAGAGCTGCTGGGGCGGAGATTGAGACAAAAAGACTCTTCTGTAAGCAGCTCGTGACTGGCGCGAGCGCCTCTCTCGCGGGGCAGAGGACCGGAGAAATGCCCAGGCCTTGGGCCAGGGCCGGATGGCGCGATGAGAGCACGGGGGTCTTGCAGCTTCCTGGCCTGCGCCCCCTCGAGATTACGGGCGGCATAAGACTCCCGCCGCCAGATGTCAGGGCTCTTGCGTAGGGGAGCCACCGGTTTTCGCGCCTCTTAACTGGGGGGAGTATGTACAACATGCGAAAATTTCCTCGTTTTCCCATTCTTTTCTAGACCGGGCCAAAATCACTTTTGCCTATCAGACTGTTCCATACTTTATGGAATGAATCTTCGACAATTGCCTACAGTCGATTGACCTGCATCGGCTAAAATGGAAAAGTGCTGTATAATCCGGAGCGCAACATCAAGTGGGTTTGAGGTCGAAAGCATATTTATAAAATTGTGCTGGCTACTTATGCGATCCAGGGAGGTTGCATAAGAATAGTGCGTGTAACACGCAGAAAAAGATAAAACTACAAAAACGAAACCACTACGATGGAAGCAATCCCATACACCGCAAGAATCACCTTCCACTGAGACATTTCATAGACGGACGAAAGAATGCGTACCGAAAATACACAAACAATTTCTTTAAACATCTTAAATATAAGAGAATATTGGGGCCCCAATTTTCCAAATGTTGAAGATCCTAGATGAAGGCCGCCACGCCAAATTAGAGATGCCATAAGAAATGATTATATAGTCTCGGAGTATGTGGTAAAAACAGGATGAAAAAAGGTCAATACCATGAATGACCGGAAAAATATAATAGATATTAGAATTAATTTAGAAAAGGATTATGGTTTTACACCGTCCGGGTCTGCCCACTATAAAAATTCAGTAAACGATTTTGCCAATTCATTGTTGCAGCGTGCAGAAACAATAGGGAAGTGCTCCATGTTATCTAATTCTCCCCTTGAAATAACGCACGAACACGTTACCACAGCAGCTCATTACATATTCGGAGCCATTTTACCACCCGAAAAGCCCTCGGTGATATTAGTAACTCGGATAGCTGAATTTCTTTGTGCAGCTCTTGTAGGAGCAGGGGGCAGTAATTTGGGTACAACATGGGGGAAATGGGCCTTTGGGTTCGGTTTTTTTGCAGCATCTATCGTATATGTCGTTCAAATCGTAAAAGAAAAAAGAGGATTAAATAAATGAATAATAATATAAAATTAATTTATACGGAGGGTGGAAAAAATCGTCTTTCTGAATTGAAAGAAAATTATGCCAACATCGTTGAGGAAACGGTTAAGGAAAATAAGTACGTACCAGGAGATAATGTTATAGAGGTAACAGCATCCGATATTGAATATGCTTCGAGACGCATAAAGATTGTTCATGTTGAAAGAAGAAAAAATAAATATTATTATATTTTGTCGATATTATATATTACATTAGGCGTAATATTTGTCATGTATCAAATGTTTAAGCCTGTATCATTTGATCAAATAATTTTTATTATTATGAACAATTTATATTTTACATTGGGCATAATGCTAATACTAATAGGTGTTTCTGCAGCGGTATATTTTAGGCATAAAGAACGAAGAACAGGTTCATTCATAGGACCCTATGTATATAAAATCGAATATTCTCCACATGCAAAGAAATATCGTAATTATCGAGACGATATCGACAACAACCAACTTTACCGATATGATTTAGACGAGGCTCGAAAGCGTTACGAAAAGGCCATCGAGATCGATCCTCAAGATGCCAAGGCATGGGAATTAACAGGTTCTACTCTCTATCATCAAGGCAAATATGATGAGGCACTCAAGGTCTATGAAAGAGTCATCGAGATTAATCCTCACGATGCCAGGACATGGAACAATAGAGGCAAAATACTCTATAGCCTAGGCAAACTCGATGAGGCAATCAAAGCTTATGATAAGGCCATTGAGCTGGATCCCAACGCTGCCAAACCATGGTACAATAAAGGGACCGCTCTCTATGAGCTAGGCAAACTTGATGAAGCAATCGAGGCCTACAAAAAGGCCCTCGAGATTAATCCTCGAGATGCCAATGCATGGTACAATGAAGGTACTGCTCTCTATAAGCTAGGCAAACTTGATGAAGCAATCGAGGCCTACAAAAAGGCCCTCGAGATTAATCCTCAATTAGTAGAAGCATGGAACAGCAACGGTGCTGCTCTCTATGAGCTAGGCAAACTTGATGAAGCAATCGAGGCCTATGGAAGAGTCATCGAAATTAATCCTCAAGATGCAAACGCATGGTACAATAAAGGCAAAGCTCTGAAAACCCTAAACTGCGATACAGAGGCCAACGAAGCCTTCGCCAAAGCCAAGAAGCTAGGATATAGGGATGATCCCATATCTAAATAGTGTATGTAACCCGCAAGCCACCATTTAATTTTTCGGTATCCATTAAACCACAAGATAGGGTTACTTTCCAGCTCAAAATCCCGAAGGTGCGCGACGGATTGTGGAGTTTCTATTTGCTTTTACTGATGCAGACTAATCGCGATCAGTGAATTGTAAACCAGTATTTATCAATAGTGACAAATGACCCCTACACTCTCCATGTTAGCGATTTCCTTGAATATCATCTTTTCTATCCCACCTTCATCTCAGGCAGACCTTCGATTATTTCGACGTACTGCCTGACCAAGGACTTGCTCATCTCCAGTTCAGA
>JANYKI010000084.1 GCA_025361645.1 Methanothrix sp.
GATTTCCCTCAGATCAGGTAATTACAGGACCCGAGTTAGAGAAATTGAGCGATCAGGAACTTCAGAATCAAGTCCGAAATATCTGCATCTTCTCCCGGGTTATGCCGGAGCAGAAGCTGAGGCTGGTCTTGGCTTTAAAGGCTAACGGAGAGGTCGTGGCTATGACCGGCGACGGCGTGAACGATGCGCCCGCCCTCAAAGCCGCTAATATTGGAATCGCCATGGGTAAGAGGGGTACGGATGTGGCCCGCGAGGCGGCATCTCTGGTGCTCTTGGACGACGACTTCTCGTCAATAGTCAAAGCGGTGAGGCTAGGCCGCAGGATCTTCGACAATATCAAAAAGGCCATGGCCTATATCCTGGCCATCCATGTGCCTATCGCAGGCATGTCGCTTATTCCCGTGCTCCTGGAGTGGCCGTTAATCTTTTTCCCGATTCATGTGGTATTCCTTGAGCTCATCATCGATCCCGCCTGCTCAATTGCTTTTGAGGCTGAACCCGAGGAAAAAGATGTAATGCTGCGACAGCCACGCGACCCGAATAAGCCTCTGTTTAGCCGGCGCACATTGGGCCTCAGCTTGCTTCAGGGCGTTAGTGTTCTGATCATAGTCCTGGCAGTCTTCGCCGTTTCACTTTATCGTGGTCAGGGTGAGTCTGAGGCTAGAGCCATGACTTATACTACGCTCGTCATTGCCAACCTCAGCCTGATACTGGCAAATAGGTCTTGGTCCCGGACGATCTTGGAGACCATGAGCACTCCTAATCCCGCTATCTGGTGGGTAGTGGGAGGAGCCATTGCTTTCCTGGCATTGGTAATCTATGTTCCCTTCATCACAGAACTATTCGGCTTTGCCCATCTGCATCTCATCGATATCGCCATTTGTTTCATGGCAGGGATAGCGAGCGTTCTATGGTTCGAAGGACTGAAGATCATCGATAGAAAACGAGGATTTATCCCTTAATTGACCGGAACTGCTTGGCTTTTGCCATCTACACTTTTTCCCATCATGCTAATACAGTTTTATCCGATTTTTCTGATATTTCAGAAAAGCTTATATTCTCAGAAAACTACGCAATTGCTATAATGGCATGAGGCGCAAAAGTGACCACAAAAGATGAGAATGAATCCTGCTGCCCCTCTCGTGAGATAAGCAGTTGCACAGTAGAGTCGATTGTAACCATTGACGAGAGAGGACAGATGGTACTCCCCAAAGAGATCCGAGAGAGAGCAAAGATTAAGCCGGGAGACAAGCTGGCTTTGCTTAGCCTGGAGAAAGACGGCAAGGTCTGCTGCCTATCTTTGATCAAGGTGGAAGAGCTGGAAGGCATGGTCAAGTCCCGGCTGGGTCCGGTAATAAACGAGGCTTTTAAGGAATCGGCAGGTGGAAAAGATGAATGATCAAGAGCTGAAGAATGCGGTAAAAGAGAGCTACTCGCGTGTGGCAAAGAACGCGGGATCCTGCTGTTCGTCAGGCTGCTGTGGATCGGTTAAGCCCCAGCAGATCAGCAAGAAGGTCGGTTACACCGATGAGCAGATAGAGGCCGTGCCCGAAGGATCGAACCTGGGGCTAGGCTGCGGAAACCCGATTGCATTTGCCTCCTTAAAAAAGGGTGAGACCGTCCTGGACCTGGGATCCGGAGCCGGATTTGATTGCTTTTTGGCATCGAAGATAGTCGGGCCGCGGGGCAAGGTCATCGGCGTCGATATGACTGAGGAGATGGTGGCGCGGGCAAGAGCCAATGCTGTCAAAGGTGCCTACAGCAATGTGGAGTTTCGATTTGGTGAGATCGAGGCCCTGCCCGTGGAGGATAATTCTGTCGATGTCATCATCTCTAACTGCGTCATCAACCTGGTGCCGGATAAGGAGAAGGCCTTCCAGGAGGCGTTCAGAGTCCTCAAGCCCGGCGGCAGACTGATGGTCTCGGATATCGTCCTTTTGAAAGGACTGCCTGATTTCGTCAAGCAATCGATTAAGGCTTACGTGGGATGCATCGCGGGAGCCCTCCCAAAGGATAAGTATCTGGACGCCATAAAGTCTGCGGGATTCAAAGACGTCTCTGTAATACAGGAGTCCATCTTTCCCCTGGACTGCATGACCAATGATCCTACCGGTCAGGCGATTCTAAAGAGTTTGGATGGATCTGCCGAAGAGATCAAAAAAGTTGAAGGCTGCATATCCAGCGTAAAGGTGAGCGGCTTCAAGCCTAAATGAAGGATTCGATTGATGATCGAGATAGACGGTTCCTTTGGAGAAGGCGGCGGCCAGATCGTGCGCACAGCCGTGGCTCTCTCTGCCGTGACGGGAAAGCCCGTTCATATAACCAGGATCCGGCAGGGCCGGTCCAAACCCGGCCTGGCGGCACAGCATGCCCGGGCCATAATGGCATTAGCCGCTATTTGCGATGCCAGGACATCGGGAGCAACGCCCGGATCTTCCGAGATCATTTTTACACCGGGAGAGATTCGGGGCGGCAGGCACAGGGTGGAGATTGGAACTGCCGGCAGCGTGACATTGCTCATGCAGTGCCTTTTGCCCGCCCTTCTCCGGGCCGATGCCCATTCTTCTTTGCAAATTATTGGAGGAACGGATGTGCAATGGTCTCCTGCTGTTGACTATTTTAAAAATGTATTTTTGCCTGCTCTATCCTCTTTTGGGGCCAGGGTGAGCCTGGAGGTTTTGCAGAGAGGATACTATCCCCGAGGCCAGGGCGAGGTGCTCTTAGAGGTAGAGCCGGCAAAGCTGAAGGCCTCTCATCTGGAAAGTATGGCTTGTGATACCGGGCAGATTATTCAGAATATACAGAATACTGTGCAGGGAGTGTCTCACTGCTCAAGTCTGCCCGAACACGTGGCTGCCAGGCAGGCCGACTCGGCGGCAGAGGCGCTACAGCAGGCAGGCTTTTCCGCTCAAATATCTCGTGAGGCTCTACGCCTGCCTTCCTTAGGAAGCGGCATCACTCTTTGGTCCGGCTGCAAAGGGGCGAGTAGTCTTGGCGAGAGGGGGCTGCCGGCGGAAAAAGTGGGCAGAAGGGCGGCAGAGGAGCTGATTATTGAGCTAAAATCCCCCGCCCGTGTGGATGTGCACCTGGCCGACCAGCTCATTCCCTATCTGGCCCTGGCGGGGGGAAGCTGCACGGTGCGAGAGATTTCTCTGCACGCCAGGACCAACATCTGGACGGTCGGGCATTTCCTGGATGCAAAAATTGAGATCAAAGAGGTGAAGGGGCTTTTTCGGATCGAGAGCGTCCTGCAAGAATGAGGATTATGAACGAGACGTTCTCGCTATATTTCAAGGCGGAGTTGAACTTGCCAAACGATGAATGAAGCAGTGCTACGTCGCATGCGGCCCCCGCCCCAAGCGGCCACGTGCGACCGCAGGCACACGCGCGCGGGAGACTGCGAGGGATGACACTTTGGCTACATAGCCACGGTTGCACTACTTATGAAAATGCCATTGTACGCCGGTCGCCGGAGCAGCGAAGTCAACTATTGCGAAATGCATTTAAGTTTGCAGGTCAAAGGAGTGTAATGGTTGATACACTAATGGAAAAGCTGCATTTGCCTATTCTTATTGAAATCGATGAAGACGGCTTATACATAGTTAGCTGCCCTCTATTCAAGGGCTGTCACTCCTGGGGCGAGAGCATAGATGATGCCATGAAGAACATAACAGAGGTCATCGAGATGTGTCTGGAAGAGACAAAGATGGAGAACCTCAATACCTGTAATTGACGCCCAGGAACTCTTGAGATGTACTCGGACTTTAGATGCAGATAGGAAACTCTTCCAAGTAAAGTTGCGTCGCCTCTTTGAGGTTCAGAGCCGCTTCCTCGATAGTTGCCCCCTGACTCGCAGTTCCTACTTCAGGACACTCGGCAACAAACATGTCCTCTTCTCGGTGGATGACGGCTGTAAATGTCTGCATATCTTTTCCATCAAATGTGGACCTTCATTCTAGTTAAAGACCATGCTTACAGCAATTTTGAGGCAAGCACTACATAACTTTGCGTCTCCTACGGCCCTTCCCGCGCTCGCGGGCCCCGCCTGAAGCGGCCACCGTGCGCCCGCAGGTACACGCGCGCGGGAGATATGATTGTGAAATGTCGCGGCCACTCTCGCCGCCTCGCTACGATTCCGACTACTAAGAAAGACATGGGCGAAGCCTATACGCATTATGAATTCGATCAATCGACTGGATCTATGATCTCTATGAAATCTATCCTTTTGAAAGCCCGATCGTGAGTCATGAGCGTATTGATAACAAGTTCTTCCATCGAAGCGAGGATGGTCGCATCTCGACCGCCAATTCCAGTTTGTGAATACCTTGCAAGATATTCGATCGATTTTCTGGCCAGATATTGGTCGAAGTTCACAACCACCATTGGGTAAGAGAGGAATGTGTCCATCTTTCTTTTTCCCTCAAGCCCCAGGTTCTTGATGAGGTAATGCGCCACCTCCATTTCAATCACAGTATTTATAGCCACTCTGCCTTCAAGGGCTTTTTCCAGCTTATCTGAAACGATATTGTGCTCCTGAGCTGATCGATCGAAGTAGTAACACCAAATGTTGGAGTCTATGAAGATCAGGCGTTCCATATTTTCTTTATCTCAAGAGGATCGATCTTCGAACTCTCAACGCAGCCTCTCAATTCCTTCTTGAATTGGATGTTGGCAATTATCGGCGTAATTACCACATTTCCGTCTTCAAGCCTCACTTCCACCTCATCTCCATCCTTCAGACCAGCTTGTTGGATGATATTCGTGGGGATGGGAAGCATATTACCATCAAGTTTAGCTTTGATCATCGACTCATCTCTACAAAGCATTGTGTGTCCAAACATAATTAAATCTCTCTAAGGACAGCGGCTTTGTCCGAGGGCCGGCTCCGCAAGCGCAGCCTGGCCCGCCCGAGCGGCCACGTGCGCCCGCAGCCACACGCACGCGCGGGAGACTGGCTCAGCGAGCTTTTTTTTCATAATCATATGAACTTCAAAAGATCTTTATATCAAAAATCCTCATAGCAATCATTTGGAGGACCATGAGAAGATCAGAGATCCTGCAGGAGCTAGCCGTCCATAGAGATGAGCTGACTCGTATGGGGGTAAAGACTCTGGCAGTCTTCGGATCCGTTGCCCGTGATGAGGCCCGACCAGATAGCGATGTAGACCTCCTGGTTGAGTTCCTGGGCCCCGCCACCTTCAACGGGTACATGGATCTCAAGTTCTTCCTTGAGGATCTATTGGGCCGTCATATAGATCTGGTCACCCGCAAATCCATCCGGCCCAGGCTCAAGACACAAATCGAGAGTGAGGCCTTCTATGTCCAGGGATTACCTGCTGTTTCTTGAGGATATGCAGACCTCATGCGAGAAGATACTGCGTTATACTGAGGATATTGACTCTGATCAGTTCGCTGCAGATGAAAGAACATACGATGCGGTAATTTTTAATCTTGTAGTCCTAGGCGAAGCCGCCAAACACATCCCTTCCGTAGTAAGAGAACGTTATCCTAAAGTTCCGTGGCGCAAGATGGCGGGGATGAGAGATATCTCCGTTCACAGGTACTTCGGCCTTGACGAGGAGATACTTTGGGATATTCTGCAAAAGCAAATTCGGCCAATTCTAGAAGAGATCGATCAGATCCTTGCCGATGAGGCTCTTTGGAAATCTTAGGCGGCGGTGAGGAACGGAATTGAGGCAAGTTGCAGCCTGGGCGGGCCCGCCCGAGCGGCCACGTGCACCCGCAGGTACACGCGCGCGCAGGAGACTGCGACGGATGACACTTTGGCTACATAGCCACGGTTGCACTACTTATGAAAATGCCATTGTACGCCGGTCGCCGGAGCAGCGAAGTCAACTATTGCGAAATGCATTTAAGTTTGCAGGTCAAAGGAGTGGAATGGTTGATACACTAATGGAAAAGCTGCATTTGCCCATTCTTATCGAAATCGATGAAGACGGCCAATACATAGTTAGCTGTCCTCTTTTCAAGGGCTGTCACTCCTGGGGCGAGAGCATAGATGATGCCATGAAGAACATAACAGAGGTCATTGAGATGTGTCTGGAAGAGACAAAGATGGAGAACCTCAATACCTGTGATTGACGCCCAGGAACTCTTGAGATTCCTGAAGGCTTTCGGATTCGTTGTCATACGGACGAAGGGATCTCATGTGTGGCTCAGATCTGAAGATGGACGAGTGACCACAGTTCCAATCCACGCGAATAAGGAAGTGCCCAAAGGACTTCTGCGTAAGATCATCAGGGAAGATCTGGAGATAAGTCTTGAGAAATTTCTAGAGATGTACTCGGACTTCAAATGCAAATAGGGAATTCTTCCAGGGTGGTGCTGGGTAGCCTCTTTGATGCAAGACCTGCACAACCCTGTAGCTACTGCCGCCCCTTCCAGCGCCTGCAGGCCCGCCCGAGCGGCCACGTGCGCTCGCAGGCACACGCGCGCGCAGGAGACTGCTGGGCGGTCGTCTTTTGGCTAGTAGAGATCGATGGAAAGCTCATTTGAATATGCTGCAAAAAGAGCATATCGACCTCTAAAAAAAGAATTGCGTCCGGCCTCACTCACGTCCCGCAGCTCTCTCCCCCTTCGCCCTCGTGACTCTCCTCCTTGACTTCCTCCTGCTTGATCTTGCCGATCTTCACCCAGTAATTCTTGATGGCCGCATGCAGCGCGTCAGCGCCCAGGTTGGAGCAGTGCATCTTCTGGGGCGGCAGCCCGCCCAGCTCCTCTGCCACATCCTTTCTGGTGATCAACATGGCCTCGTCCAGAGTCTTTCCCTTGGCCATCTCTGTGACCATGCTGGAGACGGCTATGGCTGAGCCGCAGCCGAAGGTCCTGAATTTGATGTCGTCTATTTTGTCTTCCTTGACGGTGATGAATATCTCCATGAGATCGCCGCAGACGGGATTGCCCACCTGTCCGTATCCGTCCGGGTTCTCGATCACCCCCACATTCCGAGGGTTCATGAAGTGTTCCATAACTTTCTTGGAGTAACCAATCTGTGCCATTTTGTTTTCACCTTTTAGAGAGGAGAGAGAGCCCTCAGCCGTTCTACTGTCTTTTTCGTCGCATGGATGATTGCAGCTATCTGGTCAGGATTGTTTTCCGGTCCTAACGTCATGACCATGGAGCCATGCGCCTGCTCATGTCTTAAGCCTATGGCCAAAAGCACATGGGAGGGCTCCAAAGTACGTGAGGAGCAGGCCGATCCCGTGGATACCTGAATGTTGAACATGGCATCCATGGTGAGGAGAATGCTCTCCCCCTCAATGCGGCTGAAGCGGAAGCTGGCATGATGCGGGAGCCGCTTCGTGGGATGACCGGTGAGGTACGACTCCTCTATCTTGAGGATCTCCTTGATCAGACCATCCCGGATGGCCTGCAAACGCAGGCTTTCTTCTGCCTTCTCCAGCTTAGCCAGCCGGGCGGCTTCGCCAAATCCCGCCAGAGCATAGAGATTTTCGGTACCGGGCCGCTGGCCCTTTTCCTGACCGCCGCCGAAAAGCACCGGTTGAATGCGAACGCCCGGACGCACGTACAGCGCGCCCGCCCCCTGGGGACCGTAAAGATCGTTCGAGGAAAGGGTGAGCAGATCGATGCCGTCTTTTTGCACATCGATAGGGATCTTGCCCGCGGCAGCAGCGCCGTCCACGTGCAGAAACTGCCCTTTCTCGTGCACAAGATCACTCACCTCTTTTATGGGCTGAATGGTCCCAATCTCGCTGTTGGCATACATCACCGATGTGAGGACGGTCTCCTTAGAAAGCAGTCCCTCCAGGGCCGCCAGATCGATAATGCCCATGCTGTCCACCGGAACCAGGGTAAGGTCAAAGCCGCCCTTCAACAGATCTTTCATGGGATTAAGCACGGAGATGTGCTCAATAAGGCTTGCCAGCAGCTTTTTGCCTTTAGCGGCGCTTCGTAGAGCAGCTCCCCGAACAGCCAGGTTGTTGGCCTCGGTGACACCTGCTGTGAAGACGATGCTCTCCGGGCTTTCTGCATTTATCAGCTCCGCCACTTTTGCCCGCGCCTCCTCAAGAGCCGTCTTTGCCGCCAGGCCCCGGGAATGCAGAGCCGAAGGATTTCCAAAATCGCTGGAAAGAAAGCGCTCTGCAAATTCGGCAACCCTTGGGTCCAGGGGAGACGCAGACTGGTAGTCTAGATTAATTTTGCACATATCAGATCCCTATTATTATAATATATCTAGAAGCTGATGGTCGAGTCTGCATCCAGCGCCAGGTCATTTAATGTTCCGGCTCCGGCAATTTTTGCCTCGGGTATGAAGTCGCCCCGAGCCATGCCAAGGAGCTGTGTGCTCTGCTCGCAGATGTACATCTTCACGCCGGAGGCGAGGGCCTGATCGATAACCTCTTTGAGAGAAGGAAAGCTTCCTATCTTGATCTTCTCCGCCTCGCCTTTCTTCATGGCGGTTATGCCTTTGATCATGAAGAAGATAGAGGCTTCCACATCCATCGCCTGAGCCGTCATGCCCAGGATAAAGGGCGCGTAAAGTCTTTCCGGCGTATCCAGGCCGCTGGTCTGAACGTATAGGATCTTGCTCATAATAATATCTCCACCATTCACTATTTTCCGTGCTCTTACTTCTTCCTTCTTATCCAGAAGGTGATGATATTTCCGGACTTCTCCAGCCGGAGGACCTCATGGCCTGCTCGCTTGGCCCAGCGGGAGATGTCTTCCTCGGCGGCTGGATCGTCCGCTTCTACTTTCAAGATCTGCCCCACCTCTATGTTCTCAATCTCTTCCTTGGTCCTCGCGATGGGCATGGGGCAAAAGAGGCCCACACAGTCCAGCTCGGCATCATGAGCTTGAGCTAAATTCTGATCCGTTCTCAAAACCTCCTCATCTTAAAATGGATTCATTCCGTTCGCCTGATGCATATTGTTGGGTTTTATTCTATAAGTATCTTCTTGCAGCATTTTGAAAAACTGGATCACTAACTGTGTAGTCCCGAAACCTTTGACTTTATATACCCATCAATGGGGCATGGGAAAGAAGAATAAAGTTGTAAAGCTAACAGAGAGGAAGATCAGATATATCATTCGGGCCAAAAAGAGAGGCGAGAGCACCAAAAGAATCG
>JANYKI010000092.1 GCA_025361645.1 Methanothrix sp.
AGGGAGGAGAAAGTCAATTGGATGTAGGAGGGAAAAATAGCCATCGACTTTCGCCAATACACTATACGTCAATTGCCGAGATAAAAGGCTTTCGCTTCAAGTTAGAAAAGATCATCTCCACCAAGAAGAAATAACCAAAGAGAATAAGATATCAAGTCCCAGGCGGGCCAGCGCCGATCCACAGCGCCCTTTTAGGAGGAGCCTATCACCGCGAAGTGACGGCCTGACCCTGCCCGAAGCTCGACATTAAACCGGGGCTCGAAGGCAGCATAAGCGCTGGAATCTCACACAGCATCCGTTTTACGGGAACCCTTTTCATGGGGCCTTTTGCCCGCCCTCTCGCCTTTGGCTTGACTTGTGCCGTTTCATGCCCCGACCGTGTATTAGCGTGAGATCCAGCGGATTACTGCGCCAGTTACAGCGCGCAACTTTTTCAGCCCGCCGAAATATCAGACTCACAGGCCCGGAGCCAAATGCAGTGCCACGACGGCATGCATCTCCTGTACCAAGGGATCAAGACCAGCCAGCCTTTAGGAGCTGGCTGCATACTGCTCCACGGAGGAGCAAAGGCCCTTGTCATCAGAGCATCATTGGATACGTTAAGCCCACGGCACGCCCGCCACCCTATTCAATGGCACGAAGCGGCAAACTATCTACATAATCATTATAGTTATTTGTAGTTGGCGGTCGGGATCTGCCAGGACGGAAAATAGATGGATAATTGAGCCGGACTGGCGTCCGGGCTCAAGCGGTAATCTTGGTCTTGGCGATGTACTTGATCAGTTCTGAGCCGATTCTGGCCTTCCTCTGAATCTGATTGGCCACATCGTCTGCGGATGCACCGCAGGCTGCCAGGGCGCGAATCTCCTCAAGCGTGGCGTCTTCCACGGTGAAGTACTCATCCAGATCCTTTCTGTGGCCCCACACGTCGCCTTCCAGCATATCAATGCCCTGCATGTCCAGGAATACCTGGATAGCATTGGACATGGTCTTGCGGTAGGATGGCGGAACCTGAATCATTCTCAGCCTGGGACATCTTTGCATCAAGTTAAGGAAATCTACATTGCTGGCCCTGAAGGCCAGGTGAACTGTCTTCTCATTTGGATTCAAATTAGGGATCTCATTTCTGGCGCTGATTACTCTAAGTCTCATTTTTGCACTCCAGACCCTAAGATGCATCCCCCAATATTAATAGACACTTGCGTGTAATATCATCATTAAAATTCTGGATTTAGCAGCGCGCTGGAGCGAGGAGGTTAATACCTTATTCAACAATCTGAGATGGGAGATTGGGCAAAATTGGCTAAGAAAGCGAAGCATAGCGATGCCGTCATGACCGGCATTCTTGTCACCAAGTTCAAGATGGGCCAAATCAACGTCGAGGACCTGGAGCGGATGGCGGCAGATATCTCCAGAGCGGAGAGGTGCTCGGCTGCGAAAAAGGTGCTGGAGGCGGTAAGGGATTCGCCGGATCTTCCCCGCCAGCAGGACGTTCTCCCGACATCAGATCTTCTGCTTCAAAAACGCTAAACGCGAGGCTTCAGCGCTACTCCAGCGTCTCGGTGCCTACTTTCTTGACAACGGGCTTCCAGATCTTGTCTGGCATCCAGGCCGGCGCGCCCTTGGGCTTGTCCACCTGCACCCTCTCGCCTGTGAATACGTGCAGCTTCTTCGTGCCCCGCTCGCGGAGTTTGATGTCCGTGTAGCCCCGGTTGGCCGCTTTCAGGGCCGCCTGGCGGGGCGCTTTGCCCGTGAAAACTCCGATCTCATTGCCGTTCTCGTCCCGCAGGGCGAAGTTTCTCATCTCTTTCTCGGCCATGGTATTCCCTTCTGAGAGTCATTGCACGCTGAAATGATATCAACTTTGAGGTTCCTGGATCGCATCTCTCTTGAGATTTGAAGCTCAAACGCTTTATTCTCAGGCCGATATAGGGCATGCCAGAGGGAATAGGAAAATGAAAAAGCCCAATTTTAAGCGGATCCTGCAAGCAACTTTGCTCTCGGTTCTCATCATCGCCGTCTCTGCAGCCGCAGTATCCGCAAGCAAGAATCTCACCGTTCACTTCATCGACGTGGGCCAGGGTGACTCTGAGTTGCTCCAGTTCGCTGGAAAGAGCGTGCTCATCGACGCAGGAGACCAGGACTCCGGGCAAACAGTGGAGTCCTATTTGCGTAGCCATGGGGTCACAAGCCTGGATCTAGTTGTGGCCACCCACCCGCACGAGGACCACATAGGCGGCATGTTAACCATCCTCAATGACTTCCCAGTGGGGCAGGTCCTGGACAGCGGCCAGGTGCACACGACGCAAACCTACGAGAACTTCCTGACACTGATAGATCAGAAGAACATTCCTTTCAGCACCGCCGAGAGGGGGCAGACCATCGATCTCGATCCTGCCATTAAGATCGAG
>JANYKI010000110.1 GCA_025361645.1 Methanothrix sp.
ACACCAAATAGACTGCATTTCTCATTTGGACATGCCACGTCCAAGAATCGCGGTTTTGGACCTCTCTTTCCCATTTGCTACACCCAATGTAGCATATGATGCGTAGATCTATTTATAACAACCTATAGTCGGATCACGACCTGGATGTGCGACCAGATTAATTTGCCAAAGTCCGATAGAGTCCTCTTTAGGTAAATTGAGGTTTTCTGCACAAGTGTATTTACTACTTTCAGCACATGCCACGGCATAAGCTACAACCCAAATATCCTCTCCACCATTTGTCGTCCCGCTTGGAAAATTACTCTTAACCAAGCTTGCCAGTTCAGATTTCGAGACGTATTTACATTGTGCAGTAATAGTGACTGTTAGGATATTTGACCATTCAGAGGTTTCACCTTTGCTGTTGGTAGCCATCGCCTTGACCAGATAAGTCCCGGCTGCGCTCCAGATATGAGAAGCACTCGCAGATTTACCGGAGGCAACTAAACCAGTCGTTTTTTGTGGTTTACCGTCTCCCCAATCAAAAGTGTACTTCACCCGGTTTCCGCTGGGATCGGTTGCTTTAGTGGAGAAAATGTAGGACTTTCCAGCTGTGCCTGAAGTCGAACCTGACGGAATAGATGGTGTATTGGGTGGTGGTATAGGAGTTATGGACACAGCAAATGTGTTTGACCATGCTGAGGCGGCGCCGGCCGTGTTGATAGCCATTGCTTTGACTAGATAAGTGCCAGCTGCGCTCCAGCTATGAGATGCACTTGCAGCTGTATTGGATCTCACCAAGGCAGTCGTTGTTTGAGGTGTATCGTCTCCCCAATCGAATATGTACTTCATCCTGTAATTATTAGGATCAATTGTCTTAGTTGAGTAAATGTAGGACTTTCCGGCTGTGCCTGAATCTAAACCGGACGGAACATAAGGCGTAGAGGGAGGGACATCATAAAGAGAAGAGATCTTCCCAGAAATTTTATTGTAATATGCATTTGGAGTCGTAGGATTTGGTAGATTTCTAACACCATATGCCCTTAGAACTTGATCTACAGCAGTTAGACAATTGTTGTTTGTAACATCATAGCCGCGATTTGGGAAATCTTGCAACCAAGACCCAGCACTGATTGGACCGGAAGGATTAACAGGTATTGTTTTGATGCTGTTGTATCTCAGTAACATAAATTCGCGTTTTACTTCTTCAATATTGCTACAATCTGCTGTCCATGCTCCATTATTTTCCCCTGCAGGGATATTTAGTGGATTAGGTGCTATTTTAGTGGATTAGGTGCTATATCATTGCCTTCAACTGCTCCGCAGAGATAATGACCATTCGAATTTAGGAATCCAACGCCGATATGCCCAAAACCAAATGCACTATCTGTTCGAATCGCAACAATAGCAGTTCCGGATATTGCTTGCGCATTGCTTATGGTCAAAAGAACCATTAAAATCGATATTGAGCAGCTCATTATTAATAACATGCGTTGATTCATATATTCGTCTCCAAGTATTCCCGATTCTACTAACTCCCCCATGTATAAATATCTTTACCTGTTGTGTGATTCAATTCGAATGTATCCTACCACAAAATGTTTAACTGTGCTTGACTGATACGACGAAAACGCGGTTATCGAGAAGATACCTTGAACTACTGGCGGGCAAGCTGGTTGGTCACCTCTTCGATTTCTCTTTCGAGCTTCATACAGCGATTTCGGGCCTGATTGAAGCTGGCTAGAAAAGAAAAAAGGATGGGTGCAAGTTACATGCACTTGAATATAGGACTCAATCATGCTGATATAAGAGGCCAGCACAATTTTATAAATATGCTTTCGACATCTTAAGGTATATCGTGTTGCGCGATGGATTCTACAGCACTTTTCCCTGTTTAGTCGATGCGAGTAAATCAATAGCTGGCAATTGCCGTAAATTCATTCCATAAAGTACGGAATAACCAGGCAGACAAGAGTGATTTGGATCTTGTCAAGAATAAGATGGAAAAAAGATGACATCTTTGCAGGTTATACATATCTTGCCGTTATATCACGTTTTAGCCTCGGCGAATGCATGTGGTTGTAACCAGGTAATAGGACAATCGATTCAGAAGAGATGGGGAAAAAAGGAGCAAAACCCTTCTTTTCAGCTCTTGAGTACGCTGCATCCCAACTCATTCTCCTTTCCCTTCACCCCGTTGGGCTTGGTGATGAAGTAGGTATAGCCCTTCAGTGTCCGGTTGAGCTGTGCTTCGATCCGCTCCAGCTCTTTCTTAGGGATGCACAAATGCTTGTCCACGCAGCGGTCCATGATCTCCCAGATGTAGTCCTTGGTCTCGTAATTGAAGAAGTCCAGGAGCTTCAGGCAGGTGTCGCCCTCCACCTTCTGGCAGATGTACCAGTCGTCGCTGTCAGCCATGACATGCACCTCGTGAGCGCATCCCAGAAGGTTGTGAAAGTCGCCCAGGGTGTCTTGGTAGGCACCAAGCAAGAAAATGCCCAGGTAGTAGTCCTCGTTCTCCCGAAGGGTGTGCATATCCAGGTATTCCAGGCCCTCGCTGTCCCCGGCATAGCGCTTGATCTCCCCGTCCGAGTCACAGGTGATATCTACAATCCTCCCCCTCTCGCTGGGCATCTCGTTCAAGCGATGCAGGGGGATGGTGGGAAAGATCTGCTCCACACCCCACATATCCGGCACGGACTGAAAGAGAGAGAAGTTGCCGATGTACTTCTGACTGACCAGCTTCTTCAGCTCCTGAAACTCATCTGACTCGTCCTCGGCCTGCTTGGCCAGGAATGCCGCCTTCTTGCAGACCATTCCGAAGAGAGTCTCGCCTTTGGCTCGCTCCTCAAGGCCGATATTGCCCAGGTTGAAGGAGTCATAAAGCTCGTCCCGATACTGCAAGGCGTCGTGATAGTGCTCCTTGTAGTTGTCGATGTTGATCTCCTTGAAAGCGCTGCACAGATCGTCGATCTGAATGGGATCCTCCTCTTTGGGGGTGCGGAGTAGCGAGTCCTTGACATTCTTTCGACCGATGATCTTGAAGATGAGCAGGCTGTGGTAGGCAGCGATGGCCCTCCCGCTCTCCGAGACGATGGTGGGGCAGGGGACATCCTCGTCATCGCAGATCTTTTGCACGGTGTAGACCACATCATTGGCATACTCGCGCAGAGTGTAGTTGGCGCTGGAGGGAGTGGCCGTGTTGGAGCCGTTGTAATCCACAGAAAGGCCGCCACCCACGTTCAGGTACTCGATATTGGCCATCTTGCGTACCTTGGCGTAGATACGAGCCGCCTCGTTCATGGCGTTTTTGATGGTCCTGATATCTGTGATCTGCGAGCCGATGTGAAAGTGAATCATCTTCAGGCTGTCTATGATACCCTTTTCCCGCAGTATCTTCATCAACTCCAAGGCCTCGCTGGTGGACAGGCCGAACTTGGCCGACTCGCCACCCGACTCCACCCAGCGACCGGAGCCGCGGGCAAAGAGCTTGACCCTCATGCCCACGCGGGGAGTGACGCCCATCTGCTCGGCATACTTCAGAATATCAAAAATCTCCTCGAAGAGATCGACAACTATTACTATATTATTTACATTATGGATACTCAGAGCCAGGCGCAGATAGTCCTCGTCCTTGTAGCCGTTGCAGATGAGGAGCGCCTCTTTGGGCAGGCCCAGGGATAGCGCTGCCAGTAGCTCTGCTTTCGTTCCCACTTCCAGGCCGATCCCGTGCCGGGCTCCGTATTTGATGATGTACTCGATTACCTCTTTTCTCTGATTGACCTTCATGGGGAAGATGGGCTGATAGGTGCCTTTGTAGGAGAATTCGGCGATAGAGCCTAAAAATGCGCCTGTGATCTCATTGATCCTATCCTCCAGGATCTGAGGGAAGCGGAGGAGCACGGGAAACTCCAGGTCGCTGGATTTTTCGATCTCCTTGATGAGGTCCATAACATCCACGAACCTCGCCCGGTCTTTGTTGGGAAATATGATAATATTACCTTTATCATTAACTGAAAAATAGCCATTGCCCCAATTCTCTATCCCGTAGTGCTCCAATGAATCTTCAGCTTTCCACATGTCACTCCGTCTTCTCAATAAAACCAAATCGCATCAAACTTTTCTAAAGTGCCCTTTTTGATATATAAAGCTTCATGCCGATGGGGCTTTGCAAGTTGATGTTGCTTAACTCATTACCCTTTGTAGTCCCCGCCCACCAGCTCGCGAATGCGCTGTGCGATCTTGGGCCCCACCAGTTCTACCTCTTGCAGCTGCTCAGATGAGGCAGTCATGATCTTCTCGACGGATCCGAAGTGCTTGAGCAGGTTCTTGGCTACCGTTGGCCCCACGCTGGAAATGGCCGATATCAAGTACTCTTGCTGCTCTTTAAGCGTCCTGGCGGTCTTGTGGCCATGCACCTTCGGCTCACGCCCCTCTCGCATCTCTCTATGGGCCAGCTGGGCAATAACCGCGACCGTTTCATTCCGGTCTTCCGTGGGAATGATGGGAACGCCATAGTCCACAGCCACGGAAATCATTGCTCCGCGAATAGATCCGGCATTCATCTGCGTGGTGTAAAGATCCCTGCCCTCTAAAATCAAAACCGGCCGCTCGTAAGTCCTGGCCAAATCCGCAATCTGCCGAAATAAGTTTCTCTCTGGATCGATGATAGAAGCCACAAAATCATGTGCCGTTTTGCGTTCGATGGCCACCCGATCACTGACCACATAGTCCCCCACCTCCAGATTCTTGACGGTGACTTCGAGGCCCAGAGACTCCAGAAGCTTTGCCATCTCTCTCTCCCTTGAGTCCACAAAAATTTTTGCTGAAATTTTGCCAACTTTTTGCACTTCACTTTCATCCATCTTTGCAAGATGGGCCGGATCCTCTGTTATCTGCAGCTGCCGGGGCAAAAACTCCTTCTGCATAGATTCCCGAGGCTGATCGCTCAGATCCCGTATCTGCCGGTTCATGTTCTTTTCTTTGCGCTCCGATATCCAGTGATAGGCCTCATCGCGCGTACCTTTGGCCATTAATACTACTACTCGGCCAGCTCTTGCCCTGCCGGTCCTGCCTTTGCGCTGAATGCTGCGAATCTCGGAGGGCACCGGCTCATAAAAGAGAACCAGATCCGTGGCAGGAATATCGATTCCTTCCTCCCCCACCGAGGTGGCAATGAGGACATTGTAGTCGCCTGCCCGAAATTTCTGCAAAATCTCGGCTTGCTTTTTTTGGCTGAGGCCTTGATCATCATCGCGGCTGGACTGCCCCACGAATCGCACGGCCCGAATGGCGGGCTCATCTTTCAGGAAGGAGAGAAGAGATGTGGCCGTGTCCCGATAGTTGGTAAAGACCATGATGCGAGACTCTGGCTTCGCAGCAATCTGCTCACGTAGTATTCTCTTTACGGCGGCGGGCTTAGGATGCTCCACCTCCAGGTTATGCAGGGCATCTACAACCTGCAAGAATCCGGGGTCCTGCATTATCCTGCGGGAAGCTTTGGAACCGCTACGCGAGAGGGCTTCACCTTCTAGCCTCTGAAAATATCTGGCCAGCGCATCCGGTCCCTGCGTCTCGGCCAGCTCAACGGCATGATGCAATTTGAGAATCTCGGCCATGAGAGAAATGGCCGCAAATGTAGATTTATTTGCCAGCGTCTTGGCCGAGGACATGAGGGTAGCCTGCAACCCGAGAAGCTCTTTCTTGGAGGACTTGGCATCGATTCTGACCGGACTGATGCCTAAAAGGTTCAGATCATCGATTCTGCTTTTTAGCAACTCCTCGATGGCGGATCGGATAAGCAGAAGCTCTTTGGGAACGGTAAGCTTCACCCACTCGATCTCCCGCTCGTGAACAAATGGGGCGACATCAGGATCATTTTCCGTGCGGGTCTGGATCTTCTCAATGGATAGGTTGGTGCATATCTCGGCGATCTTCTCGCTCTGGCTGCCCGGGCTGGCGGTAATCCCCAGGACCAGCGGGCTTTTCGCCTCGCGATGATAGCGATCGGCGATATAAACATAAGCATAGCCTCCCACTGCTCGGTGCGCCTCGTCGAATATCACCAGGGATACATCCTTAAGATCGATCCTTCGAGAGAGAAGATCGTTTTCTATCACCTGTGGAGTGGATACAACGATGCGGCTTTTCCCCCAAGATTCGATCCTTTTTTCCGGAGAATTCTCTCCGGTCATCATGGAGACGAGATCTCTGTCTTTGAGCACACGCTGCAAGAAAACAGCATGCTGCTCCACCAGTGGCTTGGTAGGAGCCAGGAAAAGAACCCGGCCCTTATCCATTCGAGCCAGCAACACCATGAGTGCTATGACGGTCTTGCCCAGACCCGTAGGTACTACTATAAGACTGGAGGCCGTGAGAGCCGTGGCGGCCAAATCCAACTGGAAGAGTCGCTTTTCTACGGTTTGCGGCAACAGATGCGGATGCTCCAGGTAGGAGGACATAACTGATCCAATGCTCTCTTGTTGTATTTGATTCCATTGTATTGGATCTATTGATGCGTATTTATTATTCATAGTATATCATATCTACTATACTTGGCACCATATGCTTTTGAGACTCCTTCCAGGGGCTGAAAGGAGGTCGCCCCAATCTAGGCTGTTTTGAAGGATAAATTTATATAATATAAAAGTAAGATATTGATAGAAAGCTAAATCTCGCTTATTTGGCGAAATAGCTCAAATTAATCGCTTTAAAAAAAAGGGGGCGAAAATAAAATGAAGGGAGTAATAGTAATAGTAGTTGTGTTGGCAATTGCCCTTATAGGAGGCTGCAACACCGTGCTAGCTAATCCACCACTGGTGCCACCAGTTCAGTATGAACAGTTCTGTGAAGCACAAAAAGTGTCTGGAACGGGAATTATCGATGTCAGCACATCGATAATCGACAAAAAGATCGCACTTGAATACTACAACACCATGGCAGGCGACGGCGACTTGGAGTTGGACTCTGAGCATGCTTACTCTCAGGATGCTGAGAAGCTCATGAGGAATGTAAGCTCAGTAAACGGCGGCGACAAGTCTGGCCTCAACCTCTACGAGACCACTAAGCTGACTTATGCTGGCGAGACGCCTCTGACCGGCGGCAAGTACCTGCATTCCAAGGCATTCTACGGCGGCATCGGCGCTGATGTTCAGGAGATGTTCTCTGTAAATGAGATGGAGAAGGATGAAACTGCATTCTTTGCCTCCACGACGCCTTATCAGCCGATGGCAAATGTCAGCCCGGAGGACTTGATCAAGAGGCTCAAGGAAGCAGGAAGAGACACAGAGGAGGTCGAATATCTCATGACGGCCAGCAATGAGATCTATGTTCCGTCCCATCTCATTGGTCTCGAGACCAAGAACTCCTTCAATGGTACCTGGGGCACCGATGCCAAGTGGCACAAGATATTCTACAAGGATATCAAGGCCCACGAGATGTTCACAGGAACCTTCGAGGCCGAGAAGACCATAAAGTTCCATGAGAATCCCGTGCCCGACAAAATCCAAGCGCCCTGTGATGGCATTGACTGCTAGGGAAACCTGGCAGCAAACCTCTTTTTTGATCCGCTTATAAAGTTGGATTTCCAGGCTTTTCTAATTGATTGAATAATATAAATATAATCCGTCAGCGAATCGCAAATCTCTATAGGCCATCCTCTCGTGGCGATATATAGATTAGATCCCAATAGATTCGATCCTGAAAGAAGAGGCTCTTAGAAAGCAAAAGGAATAAATGGTTAAACCTCACGTACCTAAAAAAGGGGTCTGATTGAGTACCCTTTTGAGAAAGGAGGTTCATGAAATGAAGTTGATTCTTACATTATTCGTCGTCACGGTTCTTCTGGCAAGCGTTGCCGTCACGGCCAGCGCTGCCGATGTTCTGGATTTGAGCACACTAGGTAAAAAACCGAGCATAGAGGCGGTTTCTCTGCCCAGGCTATCGCCCACAATGCCGACTATTGCGCCGACCTCTCTGGGAGGCAACCTGAAAAGCAATGTGCTCGATCTCAGCACTCTGGGAAAGAAAGCACTGCTCAATGTGAGCACGTCCATGATCAAGGGTCCCACTCCGGTTACAGTTACACCCATGTTCGCCATTAAGAATACCAATGTAACCAACCAGGCCGGCTCTGTCATTACCCTGCCCCAGGCAATTTCTGCCAACCCCTCCGTCTACACCCCGCCCATTGCCATATTTGGCGGAGCTTAAAGAGGAAGAAAATGAATGTTTCGCTGAAGGTGGATGGAAAAGCTGTCGATTTAAATGCCTTCACCCAGGAGATTATCGGCAATGTGGCAGTATCTATGGCCGAGTCTCTGCGTGGAGTGGGCCAGGACTGGAAAGGAATTGAGATCAGAATAGATAAGTGATAAATCTCTCAATCCTTCTTGCCTTTTTTAAAGACAGATGCGAGATCAATAAAATAAGTGCCTTCCTTGACCGCCATAATCAGTTCATCCCTCTCGAATAGAGACGGCAGATTCAACTCGTAGGTGCCAGGTGCGGTTATCTTGACGCTCTCCAGAGCCTTCTCTTCCGGCTTGCCATCACTTTGAGAGGTATCATCTAACTGATGGTTATCCTCGAGCTTTTTCTTTAAAGGGAGGCAAAGCGATGGAGAAAGTGTCGCGCCAGGAGTTGATCTTTGCATAGAGAGTTCTATTGCCATCGGCTCTTTTTCCCTTCTCCTGGGCGGTATCCGCACACCCATAGCCCGATTTATGATAGGCTTCGGCGGTAGCACCTCTGCCTTCTGATCCTGCTGCTCTTTTTTCACGAACATGAACTTCTTCCAGCCGCAATTGGGGCAGCCCTTCAGGATATCCTCTCCTAAGTCGAAGACATTGCTACAACGGGCACAGATATGGGGCATCTAGTCCCCCACGGAGACCTTGGTGCTGATCTGATATTTGTCTTTCTCAATGGTGCGTAGCTGGTTGGCAGGGCCGATGACCGTCATCCTGCCCTTCAGAGCTCTGCCAAATATCTTGTCCAAAAACGATCCTTCCTTCTTGGAAGGGTAGCTCTCTATCTCTATTCCCGAGAACTCGTCCACCCGAATCTCGGTCATGGTCATCTCGATGAGGCGCACCTCCTCATCAGAGGTCAGGCCGCATTCTAAAACCACAATCTTGCCGTTCTTGACCTTGTCCAGGATGAGCCGAATCTTCTCCATGGAGGTCATTTTCTCCAGCTTCTCCCCGGAAATGAGGTCCATTTGCACTTCTCTCATCAAGATCACCCAAAATGAGCTGCTATCGCCTGATAAAGGTTATCTATATTCGATCCTTCCAGGGCGGAGATGGGCACCATGGCATGCTGAGGGAAAGCTGCCTTAATTCTGGCCGGCGAGGCGTTGGGCAGATCCATCTTATTGGCCACAATGAGGAGGGGAAGCTTCCGGGCTTCCATGTTTCCAATCACTACCACATTGACCTGAGTATAAGGATCTTCGGTTGAGTCCATAACTAATAGCACGCCGTCCAAGTCATCCAGCCATTTGATAGCTTCAATGACGCCTTCCGTGGCTTCCTTGGCCCTCTTCTTAGACTCGACCTCAGAAAGGCCATAGATCATGAACTCCTTGAAATCAACCTTTGTGGCCATGCCTGGTGTATCGACTATATCCAGCTCGATGCTCGATCCGTTGGCGTTGATCACCACGCCCTCCTTTCTCATGGCCCTGCGAGTCTCATGTGGAATAGGGGAAGCCTCTCCAAAGCTCTCCCCCTCACTCCAGTCGTGCAGAATCCTGTTGGCCAGTGTAGTCTTTCCGGCATTAGGCGGGCCATAAAGTCCGATCTTGGCCCTCTTTTTTTTAAATATCCTGTTTATCCAGGTCCCAAGGCTCTCCTTGAGGCTACTGATGATACCCATGTCTTACCTCAGATATGATAAGCGCATATCTCTACTAATAATTTTCCATGGAAAAAATTAAAAAATGCCTTAGCCAAAGATTTCCTGGGCCGGGCAATGGCAGACGAATCCCTCGAACTGCCCAGAGCTACGTAGTGCCTTCCAGGCATCTTTCAGGGAAGAGTCCTTGATATTAGCATAGCTTTCCTGCAAATAGGGACAGGCCCTGACGCTGCCGTCAACTGCCACATGCATCCACCTTCTCCCAGCCATGCAGCCCAGCAATTGGCCCTCAAAATAGGTATTGGCAAAAAGCCGCGGGCCGCCAGGCGTTGTGTTGATCTTCTTGTAGAGGTCGATGATCTTCTCCTTCTCAATCAATGTCAGCTTTTCCTCAGGAGTCCTCGGCATGCCCTCCCAGATGGACAGCTCTTGCACACCCAATTTTGCCGCCAAATCGTAGAGATCCGAGATCCTGTCCACCTGACCGGCCTTTATATGACAGGACATAGTTACCATCAATCCCGTCTGTAGAGCGATCTGTATGGCTTCTATTGCCTTGGCATGAGATCCGACTACACCCCTCACCAGGTCGTGCTCCTCGGGATTGGTGCTGTAAACGCCAATGATAAGATTATAAAGCCCGGCTTCTCTGAGCTTGACCGCCTTCTCTACGGTCATGTCCAGACCAGGCGTGAAGAGGTTGACTACGGCCTTCTCCGGATCGACGTGCTTTATCAGTTCGTTGATATCCTCTCGCAAAAGGGGATCGCCTTCGGTAAAGGTGACGATGCAGGTGCCCATATCCAGGGCCTGGTCGATGGTGCGCAAAATGTCCTCGCGAGAGAGCTCTCCCTCGCCCGCTTTTATCAGGCAGTGATCGCATTTTGCCCCGCAGCGTCTTGTAACCTCGATGGAGAGAGTCTGAGGCACCGGCCGGCCTATCGCTGTCCGTGCTTCATTGACCAGAAGCCTACGGAAGGGGCCACTGGGAATGGGCGGAAGCCATGTACTGGCAACGATATCCTTCAGCCTGACTTGAGCAGGCTTTTCCTCCGCCAGCCTCTGGTTTATCATCTTCAAAACCGGCTGGATCATTCGTGCCAGAGCGCCCGATGCCTGCAGGGCTCGAAGATCCCGATCATAGTCCACAGATAGCGCGGCCGTCTTGATAAGCTGGGTCATTATGCTCCTACTTTTTCGTGGCAGTTATAGAGTTATCGCTACAGGAAGAGATAAGGTTAAATTGACCTTGCCTCTTGTACGAAAGTGGTGTTGCGAAGTGTCTGAAGTTGTACTGGCCTATTCCGGCGGCCTGGATACATCTGTTTGTATTCCGCTCCTCAAAGAGCGCTATGGATTTGATAGAATAGTCACCGTTCTGGTGGATGTCGGCCAGCCGCGCTCAGATATCGAGCGGGGAAACCGCAGAGCAAAGCAGCTGGCGGACGAGCACTACATCATAGATGCAAGAGAAGAGTTCGTAAAAGACTACATCTTTCCGCTCATCAAAGCCAACGGCTCTTATGAGGGATATGTTCTGGGAACGGCCATTGCCCGGCCGCTGATCGCTATCAAAGCAGTCGAGATCGCCAAGCAAAAAGGCATAAAGAACCTGGCGCACGGATGCACCGGTCGCGGCAACGACCAGCTGCGCTTCGAGGCCATCTTCCGGGCCACAGACTGCCGGGTCATCGCACCCATGCGGGAGCTGGACTTAGCCCGCGAATGGGAGATAGATTATGCACGCGAGCACGGCATTGAAGTTACCGTAACCCGCGATCGGCCCTGGTCGATAGACGAGAACATCTGGTCTAGGTCCATTGAGGGAGGAAAGCTTGAGGACCCCTACTTCGAGCCGCCCGAGGAGATCTACGGCTGGACCAAAATGCCGGATGCAAGCAAGAAGGCGCTGGTAGTGGAGATCGGATTTATCCAGGGTGTTCCCGTCTCTTTGGACGGCGTGCAGATGGGTGGCATTGAGCTGATTGAGAAGCTCAATTTGATGGGCGGCGAGCATGGCGTGGGCAGGACGGATATGGTGGAGGACAGGGTGCTGGGCCTGAAGGCGCGCGAGAACTATGAGCATCCTGCTGCAACTATTATCCTCACGGCCCATAAGGACCTCGAACGTCTGGTCTTATCCAGGGCTGAGCTTCGTTTCAAGGTCATGGTGGATGAGGCCTGGTCGGAGCTGGCCTATATGGGCCTGGTGGAGGATCCGCTCTATCCTGATCTGAATGCCTTCCTGGATCAGTCCCAAAAGAGGGTCAACGGCTCGGTCAAGATGAAGCTCTACTGCGGAAATGCCATTCCCCTAGGCCGCCAATCGCCCGACGCACTCTATGCTCAGGACATGGTCTCCTTCGACTCCCAGACCTTGAGCCAGAAGGATGCTGAAGGCTTTGCCAAGTACCATGGCTTCCAGGCCAGGCTGCTCAAGAGAAAGGGACTTAAGAGCTCATAGAAAAACTGCAAGGGCAGGATTTATTTGATATCGCGGCCCAATATCGTCAGCATGCCAAGACTCGTGATATCAGAGGATGCTAAATCGGAGGATCTGGCTGAACTCGCTCTCGCCTTCAATGAGATCGTTCAGCTTCCCGTTACAATGCGCTCTGCGAGATTTCCCGGCGTGCGGGTGGAGAAGGGAAAGGTTCTGGATAGTGAATACAGCGGACCTGTCCTGGAAGAGGTTATTCGAACCGGCAAGAGCATTCGTACCACTCCGAAAGAGGGAGCTTATCGAGGTATTTCTGTGTCTGTGGCCCCCATATTAGTAGAGGGCCGGGCCATCGCCGCCATAGGGGTAGTGGATGTGATAGGCACAATAGATATTCCGGAGGTCTTCGGGGCCTATGGTGATGTCTTGAAACAGGTTTCAGGTAAGGTGCCAGAGAAGAAATGAATGTCCGAAGTGCTGAGCTCAGGGATCTGGCCCAGATCGTGCAGATCGAGGGGCTCTGTTTCCCGGAGGAGACCGCTTTTCCGCCCAAGATGTTCGCCTACCTGATACGCTATGCAGTGTCTCTGGTGGCCTGTGAGCCGGAGAAGAAAGTATTAGGCTTCATCATGGGATATACCAGTGGAAAGGCAGGTGCCGTCTATACCCTGGACGTCCATCCCGGTTACCGCAGGAAAGGCATCGGCAGCAATCTCCTCCAGTCTTTAGGGGAGACCTTGGCACAACACGGTGCCCAGGCGATCCGACTTGAGGCCGCTTTAGATAAGCCGGGGGCAGTAGAGCTTTACAGAAAAGCTGGCTACCAGGAGAGGGAGCTGGTCAGAAACTATTATGGTCGAGGCAATCATGCCGTGCGGATGTGGAAAAATTTGGATGTGTGCTTATGCTTAACGACATAGCCCGGATGAGAAGCGGCGATATGGAGGCAGAGCTTTCTGCCAAGGTAGATAAGCTGATAGACGAGTTCATGGCCATAGTTGACGCGAAGACCATGGAGAGACATTTGCAGAGGGGCATTGCCAGAAGTCAGCTCCCCAGTAGCATGGTAGTCATCCTGGACAAAAATAGCCTCTCCATTCTGGCGCAGTTTCGGATAGAGAATCGGATCGCCAGCTATTTTTATAAACCTGATATCGCTCTGACGCCCCAGCAGGCGGCCAATAGCGCCCAATGGGAGTTCGGCTTCGCAGATGCATTTATCATCCAGATTCCGGCAAACCTGATAGAGCAAAGCACCTCGGATCGGCATGCTGCTTTGCAAATAGTCGCCTCTGAGCATATCGACTCGGAGTTCCTAAGGCTGGAAAAGATGCTCAGCCTCATGCGCACCCGTCCTATATTTGGACAGGCAGGCGAGCCGGTAGGCGCAAGGACGCTCCTTCTGCTCCTGCCCCAGGATGCGAACCTGCGAGGAAATGAAGAAACCATTCTAAATGCGAGCCGGGCCAACAACCTGCCTATTATTGAGGCAGAAGACATCAGGGGCGGTAGATCTGCGGTACGTGAGATGTGGCATTCACTCAATCACGCGGCAGTGATCATTGCCGATCTCACGGGACCTGACAGCGGGGTGATGTATGGCCTGGGCATTGCTCATACCCTGGGAAAAGAGACAATTCTTATTCACCCGCAAGGCTCAAAATACCTGACGGATATTCCCAGAACATACAGAATAGAGTACGAGGAAAGCGATACAGGCAGGGCAAAACTGGAAGAGCAGCTTTCCCGTAAGCTTTGCACCATGCTGGCGCCTGCTGTGAAAGATTAGGCCAAAGCCATATATATGTCCTGTATTTATACGAAGCTGCGACTCCGAATTCAGGTCTCCGAGCTTCATTTGACCCAGGAGGGGAAAAGAGGTTGAAAAAGATAAGGTTGGCAATCGCGGGCTTGGGAAACTGCGCAAGTTCCCTGATTCAGGGGATCGAATATTATAAACATACGGATGAGAACGAATGCATCGGACTTATGCATTATGATGTATGTGGTTACAGAGCTGGCGATATCGATGTGGTAGCGGCCTTCGACATAGATGTGCGAAAGGTGGGAAAAGACGTAGGCCAGGCCATATTTGCGCCACCCAACTGCACCAAGGTTTTCTATCCTGATGTTCCCCGCAAAAACGTCGAGGTCAAGATGGGGCCGGTTTTAGACGGCGTTGCTCCTCATATGCTTAATTATCCTGAGGACAAGAGATTCGTCGTAGCTGATGACAAGCCTTGCGACGTGAGAAGCGAGCTGGTAGAGAGCCGCGCTGATGTGCTGGTAAATTATATGCCGGTCGGATCGGAAGAGGCCACGCGCTTTTATGCACAAGCTGCCTTAGATGCAGGTGTCGGCTTTGTTAACTGCATGCCGGTCTTCATCGCCTCCAACCCAACGTGGGCCAAAAAGTTCCAGGAGGCAGGTGTTCCAATTGTTGGCGACGACATAAAATCTCAGATCGGTGCCACCATTGTGCATCGCGCTCTCACCCAGCTCTTCAAAGACAGAGCCTGCGTTCTGGACAGAACCTACCAGCTCAACATTGGCGGGAATACCGATTTCCTGAATATGCTCAATCGGGAGAGGCTGAAATCCAAGAAGATCAGCAAGACGGAAGCTGTGCAGTCTATTCTGGATGTGCCCCTGAACGATGATGATATACACATCGGCCCATCCGACTATGTGCCCTGGCAAAAAGACAACAAGGTCTGCTTCCTGAGAATGGAAGGCAGGGTCTTTGGAGATGTGCCCATTAATCTCGAGCTGCGTCTCTCCGTGGAGGACTCGCCCAACAGCGCAGGAAGCTCCATTGATGCGATAAGAATCTGCAAGCTGGCCAAAGACAGAAAGATGGGAGGGCCACTTCTGGCCATATCCGCTTACACTATGAAGCATCCGCCGGTGCAGTATCCCGATGACGTGGCAAAAGAGATGGTAGACAAATTCATCCTGGGAGAAGCAGACGAGCTGGAAAATGCCAAAGCGTGCTGGCCGCAGGCTGTTATGGTTAAATAATTGTTCTTTCAATATGCTGATGCCATACCGGTAGAGATGGCTCCCGGACTGATTCGTCGGACCCTGGTCAGCGGGGAGAAGCTGATGATTTGCCGGTTTGATCTGGACTATGGTGTAGTAATTCCCAGCCACGCCCATCCCCATGATCAGGCAGGCTACGTTGTCTCAGGAAAGATCCGCATTGCCGTGGATGGCAAGAGTTGCGATCTGGGACAGAGGGACAGCTACTACGCCCCATCCGGCGCCCTGCACTCTGCTGTAGCTTTGGAGGCATCCGTGGTGGTCGATACATTCAGTCCGCCCAGAGAAGACTATCGCGCCAACCCTGTCGATGAGGGGCCTACTATCCAAACGATTATTAGTAATGAAATCAATAGGAATCCTTGACTCCCCCATGGATCCTATCAAGAAATTAATGCATAAAGCCCGGCAAAGCTTCTTTATCTTTGGCTTGGCCAGCCTTCTCTGGTTTATCTTCCGGACAGGCAGCAAGCCCACCCGCATGATCTACCCTTGCCAGCAGGCCTCAGTAGCCAGCGGGGGCCTTTGGCTCGCAACCTACGTTCTGCCTTTCCTCGTGGTCGTCCGCTCGCCAGGGACAGCTGCGAGAGGCAAAGGCCTGATCCTGGTCGGCTTTCTGCTGCTCCTGCTCTTCACTTTATTCGTCATGGGCGGTCCATTTAACATCACGGGTTTGGCGAAGGTGTCGGGAGACGAAGCGACTTTAGCCGGCAAGGGAGATAGTATCATGATCAACCTTTCCCCAATGCGCTCGCAATTCCCGGAGCCCTCCGACATCTTTGCGGTAACCGGCACCACAGGAAACGATGATGCCGTGACGAGATTGATCGCGCTGATGCAGAGCCACGGCCTGCCCTTCTATGCCCAAAACGACTCTCTTGGCATCATCGGCAAGAATGACGTGGTAATAATCAAGGTCAACAGCCAGTGGGATGAAAGGGGAGGCACCAATTCCGATCTGGTCAAAGCACTCGTCCAGGCCATCCTGGATCATCCCCAGGGCTTTGCCGGCGAGGTGGTCATTGCCGACAATGGCCAGGGTCAGTACGGCTCGACGGGCCAGGGAGGCAGCCTGAGCTATGCTCGAAACAACGCAAAAGACAAAGCCCAATCCATGCAGGTGGTGGCTGACTCCTTCCCGGATCAAAAGGTATCGACCTATCTCTGGGATACGATTACCAATAAGAAGGTCGGTGAATATGCAAAGGGTGATATGGCCGACGGCTACATCCTATCCGGTCCGCCTGATGAACAGACTAAAATAGCCGTCACCTACCCCAAGTTCCAGACCAAATACGGTACTTACATCAGTTTTAAGCTGGGCGTCTGGGATGCCGCCAATGGAAGCTACAACTCCCAGCGGCTCAAGGTGTTAAACGTTCCCGTACTCAAAACACACGCAATCTACGGTGTAACGGCCTGCGTCAAGCACTACATGGGAGTGGGCTCCGATATGCAGAGCCGGGAGGCAGGCGGCAGGGCTCATAATTCTGTAGGCACGGGGGGCATGGGAACAGAGATGGCCCAGACACGATTCCCCGACCTGAACATCCTGGATGCCATCTGGATTAACGCCCATCCCGGAGATGGGCCCAGCACCTCGTATGAGCAAGCCAGCCATACGGGCATAATCGCCGCCAGCATCGATCCCGCGGCCCTGGACTATTGGGCTGCTAAAAATATCCTCATGCCTACTGCCAGAGAAAAGGGCTATGATGATCTAGAGTCCCTGGATCCGGATAACATCTCGCCCGGCTCTTTTGGTGATTGGCTTAGGCTTTCCCTGGCCGAGATACAAAAAGCAGGGCACAGGGCCACGATGAGTGATAAGAGCATGAATGTCTATTTGGCCTGAGAGAAAGAGAATGGGGTCGTGGAAAAAATTGTATCATCTATGAATCCAAAACAACCTCAAAGCCTTCTCTTTGCCACTGTTCGATCCCTTTGGTTAAATTATACAGCTCCATGAATCCTAATGAAATCATCAGCATCACAGCTCGCGCCGATCTAATGCCTGTGCGGCAGTAAAGCAGGTAAGCATTATTGCGATTCAGCTTTCTTATCTGGTCGCTAAAGGAGGCCGACTTAAAATCCAGGTTGATCGAGCCGTCCAGGTGGCCGGCATTGTATTCCTGCGGGGTTCTTACGTCCAGGATCACCAGACACTTCGCATCCGGTGAAATGTCCTGAGACTGAATAACTGAAAATCGCCGTACAAGGTCCCGGCATTCCGCGGGACATAGCTGTTTGACGATGCATTCTTCTGCATCGGCAGGATGCTCCGCGTTTGTAGGGGTAGTATGCTCCAATTTTTCGGACATCTCCTACACCCGCCAGATCTCCCTGGGGAGAAGGGTCAGCCTCTCCGGCCCATTGGATCCGACGAGGAAGGTGTCCTCAATTCCCACCACGCCTTCCCCAGGATAGATCATCTTCGGCTCTACGGCAATGGTCATATTCTCCACAATTTCATGGTCCACAGGACCTATCACCGGATACTCATCTATCTGCAGCCCCACCCCGTGTCCCACAAATCCGGCTTTGCTGCCAGGGGGGCCACCCAGGAAATCCTGATAGCCCATTCTCGCCCCTTCCGTCTCAGAGAGGTTCCAGATATCGCGGCTCAACTTGCCGGGATGAAGCTCGCTGGCAATGACTTCTTCGATTTGCAGGGCGGCCTGGTGCGCCTCCTCCAATTTTGACGGCAGCTTTCCTAAGGAGAATATGCGCGTCTCATCGGCGATGTAGCCGTTGTAGCATCCGGCATAGTCCACCAGCACAGGCTCATTGCGCCTGATCCTGGCAAATCCCGGCCCCTGGGCAAAAAAAAGGGACATGCCCTTTCCCCCCGTGGGAGAGGATACGCTGCTTGGTATTGCGGCACCTGCGCCGGCCATGAGATGGCCCATGGGAAGAGCCTGATTAAACCTCCTAAATGCCACCTTGCCCTGATGGCCCAGGAGCCTCATGGTACTTTCTACCTCAACGGCAAGATCTATCTCCCGCATGCCTTCTCGAAGGTGGTCCGCAACCGTTGCTATTCCCTTATCCAAAATCCGGGCCGCCTCGCGAATGAGCCGGATCTCAAAATCGGACTTCACAGAGCGAATGTGCTTGATATTCAGAGAGATATCGGAAAATTGGACATCCTCACCTAAAGCCTTTGCCAGCCGGGCATAATTATTGTAAGGAAGCACATCCGTTTCCAGGCCGATTCTCGCGCCGGCAGGTAGATCCAGATCTGTTTTGAGGGATTTAAGGCTCTTTTGCGGCTGCACGGGGAGAGGCGATTCCTGCCTGGCCCTCTCCAGGCTCTTTTTGATCATGAGGGTTGGCAGACCGTCCCTGGGAATGTAGATCAGACCATCTTGAGCTGTGCCCGAGAAATAGCCGAGATCAGTGGATTCAAACAATATGGCACCGGTCATCTCGCCCATCCGGTCTTGCAGCCTCTTTATCCTGGCATCGATCTCCGAACGCGGATGCAAAACATACTCCATTCATTCCACCTTTTTCTTAGATTCAAAACAATTTTTATAATTTAGTACCGATCTCTTCTTCCAGGTCCCGGAGGTATCTTCTCAAAACCGCTGTCCTTCCTGCCGCAAGCTTTTTTCCGCTCTTTGTATGCATGCCAAATTCCAGTTTGAGGAGCTTTTTGTAGAAATGATCCAAATTCCATTTCGTGTCGTCCGGTTCTCTGGCCCGGCAGAAGGGATCATCAGGAGAATAGAGCTCTCTTCCCAAAGTTCCTCCCGTGAGAAATACCCGGGCAATTCCAATGGCTCCAATGGCATCCAGCCGATCGGCATCCTGAAGTATCCTGGCCTCCAGAGTAACCGGAACAATTTTCCCGGAAAAGCGGTGCACATCGACGGCATAGAGCACCTTCTCTCTTGCTTCCTCTTCCAGCCCGATCGACTCCAGGAAAGCCTCCACTGCCCTTTTGCCCTGGCCCTCGGACTCTCCTTGCTTCGAGGTGTGCTTTTTTTCCGATCCCACATCATGCAACAGTACGGCTAGCAGCAGCACCTGCATATCTGCGCCTTCTTCCCGGCCAATGATCCTGGCAGTTTTGTAAACTCGAGAGATGTGCGAGAAATCATGGGCGGGATCGGCTCCCCGGTACATGGGCCGGATCTCGTTCATCCAGGATTCGGGTTCAAATTCATGAGAGACCATCAAGATTGTTATAAATATCTTCAAATATCTTCTTTTGCATCAGCAATAGCTGGAGGCCCTCTGCCCGAGGTTCGCCAGCCGGGATAGGAAAGAGCCCATCCCTATTCTACGGAAACGGGCCTCACCCCCCAAATCCTCTGCCTTCCTGGCACTCCTGCGCTCCAGAACCAGGAGGACCAGGCAGCCCACAATGCAGAGCAGCCCGGCCAGCATGAAGGTGATGGAAAAGCCCATCTGGCTAGCCACTGCTGCGCCTGCCGCGCCCGTGGCCGCGGTCCCCATGCCTGTAGAAGTGTGGTAAATGGACCACTGGAAGCTTTCCCTGCCTCGGTCAAGATTCACGGACCACAGGCCAAGCCAGGTGGGGTAGGCCAGGCCGCTGCCCAATCCATAAACCACCTCTGCCAGGTAAATCTGATAGATGCTGTTTGCCGAGAGGTATATTATGGGAACGCTGGCCATGAGCAGCGTTCCCAAGATCAGCCACCTCTCTTTGCCGGCATGACTGTCCACATAATGCCCAAAGGGCAATTGCACCAACGACTTGGTGAGCATGAAGAGGGCGCTCGCCATGCCTGCAGTCACCATCGTCCCTCCTGTCACGCCACCATCGTTGATGTAAATGGCCAGTATGGGCTGGATCAGCCCAAATCCTGTCAGGACGAATATGTCCGAGAGCAGGAGCAGTTTCATTGTGCGATTCATCATAGCGAGTCACCTCCGAATTTCATAATATTTTATTTATAATACTGTTTGACGAAAATATCAATAATACGAATTCGCATATTGAAAGGATTGTCAAAGGCCAAAGCTAGAAAAATGTCCGTTCTAAACCAGATTTTAGAGTGATGCAGTAGACAGTAATGCTTAGCTTCATTAACTACTTGTTGGGTTGAGAGTCTATATAAACCTATCTGTGGCGAGACTATGCTAATCAGTATCATGCGATGCTTCCCACAGACGACCCAAAATGACGTAAAGAAAACCGAAAAGCACCGTAACAATTGCGCACGGATAAGACATAAATATGAATCTTGGCAATAGACAAAATTGTGTACAAACAGATAGAACAGGCTCTGGAGAAGATCGACCCTTCCAGCAAGCCGAATCAAGAGAAGATCAAAGCCATCTTAAAAAGATATGCGATGAACGAGATCGACCTTGACGAGGCTTACTACGATCTCTTAGAGGATGGGCTGATCCCCATGCCCCAAAGGTGCGGCATGTCCGCCAAGATTCCCGTCACAGAAGAGGACGAGAAAAGGCTCAAAGAGAAGATTAAAACCGCGCTTCTGGATTAAGCCGGACACTGCATTTTTCAGGCAAGTAGGCAAGTAGAAAAAAAGGCTGATGATCTGTATTGATGGTAGTAGTAGTAGTAGGTTATCTAATTCATGGATAGCCCATACTATTTGCATCAACAAAGAGATATAGTCGGCACGTACAACCATTTTGCATGAGCATTTTTGGCCGCATCAGTTCCATCGAGCTGAGGGATCTGCTTTTATCGCTGGTAGCTCTGGTTGTTGCCTTTTCTGTGCTGATGAACGGGAAGAGAATTCCCGGTTTGGAGACGATCCTCATCATCACGGTGGGCGTAGGCACAGGCTTTTTGCTGCACGAGATGGCACATAAGTTCGTAGCACTGCACTTTGGTTACTGGGCTGAGTACAGGGCCAACCGGATGGGGCTTATTATCGCCGTAGCCGCGTCCTTCGCAGGATTCATCTTCGCTGCACCGGGAGCAGTTATGATTAGCAAGCCCGCTGCTACGCAGGAATTCTATATGCAGGATTCCTTCGGCCAGGAGGAGCTGAGGCAAGAGATAAAAAAGGAGACTCTCTGGATATCCCTGGCCGGGCCCATGACCAACATCGTCTTAACTGCATTCTTCTTTCTCGCACTATTGTTCGCGCCATCCAGCAGCACAGCCGCTGTGGCAGCTAACTTCGCCTTATTTATCAACCTCACCTTAGCGGCCTTCAACTTGCTTCCCTTCGGCCCCCTGGACGGCAAGAAGATCTTTGACAGCAACCGCACAGTGTGGCTGCTGGTGGGCTTGCCTACAATTCTGCTGGCGCTGCCGGTCTATTTTGGCATGATATGATTCTTGAGGAGCAACTATATTTATTTCCTGAACAGCAAAGGATGGCAAGGGATGTGAAAGACAGATGTCTAAAGAAGAAACCATGGAAGAGATAGCGGAGACGCTTGCCTCCATCAACGACAGCCTGGAAGGAATCAATGCAGAGCTTGAGGATATCTGCATGTCGAGCAAGATGCTGATATTCTTCAAGATGATTGAACTGAGGCCAGAGATGAAGGAGAAGCTCGGGCCTTTGATCGATGACCTGGCTGAGTCTATGGATTTGGGCATGGGTGAAGAACCAGAAAAGGAATGAATGCAAAAGGCGGACCTTGGGGGAAAGGCCGCCTTTTATAAAAATTTTTTAAATCTTTTTTGCTGTTAGGTACCAAGGAGAAGAGTAGCTAACTGCACCCTCCGCATCCGCCTCCTCCGCCTGCCGTCGAGGTTGTGCTGCCCCTCGACCCGGAGATGGGATACATGATGTTCGTGTATCCGGCCAGGTTCTTGTTTGTCCTATCTTTGGAATAACCGGATAGATCAAGAATCTTTTTTCCGGAAGACTGGGAAGTGCCGGCGCAGGGCACCACAATTGATGGGCTGACCAGAGAAGAATTATCCATTGAGGTACCATTAATCGAGCTGTTATTCAATGAAGAG
This sequence comes from Methanothrix sp., assembly GCA_025361645.1. Lineage (GTDB taxonomy): Archaea > Halobacteriota > Methanosarcinia > Methanotrichales > Methanotrichaceae > Methanothrix. The sequence goes on from JANYKI010000110.1 coordinate 22,251, forward strand.
TTGTTTGTTGGTACCTGAATGGCCTGAGAGCCGCCCAGGGCCTGTACGGCTTTTCCGCTGGAGGCAGAAGAAGCCGCCAGATTGAGATCCCCCATATACACCATTCCTCCGCCCGGTGACCACTGGGCTGAGGCATTAAAGGCCAGGGCAATGAACATGACACCCAGAGCCAAGGCCGCATATTTTGCAGATAACATAAGTATTGATTCCCCTAGATAAAATATATTCCAATTCTAACGATGCTCTTAAAAAATAAGGGTTATGTGCCCGCAGGGAGCACATAATCTACGGCTTTACTTCTTGGGTGGCCAGAAATCCTTCATCCAGCCGATGATGCGTCCGGAGTCTTCTGGGCCGACCATGATCTTGGTCTTGCCTGCGAAGAGGTCCTCCAGCTCGCCGGAGAACTTGGCAGCCATTCCGGGCAGAACCATTGCAGGATACTTCTGGTCCTCCCACTTGAAGGCAGCCTCGTTGAAGGAATCCAGGATCTTGGTCGGGCTCAACTGGCCGCCGGCCACAGACGCCTGCACGCCGATTCCGTCGGTATTGATGGCGATGATGTAGGCATCGATACCATTGGAGGCGATATCCGACTCTACTGTGTAGTAGGTCAGAGCAAAGTTCGTGGTCAAGAAGACCGGGGACTCAGGCCCTGGCTTGCCAACCTTGTAGATGCCGGGCTTGACCTGCACGGGCGTCCTCGGATCGGTGTAGATGTTGAAGCGCAGATGCATATCCGGCATCATGCTGTGAGCCTCAAGCGAGTGCTTGATCATGATGGCTCCGCCGCGGATGACGAAGGCAGCGGTGAGTACAGACTCCCAGTACGCTGCGCGTACCGGATCATCAGTGGTCAGCCAGGCGTTGATGGGCAGCACCATGACTGGATAGGCGATATCCCTCTGAGCCTCTTCCACTGCCGCTCTGCGCAGATTGATGAAGTTGAGCAGGGTCTGCTGCAGCAATTTGCCGTTGGGTGCAGTTCCTGGGTCTAAGATGAGATCGGTGAGGCCCATGCCGGCAAAGGTGACGGCCATGGACTTCAAGCCATCCAGATCGAAGGGCACGCTGAGGGTCACTGGCACCTTATAGTCAAAGGCGAGCTGTGCGACCTCCTTCCAGTTGTCCTTGTTGGCGGCGTAGATGAGGGGATTGGCCTTGGCGGCGACCTCAAGTCCGGCCTTAAGGACATTGGGATTAAAGGAGCAGAGGATGAGCGGGAAGTCCGAATTGGCCATGACCGTCTTGACACAGGCGGCGAACTTAGCCGGGTCATCACTTACGGAACGTACCGCAATCATCTCTACGTTCTGCCACTTGCCGATGTAGAACTTGCGCCAGGTAGAGATCTTCTTGACGCGCTCTACAAGCTTTGCCTCATCCATGTTGTCGGCTACATCGTAGGCAAATGGTGGCTTGTTGAAGAAGGTCATCTGGTGGCGGTACATGATGTCCTCGCCGCCAACCTTGACCTGCTTTTCTCCGACGCCAATGTATATCATCTTAAGCTCAGGAGCGACGATGCTCCTCAGAGTCTCAAGCTTTTTGGCGTACTTCTTCTCATCTACCAGTGGAGTGCACTCCTCTACCTTCCTGGTCCTGGATATCAGGCCAGCGGCATAGGCCATGCAGGTCTCCTCTCCGCACTTCTTACAGTTGGTCTGTGGAAGCTGCTTGTAAAGGTTAAGCGGGCTAGTTTCCTTCATTGTCTCTCACACCCCCATCTTGAGCCAGGCGGCAGTATCGGGCGTCTTAGCCTCAATTCTTCCCATCAGGGACTGAGTGATCTCATGCACATAGGCAACAGCCGTTGGATGCATCATCATGAAGATGTCCACACCGGCCATAGCCAGAGAATATCCTGTCAAAATCTCCCAGATTGGGCCTCTAAGCATGCGGTCTCCCCAGTCGGAGTCGTCCTTGTTGGGTGAGCGGACCATCCAGGACTCTCTGACACCCCAGGCGTTGGTGGTGCCGGAGGACATGGGGAAAGTCAGCTCTTCGTCGCCCTTTAGAGCGCCGAGGCGAATTCTCTCCATGTTGGAGTAGGCGAAGTCCAGGCCGTAAGCGAGCGCGGCTGTGGTTGGATCCATGACGATGGACTCGCGGGGAACGCCGGCGACCTTCATGAGCTTCCGATTCAGCTCCTTCTGAGAGTTAATCTCAAGCTGTGTCCAGGCGAGGCACACATGTCCGTTGTCCACACAGGCCTTGCCTATCTTCTCCCAATCCATGTTCAGGTTGGCGGAGGCGATGAGGACGCGCTCGCCCTGGGCAGCCTCTGCCGCCTTGGAGAGCACTATTGGGTCCTTGGTGGGGTTGCCGGATCCGCCGATACAGATTGGCACATCCACAGCTTGAAGAACCTCTTCCACCGTCTTGACAGCCTCTTGAGCAGAGGTGTCCTTGAGGAGCGGATCAGTGCTGATCAGGTGAACGGTGACCATGTCGGCGCCGTACTTCTTGACGGCCTTCTTGGCCCACTCGCCTGGAGAGTTGATGACGTCCTCATAGTGCACCTTGACGGCCTTGGCCATGCCGATGGGCATGTCGAAGACGTCCATGGTGATCTTGGGGGCATGAGGCATGGCTGCATCCGGGAAGAAAGGCATAGCCTTCTCGCCGCCCAGCTTGACCACATGACCACGGCTTCCGCCGTTCGCTTTGGTAGCGCCCAGTGTGACTTCCTGAATGGTGTTCCTCCAGGTCTTGTCAACGCCGACGGCAAACTTGGCGCTCGCCAAGGTTGATGCCACCCTAAAGGCCGGCACAGCCGCAGCCAGAGCAGCCAGATCCTTAGGAGCCGGAGAAATTGCCTGCGCGATAGCTACCGGCTGGAGCAGATTCTCTACGGGATAGCCTACCGCCTTGGCGAAGTTCATAAGCTGCATGGCGATCTTGGCCGCCTCTTGTCCGAAATAGTATGCAAACAGGGGGCCTACGCCGCCAGCACCTACATCTATTTCTATCTCTACATCACCCTCGATCTTTAATCCCTCGAGGGATTGAACATTCATTTCTGCTAATGTCTTATTAAGGTCAGATAAAGAGATCTTCTCTGCCATTCAAATCACCCTCACAGGCCCAGTTTCCCGACGATCTGCGTCATTTCTTGTACTGCAGGCGATTCATCGGGAAGGCCCATCAATGGATCTCCCACTAAATCGAATTTGGCTAAGCTTTCATCATAGGGGATAGTGCCGATAACCAACAGGTCGATGCCTTTAGCATTCTCAAGAACCTTATCCTTGCTTCCCGCGGTGACCTTGTTGACGATCACATAGAGATTTTTATACTGTAGCTCAATCTCGCGGGCAGTGTCACGAATGCGCTCGCCCGTGGTAAGCCCTCTTCTGGACTCGTCCGTCACAACGATTAGATCGTCGAGGTCGGGAATGGTCTTCCTGCTGAAATGCTCCAGGCCCGCCGGCGTGTCAATGATGATCAGATCGTAGTTGGCCGTGGTCTTATCCATAACGGCACGCAGAAGATTGTTGACAAAACAGTAACATCCAGATCCTTCCGGCTTACCCATGACAAGAAGATCATAGCCCTCCTCCTCCAAGAGAATCTCGAAGAGCTTGGCCTCAAGAAGCGCCTGCTTGTCAGTATCCGGTGAAGCTGTGAACCGGGACTGCTGCACGAACTCCCTCATGTCGCCAATGGTCTTTCCCGCCTTTGCGCCCAGCGCATCAGCCAGGTTGGCGTCAGGATCCGCATCGATTGCAAGTATTCGGTATTTTTTTCCGGAATTCTTTACAAGGTATCTAATAAGCATCGCGGTCACGGCTGTCTTGCCGGTGCCGCCCTTACCGGTTACCGCTATTACTTTCCCCAATGTCTAGCCTTCCTTATTTTTTCCTTATGATAACTTCCGCTACGTGGATGGATGCGCCTCTAAGCTCAATGGTCATTCCACCCGATGATGATGCTGGCATAGCGAAAGCCGGAGCTGCTGCGCCTGCTGCCGCAGGTGCGGCCGCGACTGGAGCGTCTTCTTTTTTCTTAAGCTTAAGCTGCATAATATCTCCCTCACTTTAAACTAAAACGATAGCATTCGCCTCGCAAAATCTGCCTCTCCCAAAAAAGGGAATAGGCAGACTCTACTTAGCGAGTACTACCTTGTCTATGCTGATCTTGGCATCCTTGAGTATCAGCTTAATGCCGCCGGTGCTGCCGGACATGGAAAAAGCTGGTGCTGCTGCCCCTGCTGCTGCAGCCGGTGCGGCTGCTGGAGCCGCGGCGGCCGGTGTCTTTGGCTTGAGTTTTAACTGCATAGATTTTCACCCTCTTTGATATTTACTCATTCGCGAATTTAGCTCACTCGAGAACGCCATCAGCCTGCAGAGCCTCGACGACCTGCATGAACTGGTTTTCGGTGAGAGCCATCTCGGACTTGACGGTATCAATGTTGATGTCTCCGCCCGTCTTCTCGATATAGGCCAGGACCTTCGCCTTGATCTCATCGGAAATATCTTCCAGAACCCAGCCTTCGGTGATCTTCTTGCCGTCCACTTTCCTGGTGACGCCGTTAACAACGGGGTGATCGACCTTGAGCAGGAAGGCCTTGAGGGCGGTGAGATCCTTGGCATCGTCCTCGGTGGCGATCTTGGCCATCATGTCCTCATCGATGCCTGCCTTTACTCTCTCCTTGAGGCCCTTGGACATCCAGGCGATCCTTCTCCAGCCGCCGTCGGCCTGAAGGAACTTGGGGGAGAAGTAGTATAGAATGCCCATTCCCAGGAATCCTACAATCTGCTTGCCGCCGCCCGTCTGGCCTGCCATGGTGGAGAAGGGAAGGCCGTTGGGGGTTGCGCCCTTGAAGTCGCGGTCGGCTAGACCAATGCCGTCAACCTCGGGCATGTAGAAGCCGATGGTCTCGAAGCAGCCACAGGAGGTGTGGGGTGCATCGAAGAATGTGTACAGCTTCATCATGCTGTACTCGCCACCGGACCTCTTGGCGGCCATCTCGTTGATGGCTTCATACTCGCCGGTAACAGCGTCAATTGCCGTTCCCTTGGGTATGGGGAACTGGGGGCCCTCTGGGTCTACCTTGGCGGCAGCGCGTCCATCGAACCAGGTGATAGCTCCGCACAGGGATGGCCTGTCCGGGGTGACCACACAGGCGCTGGTGGGGGCGAAGGCCTGGCACAGTGTGCAGCCGTAGAAGACATCTACGTCCTCATCGTGCAGTCCCTTGGCGCGCTCGTCACGTGTCTTGTAGACGGCCATGGCCTTAGCCAGCTCTTCCTTGACCTTGGCGGGGTCGGTGATAATGGTGATCTCCATCTTCTCGATGAAGGGCATCTCGGCCTTGTACAGATCGATGATGGGAGTAAAGATCTCTTTCCAGGAGGTTACACCCTTCTTGGCCAAGCTCTTGCCGACTCTCATCCAGATATCGTATCTCTGGTTGAGATGCATGAGACCGCTGATGTAGGAAAGCAGGGCGTGGTTGCGCCTCTCGATGATGGACTCCAGATCCTTCTCGATCTTTTCGCCGCCGACCTTGAATATCATGCCGAAGGGAATGGTGGAGCCTTCCTTGATATCCTTGAGCTCAGGACCGATGACAGTAACCCTTCCATCCTGTATTTCATCCATGGGTGCCGACAGGGACAGCTCGAATCCGTCTGCCTTGGGGCCGCCCAACTCTACCCATAGATCGTCCTTTCTGATTCTCTCGCCCTCATACATAGGGGATATATCCAACTTTATGTCTGCCATTAATACACCTCTTCTGTTTTAATGAGATGAACTTTATTTCTGCATTGCTGCGATTACTTCGTCCACGGCGGCGTGATAGTCGTCGGGGGTGAAGGCCATGTTGCCAAAGGTCATATTCGCATTGACGTGGTAGTACCGGTCAACGGATATGCGCTTGATGTCCCGGTTGAAGTTCTTCAATGTGGAGAACATGGCGTTGGCGAATTTGTAGAAGATGCCCATAAAGATAACGGCATCGTACTGTCCCTGTCCATCCAAGCCCTTCCAGTCGGGGAAGCGCAGGTAGTTGGTCAGGGGGTGCAGGCCTATCTGGTAAACGTTCTCCAGGTAGCCTCTGTCTACAAAGCCCTTCACGGAATGCGCCGTGGCGGCGATGGGAATGCCCATCTTGCCCATCTCGATCATCTTATCGAACATGATGGGGTCGTCAAAAAGCTCTGCCCCCACAACGAGCAGTGGCCTCTTGGCCTTCTTGATTATAGCGCCCATAACCTTTGGCATGTAGCACTTGGCCATCTCCGGCCCGGGAATCTGGGCCATCTCAAAGGGAATGGGGTTCCTGGTGGTGTCAATGCCCTTCTTAACTTCTGCTGCCATTTTTATCTCCTCCTTGCCCTCACTTCTTGGTCCTGATCTTGCGCGGGAGATTGGTCGGGTCGAAGCTCACATCAGCGGGCCGCAGCGGTCCGGTGAGAATCTTCTTGGCCTTCCAGTCGATCGTCCAGCCGTGCTTTGACTCCAGCTCCTTCATCATCATTTCCTTGTATGTGATGGGGAGATCTTTGGCGTCGCGGACATAGATATGCCAGTCGTCAGGCAGCTTGCCGCAGTACTTCATGGATATGTCGCAGTAGTGCGTCAGCTTGATCGATCTGCCGATACTGTTATCTGAAGGCCGCAGGCAGAGCTTGGCCATCTCAACCATTGCCTCTTCCTTGGTCTCGGCAATGTAGAGCATCGCCTCAGGTGCGGGCTCGATCTGCTGCATTTTGCCGTCGCGAGCATCGATGACCATCCAGTCTTCTGGCTTGTCCGCCCTGCCGATGAAAGAGCGGCGGTACATGACAGAGTGAGGCTGAACGACCACGGGAATGCCTAACCGGTTGCAGCCAGTAGCGATGGCAGCAGCCTTCTGAGAGTATGCTCCCCAGGCCACGCCGCAGGCACCAACTTTGTTCAGGATGTAGTCGGCGATATCGTCGAAGTTGCCCCTGTGGTTTCTGTGGGCGAATATGGTGGCCACCTTGATGGCAGCGTCGCCGATATTGGCATTGGAGACGCACGAGCCGGTGTTGCAGATGTTGCGACCGTCAAAGCCGCCGGGATACTGCTCCCAGATAGTCTTGCCATCTACATCGGTGTAGAGGGACATATCCATAGCCATGCATCCAGAAGTGACAACGATGTAGCCGCGGTCTACGAACTCCTTGGCCATGTCGTAGGCTTCCTTGGTACCATTAGGATAGTTGCTGCATCCGACCAGAGCTATGACTCCGGGAATGGTGCCAAGCACAATTGGTGCTCCGACAGACCTGATCTCAGTGTCTCGGGCAGGCCCGCGTCCGGATCTCATCTTGAACTTCTGATCCTTGACAACCTGACGGTTGGCATACTCGAATAGGTCCAGGATGTTTATGCCCTGTGGGCAGACCTGCTCGCACCTGCCGCATCCTACGCAAATCTCGTAAGTGTTGGAGAATGTGGTCATGTCGCCCTTTACTGCATCCCCAATGAGCTTGCTGATCCTTATGTGGGGCGGGCAGACGAAGGCGCAATCGTTGCAGGTTGTGCACTTCTTGATGCCTTCCTGGAACTGCGCCTCTGTGATCAGGTTCTGGATATGAGCCTCAGCACGCTTGGGCTTAACGGCAATGGCTGTCCTTATGCCCACAATTCCTGCTTTGACGGGATCGAGAATGGCAACGCCTGGAACCCTGAAGCTCACCAGGTCATCCACTATGGCATCAACAGAATCGTTGGTCCTGTCCACCAGTCCCAGCATGATCTTGTCCGTAGTAGCAATTACGGGAATCTTGCGCTTTTTAGAATCTTCAAGTACATCGCACCAGACGCACTGCTCATCTACCATGACGCAGTCCATGACGCCGGAGCGGACCATCTTTCTCCACCAGCCGATAGCGCCAGCTACCTTAGGCTTCATGCCTATGCCGGCGGGAACCTTGGCTTCGCCCTTGCCCAGACCAATTCTGTTCAGGTCATGAGCTGTGCAGCAGACGCCGCCTATGTCCACCTTGTCCCAGAGACCGTTCTCTTCTGCATAGATCATGGCCTCGGCACCTGCTGCCAGGTTGTGGCCGTAAGCGATGAGAACACCCTTGCTCTGGTCCAGAGTACCCATGCCGATCTCAATGATGGGGGCATCAGCTGCGCCACGGGGCATGTTGTAAGCCACAATCTGCAACATGTCGCAGATCTCCATGCCCAGCAAGTCCAACATACCGGCATGCAGAGCTTTGGACTCGAAGTCGATGTATGCGCTCTCTTGACCGGTGTGGGTAGCTGCCAGAAGCTGCACGACCCCTTCTTCAAGGTAATAGAGTCCTTCGTTGAAGTCCTTGAAGCTCTTGGGCTTGGTGCCCATGATGGTCTGGTACAGGGGAGAGTCTACCAGGATCTCGTCGCCCATGTCGAACTTCATGTCACCGAACTTGTCCATGCACCAGTGATAGAGATGCCTGCCGTGGGCGGAGTGAGCACAGGTGCCCATCAAGCATGCTATTAAAACAATCTTGCCGCAAGCTCCGGCCTGATCAATGCCGCAGGCTCCGCGCTTGTTTCCGGTAAGGTCGCATGGACCATAGGTACAAAGAGTGCATGTATCGTCTGCCGGGGCGTACATGATCTTGTATCTGTTAGCGATCATATGATCCCAGGATCGGAGCGTTGCCACACCGGGCTTGGGATGTGGTCCCATCTCCTGGTCCCACTCATCCGCTTCCTTAACGACAGCCCCTATGTTGATCTGGACGTTCTTCATGTCCTCAACCGAAAAGCTGCCCTCTCTTGTTGCCATCGGAATCTTAGCCTCCTCTTCCTTTGATATATGCCGCTTGAGTTCGCATAGAGTAGATAAAACACTTTCGGATACCTAGTAATATAAAATTCTTGAAATCGCCGATAGTTTCATAGTAGTATTATTATATACTGATCAACAGCACATGGTGATGCTACCCTATCACGATCGTTAATGGAAGATTTTCTGCCCACAAGCTTGAAATGCCTTCCCATAAGAAGTCCTGGCAAATCCATGATAAACCGGATACGGAAGAGCTTTGCCATGGCCGGCGCGTGCCAGCACGGAGGCCTTGTACAAGAGGCGGCATCGATCCTGGGAGCAGAGCCCTTAGACTTCTCCGCCAACATCAATCCACTGGGCTCACCGCCCCTCAAGGAATTGTTTTTAGAAGAGCTGGAGCATATCGGCCACTATCCGGACAATAGCTACTGCAACTTTCGTCGCGCCGCCGCAAAATTTGTAAATGTAGATATGGGATGCATCGTGCCCGGCAACGGCTCCTCGGAGTTGATCCGGCTCTTTGCCGAATGCTGCTTTGAGGAGGGCGACATCGGCCTTGTGCCCACGCCCTCCTTTGGCGAGTACACCAACCAGTCCCTTCTGGCCGGAGCGACGATCAAGCGGGTGAACATCGGCGAAGACGGCCTGCCGCTTCTGGCAAAGGGCGATCTTGCCGCGGCCAAGCTGCTCTTCCTTTGTAACCCCAACAATCCCACGGGTAGATTGCTCTCGGCGAAGCAGGTCATCGATCTGGCCGATAGATGCGAGGAGAGAGAGACTTTTCTGCTGGTGGATGAGGCCTTCATTGAGCTTTCCGAGCCAGAGGAGAGCGTGGCAACCCAGGCCCCACACAGAGAGTTTCTCTTCGTCATGAGGTCGCTGACCAAGTCCTTTGGCGTGCCGGGCCTGCGCCTGGGTTTTGGGGTGACCAATGCCAGGCTTGCCGGTATTTTGAATCTGGCCAGAATTCCCTGGTCCATAGGCTCGCTCGCCGCGGCCGCTGCCACCTACCTTTTGGGCTGCGAGGAGCATTTGGTGCAAAGCCGCCAGGTCATAAAAGAGGAGCTGGCCTGGCTGGAGGCTGCCCTGCAAGGTTTGGGCCTGCGGCCCCTGCCAAGCCGCGTCAACTTCATTCTGGTGAATATCGAGCCCTCCGGCCTTACCTCCGATGTCCTGGCGAAGAAGACCATGGCGAAGGGGGTTCTGGTGCGAGACTGCCAATCCTTTGGCCTAGGCAAAAGCTACATCCGAGTAGCAGTGCGTAGCCGCTCTGAGAACGAGCGGCTGATAACCGCCCTGGAGAGATCACTCAAATGCAGCGACTGAATTGCGAGAGATTTCCCTGCCACTCCCTGGAACAGGACTGCACCCTCTGCTTTTGCCCCTTTTATCCCTGCCGGGACAAAAGAACAGGCGGTAAAGAGCAGGGCGGAAGCTGGTGCTGCGACTCCTGTCAAATCATCCACCGCCCCGAGGTGGCTGCAACAGTCCTGGACGCACTCATGAAGGGCGAGGCTGTGGACGCGGTCTGGAAGAAGCTGGAGGCGCATCTGTGATAGAAAGCCTGGCCGTATTTCTCCTGGCTGCGGCCTTTGACATCCTCTTAGGCGAGCCGCCCGCAAGAGTTCATCCCGTGGTCTGGATTGGGAAATTGATCGCCTTCCTGCGCACCAGGGCCAGGCCCAACCGGGCGAGCGGAATTGCTCTGGCCCTAGTAGTAATAGTAGTAACCGTTCTTTCCGGCCACCTGGCTGTGAAAGCGGCAGGATTTGTTCCACTATTGCCATTGCTCATCTCCGCCTACCTATTCAAGTCCACCTTCGCGATTCGTTGTCTTCTGCAGGTCTCCCGGGACATCGGGCAGATGATCGACAGGGACATGGACGAGGCCAAGTCGATGCTGCCTGCCCTGGTGGGCCGCGATACCAGCTCGCTCACCAAAAGTCAGGCCAGCTCGGCGGTGATAGAGTCGCTCTCCGAGAACTATGTGGACTCCATCCTCTCGCCCATATTTTACTATCTGGCTCTAGCGCCCCTGGGCTATGGCCTGGAAGCCGCGTTGGCATTCAAGGCCATCAGCACCATGGACTCCATGATCGGCTACAAGACCCGAGGTCTCAAGGAGATTGGCTTCGCGGGGGCGAAGCTCGATGATCTGGCCAACTACATTCCCGCCCGCCTATCCATTATTCTTATCGCCCTGGCCCGGCCCGCCAGGGGAGGCGCGGCTCTTCGGGCTGCTTTCCGCTATCATCGCGCCACCCCCAGCCCCAACTCCGGCTGGCCCATGGCGGCTCTAGCCGGCGCTCTCAATATCCGCCTGGAGAAACCCGGCTACTATGTACTGGTGGAGGAAGGAATGCAGCCACAGACCTCGGATGTGCCGCGCGCCCTGCATCTTATGCAGACGGCAATCGCACTTACCTTAGCCGTGGCATTATTGGTACTGTTCTCCTGGACCATAGGATCATGGACCATCGTCTCATGGCCTATTAAATTGTAATTCGAATTAGGAATAATCATATAATCGCAGTACATCGTAGTGTCTCGTTGTAGGAGGAACATGGCCGGAAACACCGAAATAGTCCAAGAACCGATTGAAATGGTTAGTTCTTGTTCGGAATGCAGTTCGAAGATTACTGCAAAGGAAGACACGAAAAATAAAGATCCGATTGCGAATTGCCTATTGAGATTATGTGCTATCATAAATGGAACTTGGAATGATATTCTGGCATCGATTCAGTCAATATCATTCTTGAGAGAAACTGCATTATATATTGATTGTACTATTCTTGCGATCTGGAAGCGCAAAAAAACCGGCGGAAACAAAAAAAATCACTAAGTTCTGTCCTGAGTGAAATTATTGCAAGCGCTGAAATCTGCCCAGAGTGTGGCATAATGTAAGGTTATATGGTTCCTCGCTATTTCGAGGGGGTAATATAATAATCGAGTCCTCTGTGAGTCCTCCGTGCGCTCTGT
>JANYKI010000111.1 GCA_025361645.1 Methanothrix sp.
AGAAAATAAGTAGTTATAAGGTCATTTTTGCAAAAAAATTTAATAAGAAATTGTAAAAACTATAATTAATTTTTGGTTAGACCCTACAAAAAAGCAGGATGCAGAGACTTAAGTGGGTCAACTTCTTATAAACTCCGGTCAAAGAGCTAATGGAGGAGATTCCCAACGACGGCGTCTCCGGAGGCGGGCATCTGGTAGTGGGATCGATAAAATTCGTGGGCGGCATGAGAAAGAATGTGCTGGCAAAGCTTGCTGAGAAGATCGTGGCCTGCGGAGTGGACGAACCCGCAAAGGGCGGATAGACGACGGGCCGAGCCCGAACGTCTTTTATTTATCTGCGGTTTTTCAGGATGTTGCCTTTTTCAGGATTTCCTCAACGTCATCAAAATAGCCTGGCTGCTGTATCTCTTCAAGTTCTTCCTGTGTGAAGAAGTCCTGCATTCTTCGATAGGTAACAATCGAGGCAGATCGCCCATTTATTATTGCCTTCTCGATCTTCACCAGACCATCATCTTCCAGGCGTTTCACTGAAGAATAGACCTTGCCATGCGACCAGCCGATAGACTTGGCAAGAGCATATATGCTCAGACCGGGATGCCCCTCGATCCATTTATACAGCCCCCAGTCCACGTCTTCTGCTAATTCTTCTCTCTTTCGGACGGCTTGTATGGTTTTGGTGAGCATTATTCAGACTTCCCCCAGCCCTCTCCACCAGCCCCCAGCCTCGATCTTTGGCGTAGCTCTGCAAGACCTCCTGCACCAGGACCATGAACTGCTCCTGAGTGAGGCTGAGCTGCGCGGCCAGCCTCTCCACCAGCGGCTCGACGTTCTTCACATCATCGCTCTTGATGCTCCTCAAGACTATAGCAGCCAGCGCCATGAGACGCAGGCCTTCTTGCATCTTGTCCTGCTGCACAGCAAGAGCCCCGAGCTGGAAGAAGGCTCCCGCTTCCGCTGGTCTATCGGCCAGCTCTTGATTGATCCGCAAGGCTTTCTGGAAGCTTTCTACCGCCTTATCTTTCTCTCCTGCCTGGGAATGAATCATGCCCAGGCTATGCAAAATCGCGGCTTCGCCGGCCCGATCGCCCATCTCTGCAAAGAGCGGCAGAACCTCTGCATACTCTGCACCTGCCGGCGGGAAGTCACCCTTCTCCAGATCGAGGCTGGCCAGGTTGAAGAGGGCAAAAGCAGCGCCTTTACTGTCTCCTGCTGTTTTAAGAAGCTCCATTGATTTCACAAGCCCCTGGCGAGCGGCATCATAATCACACCGGCTCATATCCAGGCGGGCCATCTCCTGTAAAGCCGCAGCCTCGCCTTTCATATCACCCAGGCTCTTCATGATCTCTACAATCTTCGGCAGCTTCTCGGCAGCAGCCGCGTTCTCGTTTTTCAACATGTCAATGGTGGCCAAGCGGCTCAGGCTGGCAGCTTCCCCGGACAGGTCGCTGGCGTTATGAAATGCATCAGCAGCCTTTTGCAGGCTCTCTTTGGCCAGGTCGTACTTTTCCTGGTGCAGGAGAGCCGTGCCTAGATCGTGGTAGGCGGCAGCGTCCGGGGCGATCTGTAGGGCCCGCCCGTACCACTCTGCCGCCTTTCTGTATTCGCCCTGATCCAGATAGGCTCGGGCGATCCAGACCGTGGGCCCGGACGTTTTCTGGTCCAGATCCAAAAGCGCCTGGTTTTGTCTTATCAGTTCAGAGTAGTAGCCGCGCCTCTGCAGGTAGCCACTGATGTGGGCTGTCACTGCCACAGCCGCTTCCTGATCCTCGGCAGCCAGATAATGCCCGCGCGCCTCCAGCAAGACGTCTAAGCGAGAGAGACCCAGCTCTGCGGAGCGCCCGGCCTTTGCCAGGTCTCTCAGAAAATCGCCCGCCGCCTTTTGCGCCGCGCGCTTCTCCTCCGAACCGAGGGCCGCCAGGAGTGAGGCGCGAATGGATGAGGGCACCGCCCACAGCTTTCCCACCGGATAGGCCAACGAGAGACCCTGCCACTCGCCGGCATTGGCGGCTGCCTGCTCTTCCGCCGCGCCGGAGACGGCGGCCAGGCCAGCTGGGCTCATGGCCATGTTGTAGACCGCGGCCTGCGAGAGAGCACGGCTAGAGGCAGAGCCCAAACGAGAGGTGAGCTTTGCCAGCGGATCCTCGTCGGCGGCGAGATCTCCTAGGCCCAGGGCTTTACCTGTTTGGGCCAGGCGAGAAGGAAGGCCCGAAGCGGCATGGTAGTGCGTGGCAAGCTGGGCATAAGTGATTTCGCCTTTTTTATAGCGATCCGCCAGGCCTGTGTCCCGAAGAAGATATCTAATGAATGCCGCCTGGCCCAGCCCCTCCAGCTTCCACTGCACCGCGCGGGCCGGCAAGGTCAGGGCATCAGCAGGCATTGCCCGGCAAGTGATGATGACGCGGCCCGTCGTCATGCCTTTTAGCATCTGCAGGTAGAACTCGGCCAGATCCGGGTCCGAAATTTTACCGGTCTTGCCATCCAGGTCCAGGTCGTCCCAAACCATAAGAATGCGAGAGGCTTTCAGAATTTCCAGCAAGCTTTGCAGCCGCTCTCTGACGGTGCGCCTCGGGTCCTTGAGGGATTCCTCACCCATTCCGCTCAAATGGCTGACTGCCGCCTCCAGCAGCCGGGCGGAAGTTATGCGGTTATGTGGCGAGCTGTAAATGGGCAGAACGCTGTAGCCGGCAGGCGCCAGCAGGCGGGCAAGATGAGTTGCCAGAGCGCTCTTGCCCACACCATCAGGACCGGTGATGATCAGAGCCTGCATACCACCCCCTCGCAAGGCGGGCAGGAGCCGCTGCAGATCGCGTCTTCTGTCCACAAAACACTCCGCCCGCCCTTCCGTCAGGTCCGGCAGGGCGAGCAGTTCCGGGGCGAGGGGGACTGACGTAGCTCTCTTTTGGGAATCGTAAATCTTTGGCAGATCATAGATCGAGTACAACGCAGGAACTGAAACGGGCGCAGGAGCAGGAGCTGCAGCGACCTCCCGGCGCACGGATAACAGCGCTTCATCCATTGATTGACCGGCCACCAGGGCCCGATATAGGGGCTTGGTGGCAGCAGTCGGTGCATCCCAGACCACCGCCAGAGGAATGCTCTCCGCCAGCCTCTGGCAGAGCAGATGTAGAGCTAAGGGGGGCTCGCTCTGCCGACCGCTCAGAATGATGCCCACAAGGCCAGAGTCCTTCAGGGCCGCGGCCAGCTCCTCAGCCGACCTTAGATCGGCCCGGCCCGCCTGCCCCTGCATTGAGAAAACCGCACCGCCACTGGTCACTTTCCCCTGGCCTGCCAGGTGCACCAGATGGGGTCGGAAGGACTCGGCCTTGTCCAACAGCTCCTCCCAGGTGCCGCTCTCTGAGATGGCGACTGTCATGTCCAGACCCTCAGCCACCATTTGGATCGACTGCTCTTCTTCTTCAATGTCTAACGGCTCAGCAGCCAAAAAAAGTACGCGCAGCGGCCCCGGCGAAAGCTTCGTCGAGGAGGCAATAAGCCCGTCCGCTGCCTTTGGCAGGCGAATGATGCTGCCTTCGTCACTGCCGCCCGGCTGCCTGGAAAGATGGAGCCGCTCCCAGGGCAGTTGCAGCACCTCCGGGATTGGCGAGGCAATCGTCAGCCGTGTACCGGGCAGGATCATAGCTGCAAAATCCTGCCCGCTTGACTCCAGGAAGAGATGAAATAACCCGTCCCGAAGGATGGGCAGATAGCTCTTAGCTCTGGCCAGACCCGTGCCCTGTAAAAGAGAGAAGTACTGAGATGCAGTCTCCAGTACCTGCCGAGTCTGAACTGGGTTAAGCGTTCTCTCTGCCACGACATTGCCCTCAATGTGGATTCTATAGGCAAAGGTCCTGGCGGCGGCAGTTCCCGCCTCCGAAACTGTGATTGTGATATTTTGCATCTTTGCTCATCCTTGCATTTTTAATTTTTATTATTTCTCTATTCCGAAGCCGTCCGGGACTTCAGCTCGCAATAGTCCTTGGGCTCCAGATGCACGACCACATCCCTGACCCCTGTGATATTGCTTTTTATTGAGCTTTCCACATCCTCCCCTACTTTATGAGCGGCATCTATGGAAAGCGACGAGTCCACTCCAATATGAAGATCCACAAAAATCTCCCCGGCCATGCCACGTGTCCGGACGCTGTGGCAGGTGCAGACGCCCTCTACCGACTTTGCCAGATCGACAATCACTCTCTCTTCGACCAGAGCTTTGTCCAGCAATACCTTGGAGCTGTCTTTTACAATCTCTAGACCCGTCAAGAGGATCAGGCCGCAGATGAGCAGGGCAATGACCGGATCGGCCAGAGGATAGCCCATCTTGACGGCGACGAGTCCCAGGATGACGCCAACGGACGCGAATATGTCGCTTCGCGTATGCAGGGAATCGGCCACCAGTATGCTGCTCTTCAGCTTTCTGCCCAGGATATATTCGTAAGCCGAGACGCCGATATTGATGAGCAGGGTTATGCCCATAACGGCGAAAGACAGTTCGGTTATCTGGGGAATGGACGGGCTTTGCAGGCGATTTACTGCCGCCAGGACCAGTTGCATAGAGCTGGCAAATAGCAGCGCGGCAATCGCCAGAGAGGCAAAGGTTTCGAACTTGGCATGGCCGTAGGGATATTCTTTGTTGGGAGGGCGGGCCGCCAGGGAGATGCCCACCAGGCCGATGATGTTGGAGGTGCTGTCGAAGAGGGAATGCAGGCCGTCTGCGCTCATGGAGAGAGAGTTGGTAAAAAGACCATAGCCTCCCTTGGCAAGGGCAGTGGCTATGTTAATTACGAATATTATTATCAGGATGCGCCGAACCGTCTCATAATAGGCCATCATGATAGATATGCAGGGGAAGCGATAAATAATTATTTGACCGGGCCGACGATCGTCTTTCCCCGTGCCCGGAGCTAAATCACCGTTATCACCGTGGACAGGCCCAGGCCCCGCAGATCCTCCTCTACCAAGACCCTGCGGTTGCCTTCCCGATCCACGAGTGTCAAATTCTGCATATGCCACTCGCCCGTCTCATTGCTCGGGGGAAGAATCATCGTTGCGTTGTAATATCCGTCCTTTGCCGTCCCTGAGGTCCGGTTTTGGGCAGAAAAGAGCGCGGCAGCTTCTTCTCCCTGCAGGCCGGAAAATATCGCCTCTGCCGCCCAAACGCCCTGATCGTCGATAAGGTGTGCGGTCAGGTTGATGGGCTGTGGCCTGGCGGCAAAGAGCTGCTGCGGCTGGAAAGCAAATCCGGCCAGGCCGGGGGACTGATCGTCTGTCAATGGGCCCACGTTGCCGCTTTGGGGTGGGGTGAGGGGATCGGCAGCGCCATTGGAGGAAAAACTTTCGCTGCTGCTTCCAATCTTTATGGTCTTCTCAATGGAAAAGGAGCCCACCAGGTCCTCCACGCTCTTGCCGTAGGCAGAGGCCGGGGCCGCGAGGGCAAGCAGAAGGAGAAGGGCTAAAGCTAGAATTCTAGTATGCAAACTGCGTTCACCTTTAACGCAGTTGGTAGACGGAGACAAAAGTCTTTTCCCTGGCTGAACTAACAAGCGGGCTAGAAAATCCTAATTGCCTATGTCGTGCTGCCTTTGGGTCATCTTCCCGGTCCGGGAGATCGCGACCGCCCCTTGATTCAGGATGGCCATGTGGTTGGACTGCTGCTCTCCATCAACATGCACAACTGGAAAGGGAATCGCCATCTTGGCAGAAGATGATAAGGCGGGAGGTTTGGCTCTAATTTGCTACCCCACAATTTATCAATAAGTTATTACCAATACTATTAATCATGTCACTAAAAGAAAACATCCTCAAGGTCACGGGTGGCGAGCGCGTGGCTGCCGTGGCCACAGTACAGGAAGGCAAGCCTGTCGTGAGGTTCATGGCCCTTTTTGGTCTGGACGACTTAACCCTGATTGGGGCCACCATGAAGAGCTCTCGAAAAGTCAAGCAGATCAAGAAGAACCCGGAAGTTTCCCTCACTATCTGGTCCGGAAAGAACTTTAGCGATCCTTATGTGATGATCCAGGGCAAAGCCTTGGTCCATGAAGACCTGGAGACAAAAAAGAAGTTTTGGAATCCCAAGATGGAAGTCTATTTCCAGAAACCGGATAACCCAGAATACGTAGTTCTCAAATTCGTTCCTCAGAGGATCGAGTATTATCATGATATGAACATGGAGGTCTGGGTAGGCTAATTTAACCGAAGATCACACGATGTCACAGACGAAGTACATCTTTCCCGTATCTCGCATGGCTTTGATGGGAATGCCCAGCTTCAAGGTATCAATCTTCACGTGCTCGGGATTAAATGGGTCTGAGCCACCCACACCTTTTCCAATCTTGAATGAACCCGCGAGTTCGCTGGCTGATTGCGCGGAGGAGGCACCTGCGGTAACCATGGGTGCAACACCGGCCATCTCGCTAATGTCAGCGACTACAATCGGTTGGCCATTCACAGTGCTTAGATTCTGAGCAGCATGACTTGCTGCCCCAATATTTAATGCAGCATCTTTAGAATCATTTGCAGATGTGGTATTGTTCAGAATAGTGCTATTCAATGTGGCATTATTCGTGGTGGCATTGGTCTCCTGAGCGGTCACGGCAGATGTTGCCGCCATTGCCAGAATCAGGATGCCTGCAAGATATATGAACTGCTTATTCATGTTTGTCCTCAGGTGGGGGAAGATAGCTTAGTAGCATATCAAATTAACCATTCTTCAGCAAGTGCATAAGAAAAAAATATCCTGGGGACGCCCAGGAATCCGTTCGCAATACGGATGCAGAGGTCTCAGATTTTGTTGACGAAAAACGGCAAAGCGCTCAGGTCCATTATTGTCTTGGCAGGCAGGCCGACTTCGTAAGCCCCCTGGGCCAGGGCTTTGCCGTCGATTGAGAATTGATTGGGGGTTTTTCCGATACCGCCAATGGCAAAGACCGTCCTTTGGGGTGATCCTATCTGCATTGCCCCGGGCTGCAAGACAGGGCTGGCTGCAATCGGCTCTAATACGGCAGTAACATTCTCAGACAGAGTGGTATTTTGCCCAGGAGCTGTCTCGTTTTGAGCTGCGATTACCTCTATCTGAGTGGGCGCTGTCTCATTTTGGACCGGAATAATCTCATTAGCAGTCTCGGTCGGCAAAATTGGTGTTTCAATCAATGTGGTGTTATTGAGCAACGTTGTGTTGTTCAGGGTAGCATTATTCAACGCCGTCGTGTTCTCCTCTGCGGAGACGGCGAGGATGGCAGCCAACATGAACAGAACGCCTGCAAATTGGACAAATCTTTTACTCATATAATTCCTCAGCTTAATGGCATAGCTTGGGGGTTTATCAATTCTATGCTCTCTTCATCTTGCCGTCATCTTCACCCAGATCACAGCTCTCACTGGTGACAAAGCCACCCTCCTTGCGCCTCATCTCGCAGACGAGCTTGCCGTCCACAATGCGCAGGATGCGGTCCGTCTTCTCGGCTAGTGTCATGTCATGCGTCACTAAAATGAAGGTCTGGTTGATCTTTCGGTTCAGCTCCCGCAGCAGGTTATAGATGAGATCGGAGCTCTTTGTGTCCAGGTTGCCGGTCAGCTCATCGCCGATCACTATGGACGGCCCGTTGGCCAGGGCCCGGGCCACGGCTACTCGCTGGTTCTGGCCGCCGGAGAGCTGATTGGGCCGGTTGTCCTGCCGATCGGCCAGGCCCACCGCAGACAGGAGTTCCAGGGCCCTTTCTTTAGCGGCAGCTTTGCTCTTCTTGGCAATGAGCATGGGCATCATGACGTTCTCTAAAGCGGAGAACTCCGGGATGAGGTGATGGTACTGAAAGACGAAGCCCAGCTCTTGATTGCGAAGCCTTGCTCGCTCTTCCGGACTGGCCTGGCTGACATCTATCCCTTTGAGAAAGATCTGGCCAACGCTAGGCGTGTCCAGAAGGCCGATCATGTTGAGCAGCGTGCTCTTTCCGCTGCCGCTGGGGCCCACAATGGCCACAAACTCGCCCGCCTTGATTTTGACGCTGACGCCGTCTAAGGCCCGTACCTCTACGCCGTTTCCATAGATCTTGCTCAGATCTTTGAGCACAATTATGTCGTCACTCACTTGCTATCGCCTCCACGGGATCAAGCCTTGCGGCCGCGTAGGCCGGATAAATTCCGGCGATGAAGTTTAGGGCCAGGGCAAGGCCGAGCAAGCAGCCCAGGGCCCCAGCCGGCACGCTGATGAGCATGTTCTGTCCTTTGTATCAGACTTTTCCCTTGCTCACAAGTATCGGATATATTTAAATAATCACGAGTGTTGTATAGGTCAGGAATCAAGGGGTGGATCTCTAATGGCCAAAGTTAAAATGATTCTGATTGCTCTGTTGATATTGTATTTCTTTATTCAAGGAGTATATGGAATCAGCATAACCGTTACAGGAGGCAATGCCAATTCTGGATTAGTAGCTACTACAACATATGCCGCAGGATTTGACGATGTCGTAGAGCAAGATATAGTGCTCAATCCAAATGAAGGCGAAATGAGTAACCATCTACATGCAGATGGGCCGGTCACGGGGTTTCGTCAGGTCAAGGGGAGAAGCGGTGGCTACGCAGATGCAGGCTTTTCAGTTACGGGCAGATACGCACAGACTGATTATGAATTTACCATGTCAAATGCCCCTCACGCATTGGTTACAGAATCTTTGACTTCCCAAATTGCAGACAACATCTATGTTTTTGCGAATGCGAAGGATTCCAAGGGCGAATGGGCAAAAACAGAGATGTATGTTGATTCGCCTAGCCGATATTCCATTAATAAAGCCAATCTAGTTGGCTATTTTGTCAGCGCTTACGCTACTTCAGATTCTGCAAGTGTCGAACAGAAGGCTACCAGAGCGGCAGCACCAGAGGGAAGAATATTGATCTATTTGGCAGCTGGAGACGGAAGTTCTGATAATTCCTTCGTTAAATCAACCATGAAATCTTTGTATACTTCTTACCCGTATTACAGCAATATGAAAGCCAGCGCATATGCGGGCTTTGGCAAGACGAAAGCGACACAATCATTCTATGCACTTGGACCAATAAGCTCCGAATCATCTGCTTCCTTAAACGGCGTCTCTACGAGAGATTTGGATAGTTACTTGGGAAAGCGTATCGTAGTTCAAAATGCATGGACTGATGGTTCCCTAAACCAAAAGGGTGCCATTAATGTGGTAAGAAATTAGTAAGGAGCGAATATTATAGAATACACAAAGACATTTTCCCATGGGCTTCTTATCTGTCTGCCCACCCGCGTGAGCGCGCGCTGGCGTGCGGGCGCGTGCCTGGAAGATGGCGGCACTCGCGCCAAGATGAAACACGGATGATGCGCCACGGGCCGGAATAGAATAGACACGCAATGGTAGATGCCGTTCGCCAGTGGCAGAGCCAAAATCCTGGGAAGGGCGACTACAGCAAAGAGCGATCTTCGGTCTGTGATCTTGGAATTGACGAGATATTTCAGGGAATCGAGAAAATGAAGAAAGAAAAAACGGGAGCTGCAAAAGATGACAGATGATATTGCAGGTGACAAGACCGCAGCTCGCAGGCAATCCAAGACCCGTCAGTATTACGGCTTTGTGGGCGAGACCAATTACAACGAGGCGTTTATAGAAGAACTCACTCGCGATTTTGAGGAGAGCGGCTATGAGGGCTGCGATATTCCCCTGCTGCTGGAAGAGCGAATCGTGGTCGATCCCAGGATAGCTAAAGGAAGGCCCGTCGTGCTGGGAACGCGGGTGCCTGTGGCCGTCATCCTGGGTGCGCTGGCCGGGGGCATGCAGATCGATGAGACTGCCCTGGAGTATGGGATAAGTCAGGAGGATGTGCGGGCGGCGATCGGGTACGCGACCAGGATCGTCTCTCAAGAAGATATTTAGTAACTATTCAGCCTAGCTAAGTCAGTCGCACGATGGTGGTTTTAAAAATCAAGAGTAAATCCTTCATCGGCTCGCGCTAAATCAAAAACAGTATCTATCGACTCCATCACAAAAAGGCAGTTTAGCCGAGGACCAATGTG
>JANYKI010000118.1 GCA_025361645.1 Methanothrix sp.
CATTGAAAAGAAACCTTACATGGCTAAGAGCGTGCTGGATGCAAGCTGGAATAGATTTCGGACTTACGTTACGTACAAGGCTGAAAGTGCTGGTCGTAAAGTGGTCCTGGTCAATCCTGCCTATACATCTCAAATGTGCTCTGGATGCGGTTCAATCGTAAAGAAGGATCTCTCAAAAAGAGTCCATAATTGTCCTAGATGTGGGTTGGTCATGGATCGAGATCTCAACGCTTCAAAAAATATTCTCAGACTGGGACTACAGTCTGCGGCGAAAGCCTAGATGCCCACGAATTTATTCGTGGGAGTAGTCACCGAGTTATGAGGAAGTTCCTGCTACTAAAAGGCCCAGCAGTCTCTTTACATCTTCACGAAAATCATCCAGGTTGCCGTCATTTATAAGCTTCAGGTCGGCGATCTTCATGGCCTCGCACATGCCCCATCCCATCTCCCGGCATTCCCTCTGCTCGAGAGCAGCGGCCGCCAGGCTGTCCGGCTCCCCACAAGAGGGATCGTCGGGTCGGCCCCGCGCCGCCAGCCATTTCAGCCGCGCTTCCACCGGTGCACAGACCTCTACCAGGTGAAACTCATCAGCATTGGCGCGAAAGAAGTCCGCCTCCTCTCGGGAGCGCAGACCATCTACCACTACTACATCCTTTCCCGAAGCTTTTGCCCTCTCAAAAGTCCTTTTGGCCACAGCATCCGGGCCATCAGAGGCTCGCAAGGCATTGCCGGTGCGGCCCAAATTTTGGTCGGTAGGCTCCAGGCCCTGCCGGGCCGCTTCCTGGCGGATGACGTCTCCCATGACCACTACCGCCAAACCATGCTGCCTGGCAATCTGAGAGGCTTCCCCCTTGCCCGAGCCCGGCAGGCCCACAAAACCGATGATCTTCATCTTATTCACCAATTGCTGTCATGTTGGCATTTGATTATTTAGTTTTTCCAGGTTATCTTGGGAGCGGCTCGAATGCGAACCTTAAGCTCTGTCCCGCAGGCAATCTCGCAAGCTTTGGCCATCTCCTCTAAAGCCTCTTTCGAGATGGGCTCAAACCTGGCCTCCCCCTCTCGCGGCAATCCCTGTTGCAAGATCATGCTTTCCAGGCGATTTTCCGGATATAGCGCCAACAAGTGGCAGAGCGTGCCGGCAATCTTCACCAACTGGGAAGAGGACGGCAAATTTGGAAAGATCGTGCTGCGCACATCCAGTGCCACTCCCATTTTAAAGCATATCTCAAGGCTTTCCGTCACCCGCGTCGCCATGCCGGCTCTGCCTGTGGCCTTTTCGTAATCCGGCTCCAGAAGAGCGGTCTTGAGATCGAGGAATACCTTATCCACCAGCCCCTTTGCCAGCAAAGTCTCCAGACGACCAGGAAAGCAGCCCGAGGTCTCCAGGCCCGTGGCCAGATGCAGGCTCCTGGCCAGACGAAAGAGCCCCGCGCAGGCCTGCGGCTGGAGGAGCGGCTCGCCTCCGGATAAGACAAGGGCATTAACGAACGGCTTGCTGCTGGCCCGTTGTGATGCATCTTCAAGGTTGATCTGCAGAGGATGGGCATCGATCCTAAAACTGGCCCAGCGTGCCGCTGGAAAGCCCTTGACCTCAGATACAATGCGAGACGCGATGGTATGAAGAGCGACAACGCGTTCTCCCGTCTGTAGCATCTGGTTGTGGCAATGGGGGCAGCGCAAAGGGCAGCCTCGCAAGAATACGACCATTGCGGCTCGCCCCAGCCAGTCCACTGTGGAAAGAGGAACAATCCCCCCGAAATTGACCTTCATTTCCTTCCTTGGGAAAGATCAAGTTTTATCGGCCCTCCTCGAATCCTGGCCAGCCTCTCTTCCAGCTCTAACTCATCTGAGGCGGCCTTTTCCTCTAATGAAGCCAGATCTTTTTTGGCTTGATCTAAGGCCAACTCCAGGCTCTTTTTGCTTTTTCTGGCCTGGCTCATCTCCTCTTTCAGACGATGACCCTCGCGGCTCTGATCTTTTATCTGAGACTCATTCTCCGAGATCTCCTCAACGATTCCTTGCAGCCTGGCCCTGGCATTTTCCAGCGACCTTCTCTTTATGAGCAGATCGATATGATCGAGAATCTTTTCCTTCTTTTTGTCCTTCAAACCTAGAGTTGCCAGATGGCTTTGCAGTTCCTTTAGAGATCCGGCAATGTTTTTATCTTGCACGATGGAGGGTGACACTAAGAGTTGCTCAAAGACGTTTTTATGCTGCAGATTGATTCTATCGCTTGATCCTTGCTTCATCATTCTGGCCAGCGCTTTGGTTAGAGGTGCAATAAGATCATTCAACTCATCCTCTACCTGAGATTTTTCCTCTTTCTTCTTCTCCAATATTCTCTTCAGCTCTTGTGTCTTTTTCCCAACATCACTTGCCTCCAGTTTCTTTGTCACCTCTTCCAGGCCGGATAACCGGAGGGTTATCTCCGAATGCGTCGCTTTATTATGCAGTGTTTTCTTTTTCAGATCATCGATGCCCGATAGCTCTTTTTGCAGCCTTTCAGCCAGCTCTCGGGAGTACCAACTCTCCTCTGCCAGCTTTCTTTTTTTGCAAATTTCCGTCTCCAAATCAACCAGCAATCGGCTGATTTGTGTCAGGTCGGATTTGATGCTCTCGATGTTCCTGGGAAAGAGAGCTGCTACATAACTCTGCGCTCTGCCGAAGGTGGTCACCGTCCTCTCCAGTCCTTTGACGAGCGCCCAATGATGCTGAAAAGCAGATTCAGGATCCTTTTTTTTGGGCGGAATCAACTTCTCAGAAAGCGTTTCAAGCTGCTTTACGACCTCGCTGCGTGCTGCCAGGCCCGCCCGCAGAAGCTTGGGCGGCGTGTCCTCATTCGCACTGGCCGATTCCAGGGCGGATATGTCTTTAGAAAGTACCTTCGCCACATCATCCATACGGCCATAGATCTCTAAGCAGCGCATAGCAAAATCGGATTCCTTCCCTCTCTCTTCCAGCCAGGAATTAATTTTTGCAAGCTGCAGGATGGCCGATTCTTCTTTGGCCAACTTTTTCCCAAAAACATTTTTGAGCCAATTCAAGGCTGTATCTCCTCATTTCCTTCTTTTTTGAGCTGAGAGATGACTTTCTCGGCAATCTTGGGGCCAAGGAGGCGGACCACCTCGATCTGATCGGCTGCCAACAGCCTTTCTATGCTGGTTATGCCCGACAAATAGAGCTTCCTGGCCCGGACGCGGCCTATTCCTTTCAGGTTTAGCAAAGCCAGAAGATCCCGGCCGGCACCATAGTGAATGCGCTCTGCCAGTTGCTCTGCTTTGAAGGTTATGCCCAATTCGAGATGCTTGGACAGCTCGGCTAAAGAATGCATGAGCCACTCTGCCGTCTCAGCCGAGCGGCGAATGTCTCCCGGTCCGATGTGATATCTGCTGGCAATCTGCTCCTCATGCACCTCGCCGATCCAGTCCATGAGCATGGATGTCGTCTTGGCCTCGCGGAGCAGATAGTCGTAGTTGTCCTCATCATATAGCTCCAACTGGTGCTGATCAATGAACTCCTCCACCCATACGTCTGCGGCCTGGATATAGAGCAGATTCATATCAGGAGTCATGGTAATGAGGTGAATGAGGCCAAGGTCGGAAGGCCTTTTCCGCCCGGCCCGGTCCAGTTCTAAGGCACTGGAGAATTTGTCCAAATTATCGATTGCTCTGTGTTTCCCCAGATTTTTCATCATGATAACGGCGCTCAGAGGATCGATGTAGAGCTTGGAGACCAGAGAGCCGAGCCTGGTGGGCAGGAGATCGCCCTCATCGCTGCCCTGGATCATGCCGTTATCCTTCAAGAAGTCGAGGACAGTCTCCAGTGTGACATCCAGATGCCAGGGATCCTGCTGATGGGCATAAAATGTGGTGGCGATGAAGGCTTTTAGCTCCGGTTCATTTTTGGCGAAACCGGCGGCAAATGTGGAGAGCAGATGGGTTCTAAGAGCGCTCTCGCTGGCCAGCTTCGACCAGATCTCTTCCGGGGTGCCGTGGATGTAGTGCTCCAAGAGCTCCTGCATCTCGGAAACGCTCTTGGCCATCAGAAAGGATTCGCCATAAGGATCAAGCCCGGGACGACCGGCGCGCCCGGCCATCTGGCGGTACTCGATAACGGAAATGGGCGTCATTCCCCTGCCGTACTCATATCTCTTGTAGCTCTTGATGAGCACTCGGCGGGCCGGCAGGTTCAGGCCCGCGGCCAGGGTGGGAGTGCTGGCTATGACCTTGATCTTGTTGTCACGAAAGCCCTGCTCCACCAGTCGCCGCTGCTCTGATAGGAGGCCAGCGTGGTGGAAGGCAACGCCGCGAGAGACGCAGGAGGCAAGGCGCACTGCCGTCTCGCTCTCGCCTGTAGCCAGAATGCTCAAAGAAAGATTCTCGGTGGCCGCATCGGCAGAGATCAGGCCGCAGAGCCTGCTGGCCGCTGCCTCGGCGTTCTTCCTGGAATTCTCGAAGATGAGGATCTGGGCCGACTGGGAGAGGGTATCCTTAACCAGAGCCAGGGCCTCATCCTTCATGGCCAGCAGGGGGACTATGCCATCAGAGAAGACCTGCGATCCATTGCAGATAACGCCTTCTCGCAAGCGAATGGGACGCCAGTCGCTGCTTACCATCTCCGCCTTCAGCCAGGCAGCGATCTCCTGGCCGTTGGCGACGGTTGCGGATAGGCCAATGACCTGCAAATTGGGATTGCAGTGGATTAGCTTAGTAATGGTCATCTCCAGGGTGGGGCCGCGACCCACGTCATTAAGCAGATGTATCTCATCCACTACCAGGACGGACAGGTCTCGCACCCAGGAGGCCCCGTTTCTCATGAGAGAGTCGGCCTTCTCGGAGGTGGCGATTATAATCAGATTTTTGCCCAGGCGCTCGTCTCTCTTGTCAAAGTCGCCGGTGCTGATGCCGACAGAGACACCCAGAGCCCTGAACTTTTTAAAAGAATCATACTTCTCCGTGGCCAAGGCGCGAAGCGGTACGATGTAAAGGGAGCGGCGGCCTTGCAGGGCGGCTTTGAGCATGGCAAGTTCTGCCAGCAGGGTCTTGCCGGAGGCGGTGGGCATGGCCAGTAGCATGCTCTTGCCATCGAGAAGGCCCCTTTCCAGAGCTTCGGCCTGAGGCGGATAGAGCTCTTTATAGCCACGCTCCTCATAAAGCTTGACGGCCTCCGGGGAAAGCCACGAGGCAAGGTCCTTTATCTCCAGCATCTGTGTCTCCATGCTCCTCTAATCTTAAATACTACGTGAAAGTAGTCACAATCATATAAATGCATCATCCATGGAGAGAAACTAATGTATGCCGATCGGATAAAAAATCTCCCGCCATATCTCTTTGCCGCCATCGACAAAGCAAAACAAGAAGCACGGACAAGAGGCGTGGATGTAATCGACCTGAGCGTGGGCGACCCCGATTTGCCGACGCCTGAGCACATCGTCAAAGCCCTGAATAAGGCGGCCAGTGATCCGTCCAATCACAAGTATCCCTCCTACGAGGGCAAGCTAGCCTTCCGGAAGGCAGTGGCGGACTGGTACAAGCGGACATTTAACGTCGAACTGGACCCGACAAAAGAGGTGCTCACTTTGATCGGCTCCAAGGAGGGCATTGCTCATGCGCCCCTGGCCTTCATCAATCCCGGAGACGCGGCCTTAGTGCCCGATCCCGCCTATCCGGTTTACCGCACGGCCACTGTCTTTGCCGGAGGCGAACCAGTGATCATGCCGCTTCTTCGGGAGAACAAATTTCTGCCCGACCTGGAAGCCATCGCCCCGGGCGATGCCAGGCGGGCCAAGATCATGTTTCTCAACTACCCCAACAACCCCATCGGCGCCTCGGCGGACAGGAGCTTCTTCAAGAAGGTAATCGATTTCGCTAAAGATTACCATATCATCGTCATGCACGATAATCCTTACTCAGAGACCTACTACGATGGAGAAAGGTCGCTGTCCCTTCTGGAGATGGAGGGCGCCAGAGATGTGGCGGTGGAGTTTCATTCGCTCTCCAAAACCTACAACATGACCGGCTGGAGGATCGGCTCGGTTGTGGGGAACAGCGATGTGGTAGCGGGCATTGGCAAGATCAAGAGCAACATCGACTCGGGAACCTTTGGGGCAGTGCAGGATGCGGGAATTGTGGCCTTAAATAGCCCGAAGGAGATTGTGGACGATATCAGGAAGGTCTACCAGCACCGAATTGATATTCTCTACAAGGCCCTCAGGAACCAGGGACTGCAGCTGGAAAAGCCGCGTGCCACGCTCTACCTCTGGGCCTTTGTAGGAGGGAGTTCCATCGAATATGCCGGGCGTCTCTTAGATAAGACGGGCATCGTGGCCACGCCCGGAGTGGGCTTCGGCCAGTATGGCGAGGGCTACGTCAGGTTTTCCATCACTCAACCTACGCCGCGGATAGAAGAGGCCGTGGTGCGGCTGGAGAGAATGGGCGAGTAAGAGGTTGCTGGATTATTATACATATATTCCGGAGGGAATTCAAGTTGCTGGAAAATTATTCTGCTAAGGAGATCGAGGCCAAGTGGCAGAAGACCTGGGAGGACAAAGCGGTCTATCAGCCCGAGCCCGACTCCAGAACGAAGTTCTTTTTAACCATCCCTTATCCTTATCTTAATGGAAATTTGCATGCCGGGCATACGCGCACCTTCACCATTGGCGACGCAGTGGCGCGCTTCAAGCGCATGCAGGGCAAGAACGTTCTCTTTCCCATGGCCTTTCATGCCACGGGAACGCCCATAGTCGGTCTTTCCGAGCTCATTGCCAAACGCGATCCACTGATCTGGGACGTTTACACCAAGCTGCACGGCATTCCTGAAGAGGAGCTCTCCTCATTAAACACGCCGGAGAAGATTGTGCTCTACTTCCGTCGCCAGGCGAAGGCGGCCATGCAGTCCATCGGCTACTCCATCGACTGGAGGCGGGAGTTTACCACCACCGATCCGGCTTACAGCAAGTTCATCGAGTGGCAGTACGGCATTTTGCGCCGCCTGGATTATGTGGTCAAGGGCAGCCATCCCGTGCGATGGTGCCCGCATGATCGAAACCCGGTGGAGGATCACGACATTCTCAAGGGCGAGGATGCCACCATCATGGACTTTTCCCTGATCAAGTTCCGAATGGGAGACAAAATCCTGCCCTGTGCCACATTGCGTCCGGAGACGGTCTTTGGAGTGGTCAACCTCTGGCTCAACCCGGATGTTAATTACGTTCTGGCTAAAGTGAACGAGGAGACCTGGGTGGTATCCAAAGAGGCCTACGAAAAGCTGACCTTCACGGACAGGACGGTGGCCTTAGCGGGGGAGATCTCGGGAAAGGAGTTGATCGGCAAGAGGGTCACTAACCCCCTCACCGGCACCGAGGTTCTCGTGCTGCCCGCAGGATTTGTGGAACCAGACAACGGTTCAGGAATCGTCATGTCAGTTCCGGCTCATGCGCCTTACGATTATCTGGCGCTCAAGGATCTGTACGGCAAAGACCTGAGCAATTACGGCATCACTGAGGACCTGAGGGCCATTAAGTTTATTTCCCTGATTGAGTCGCCCGGCTACGGGGAGCTGCCCGCGGTTGAAGCCGTGAACGAGCTAAAAGTCCGAGACCAGAATGATCCTAAGGCAGAGGATGCCACTAAAATGGTCTACCGGCGCGAGTTTCATAACGGCGTTCTCAAGGCCAACACGGGCAAGTACGCCGGAATCGCCGTCTCCAAAATCAAGGACGTTCTTCTGGCCGATCTGATGGAGCAGGGCATGGCCGAGATCTTCTATGAGTTTTCCGAGATGCCGGTCATCTGCCGCTGCGGCACGCGCTGCGTCATCATGATGGTGCGAGACCAGTGGTTCCTGGAGTACTCCGATGTGGATTGGAAGGCCAATGTGCTGCGCTGCCTGGCGGGCATGAAGATCATACCCGAGGAGTTTCGGGTGGAGTTCATAAACAAGGTGGACTGGCTCAAGGACAAGGCCTGCGCCCGCAGGAAGGGACTGGGCACTCATCTTCCCTGGGACAAGGAATGGCTCATCGAGTCGCTGGGTGACAGCACGATTTACATGGCCTACTACATTCTGGCCAAGTATGTGAACGCCGGGATGAAGATAGATCAGCTGCCTCCGGAGTTCTTCGAGTACGTCTTCATGAATAACGGCAATGCAGCCAGCATGGCTTCGCTGACGGGCATCCCGCAGGAGACCGTCCAGAAGATACACGACGACTTCGCCTACTGGTATCCGGTAGATCTGCGCACCTCTGGGAAGGATCTGGTCGCCAACCACCTGCTCTTCTTCCTCTACCATCACGTGGCCATCTTCCCGGAAAGACTGTGGCCGAAAGCTATCGCCGTCAACGGCTTCGTCTCACTGGAAGGGAAAAAGATGTCCAAGTCCAAGGGGCCGATTCTCACTTTGCGCCAGGCCGTCGCTGAAAACGGGGCAGACGTAACGCGCCTCTACATCCTGGGCAATGCGGAAGGGACGGCGGACGTGGACTGGAGAAATGATGCAGTAGAGGCCACCTATGCCCATATGGAGAGGTTCTACAATTTAGCCCGCGAGATCCTGGCCGATAGCAGCATCGACGAATGCGCGGAGAAAACGCTCATCGATCGCTGGATGCTCTCCCGGCTGCAAAGGCGCATTGCTGAAGCCACAGAGGCTCTGGAAAGCATTCAGACTCGAAGGGCGCTGCAGAATGCCTTCTACCTGCTCTTCAATGATCTGCGCTGGTACCAGAGGCGCGGGGGCAAGAGCCAGCTGCGCGCTGTCCTGTCGGCCTGGGTGCGCATGATGTCGCCCTTCACGCCCCACGTCTGCGAGGAGCTGTGGGCCGCGGGCCTGGGCGAGGGCTATGCCTCTCTGGCCCAGTGGCCGGTGGCGGATGCCTCTTTGATCGATCCGCAGGCGGAGAAAGCGGAGGATCTGCTGGAACGCACTCTGAAGGACGTGCAGGAGATTGTGAGCATCACCAAAGCCACGCCCACCAAGATCACGCTCTACACTTCGCCAGCCTGGAAGAAGGAGATGCTGCGCCTCGCCGTCGAAGCGGCTTCGGGCGGCAAGCTGGACATGGGAGCGCTCATGAAGCAAGCCATGGCAACGCCAGCTATTGCGGAGCACAAGAAGGATGCGCCCAAGTATGCCCAGAAGCTGGCCAAGGCGGCCCACTCGCTCTCGGCTGAGGCGCTGGGGCTGGACGAGTTCGAGACGCTCTCCAGAGAGAAAGCGTACCTGGCTGCAGCCATGGGCGTGCCGGTGGAGATCTACTCGGCGGACGAGGCGGGAGAGGACCCCAAGGGCAAGAGCAAACAGGCGGAACCGGGGAGACCGGCGATTTATATCGAGTGAAGGTAAGCTGCAGACCGTTGGCTCCGGGTGCTAAACCTGGGGCTAACGGAATTAAACCACAGAGGCGCAGAGCGCACAGAGAACGAACACGGAGACGGCGGTTCGATTGGGCTGGAAAAGATGCTGCACGGCGGATGACCGTGGGCGGACCCCAAGGGCAAAAGCCGCCAGGCGGGGCCGGGGTGGCTGGCGATTTATATTGAATAAATCTTTAAGCTGGCTCTAGCCAGCCTTCTTTTTTCTTCAGCACTGCAAAAGTGTTATTATGGACCTGTATCCAATTTGCGTAAAGAATGGTTGAAAACGCATTTGGATACGATTATGGAACAAAGTCCCAAGTAATGGTAGTTGCAGACATGGAATTTCCAGAGATATTGCGAAGTAGTTTCATCGCGTTGGCTTACGGCCAGGTGCCACAATTTGGAGCTTTGATAAATGGTCCTCTACTAATGATGGTATTCAAAGATGAAGATAGTGGACACAAATGCTTTGCGCAATTTAATTCTTGGTGTAATGCCTCTGGGGACGGAGATGCAATCTGTGTAGGATTCATAGAGTTCGATAGCGGAGAATATGGAATGTGCATTTATCAAGACCATGAATCGATTATCAAACAATATGTTTCAGAGATTCACCGTCCAGAGGTTGAACCTATTGTTATGAACATTGGTCATCTCAAAATGTTTCCTGAGCAAAGTAAAGGCTATAGATGGTTTAGAGCATTAGTTGAAAAAGAAAAGTTCATTTTGGCACCAGGAACATCAGAACAAGGACCCATGTTGGATCTGGGAATTATTAAGGGAAAGGCTCATTTCTTCAATGAGAGGAATATTCCTGAAAATACAATGGAAAACGTACTATTGAAATTGAAATCAGGCAGGCAGTCCGAAGTGCAACGACATTCACCACGCGAATTAAGACCAACAGAAAAAGATATTCAAGAGAGACGTTGTGAACAGCTTTGGCGTTTTTTTCCTGCAACGATCGAACGCTTAAGATTGAATCAGGAATTCCTCAAGACCAAAAATAAGCTTAAAGAAGAGGGATATAAGGAATGGCAGATATTTCAAGCAGCATGCAATATTTGCTTGGTTTATCGAACTCCTGAATTATTTCCGTCGACAGAAAACGTATCCGGGTCAGGTCAAACAGATACTATATCAATTCGCATATTGGACTACTTGCTTGCTAATATTGATGAGCTATCCTTATCATTGCCACCACTGGAAAAGCTTTCAGTTGAAATAATGCATCGACAAATATATATTGATTCGGTGGAGTTGATAAAATACTTCACAGCCGCAGAAGTTCCCGAAAAGAAAATGAAGGAAATACAGAATGACGTCATAACTCTTGGCTTATTATAAGGTGCGTCAAATGAAAGAACTATTTGAAGAAACAATACCCATACTGACATCAGATCAGAAAGTGCGTGTGTTCATTAGTTCTACAATTGAAGAACTCAAAAAAGAACGAAATGCAGTGATTAGTACAATTCGCGATCTAAAGCTTCATCCAATATTCTTTGAAGAAGGGGCTCGTCCAAATAATCCCAGAGATGTCTATAAAGCATACCTGGAACAAAGCCCGATCTATATCGGCATTTTTTGGAAACAATATGGTTGGATTCCCCCAAATGGCACCATATCCGGAATAGAAGATGAGTATAATTTAAGCGAAAAAAAACTACGTCTGATTTATGTCAAGGATGCTCCTGAGGGACGAGATCCTAGGCTTGAGGCACTGCTTCAGCGCATCCGGGATGACGAAAAACTTTCCTACTGCAAATTCGGAAATGAAATCGAATTGGCCGATAAAGTCAAAAATGATATAATGCAACTTCTTTCCGAAAGTTTCGGAATCGAGTCACATGGACGCTTAAAGCTTACTACTATCCCAGATTATTTGCAGATACTTCAAAAGCAGATGGGTTCTCAAGGTCTTATTCTTCGAGAAGACCTCATTGAAAATGCCAAAAAGGATTTACAAATTAAAAGTAAACTGTTGATTATTGGCGGACCGGGTGCAGGGAAAACATACTTTCTAGGAATGCTGGCCGCAGAACTTGATGCAATATATGTCTCATTGAAGAATAAAACTACACAACAAATCTGCTCTTACCTCGCTAATCGGCTTTCAATACGTCGTAATCATTCTCTTCAAAATCATCTTTCTGAAGAAGATGCTCGTGCAGCATTGCAGGAGGAAATGGCAAATAATTCTGCCGTATTGTTTTTTGATGATGTTGACCAAAGCCCTGATGCTGCAAAAGCACTGCTTGGACTTCATTTTTTTAATTGTCATTTTGTATTTGCCGCACATTCAGAGAACGCTATTCTGTTTCAAGACGTTCCTAAGTTTAGGATACCACCTTTGAGTCTAGAAGAACTTAAAAAACTACTTGAGCTTCAAGAAATAGAACTTCCTCCAGGAGAATTGCAGAGACTGTATTCAGCGTCTGAAGGGAACCCGTTGTATATCTATTATTTCATGCAAAATCGGATTTCGCCACTACCAGAAGGCTTAAACAATTACCAAGACTCTCTATGGCAGCAACTATCTCCATTGCAGAAAGAAATTATGAATATCTTGGCACATAGTTTCTCAAATTTGAATTTGGCCGATTTACATGCATTGCTGAATTCGCAGCAACTAATCACAAAGACGCCAATGGAAACAAAATTTATCCTTGATTCAAGCGTCCCATTAATCGGGCAAACGGAAGGCCATTACGAATTTTTCCATACGTATTTTAGAGACCATGTTTGTGATATCGCTACAGTTGATGGGCTTTCCGAGCATTATCATAAAATACTTGCTGAATATGCGGCTAATAAGAAATGGAAAGTCGCAACCGCATTTCATTTTCTAAAGGCCAATGATCCTAGAATGAGACAGTATCTTATTGATGGCTCAACAACTGCAATGCTCCGTGGCGAATGGCTGATTGCTGAAGATTTTCTCAAGAATGAGATTTTATTATTAAAAGATAATGAAGATTTACATAACGAGGCTTACACAAGATATTTGCTGGCCCAAGTATATACAGAGATTGGAGATTTCGGGAAAGCTAGAGCTGAAGTGGATAAGTCTATCCAACTTTTCGCAAATTTGGACGACACGGGATGGAAGGAAACTGTCGAACTCTGGTCAAGCTTACTACTTATTCACGAAGGAGAGGTGGAAAAGACTATTGAAAACCTTCGGGATGCAGTTAATTATTACCATGAAAAGGATTTGCTTATGGAAGCTGCGACCCAGTTGAACCTGGGTTATGCCTATCTTCAAGCTTCTCGCTTTAGAGAAAGTGCTGAGATAACACAGATTGCTTTGGATATATTTACAAAGTTGGATGATGAGCGAGGGATCTACTCTAGTTTGACCAACATGGCATGCAGCGTGGGACAACTTGGAAACCACGAACTTCAAGGGAAATATGCTAAGCAGATTATAGAAGCAGCGACAAAGCTCGATCTTCCGAGGCTAAAAGCGGCGGGGCTCAATCACCTGGCCATGGCTTATCGGCATAGCGATAATCCGAAGGCTGCTCAATATGCTCTTTCTGCTTGATCATTCATCCCTTGGTCTCGAAAAACATTTCCTATATTTGCAATGTTTAACGCTTCAGTTTCAATACATCCAAGCTTTTGACA
>JANYKI010000039.1 GCA_025361645.1 Methanothrix sp.
AACTCCTGAACCCATTCCGAACTCAGAAGATAAGCCTGTCCACGTTCTGCACTGTACTCAGATGCGCGAGCTCTCGGGAACTGCAGATCGCTGCCATGCTCACCTAATTTAATCTATTTTCGCAAAGCTTGATTTAATTAATTGGATTAATATTACTACTTAGTTATGCTGCACAATCGATGGGGCTCCAATTCGCCCGAGATTGCGACGAAATGGAGATCAGGATGCAAAGATGACCCGAATAATTGCTCTATCCGATACCCACCTGCAAGAGGGGTTGCTTCCTCCCGTCGTAGCTGCACTAGCCAAGAATGCCGACATCATCCTCCACACCGGCGATTTCGTCTCCACCCAGTGCTACTCCGCTCTGGCGGCCCTGGGCCGGCTGGAGGCTGTGCATGGAAACTCGGACTGCCCCGAGCTGAAGAAGCTCTTGCCGGAAAGGAAGGTGATCGAGGTGGAGGGGGTCAGAATCGGCCTGGTGCACATGGCCTCGCACGGCTCCGACCTGATGGGGGCAGAGATGATGGCCAGGGAGATGGATGTGCAGGTTTTGGTCTTCGGGCATATCCATCGCCCCCTCATCGAGAAGGGCAAGCTACTCCTCATCTGCCCAGGCAGCACCACCCTTCCCCGCATGTCTGCGCCTTGTGTGGCCGAGCTGGAGATTGTAGACGGCAACGTGAGAGGCAATATCATTCCTGTGGGCAGCCCCGCCTGCAATTATCTCAAGTTCGCAGGTGAGCTGGCGAGAAAAGCATAGGCTATCTTGCAATACGCTCAAATCCACTTCTTGAGACATAAGCCAGCCAAAAACTAAGTCAGAGGCTCCGGCTGCTTGCCCTCCGGCGCTAGCGGCAGGCCCGCCCGATGCATGGCCAGCGGCCCGGAGAAGTGCAGCGCCCTATTCAAAAGCAAACGCTTTCCCTCATCAGTCAGGGCGAAGACAGGAATGGAGATGCCCATCTGCAGACGGGCTCGCTGGCCCACGACATTTCGCACCGCTTTTGAGGCGCAGGACCAGACCAGATCACAGCTTTCCGCCAGGGCAGTGGCCTCTGCCTCACTGATGCCGGTGGTGTGCACTGCCAGCAAAAAGGGTCGCACGCGAAGCTTTGCCCCCAGCTCTCGCAGCGCTGTGGCTTCGTCTGCATTGCTCCCGGCCACGGTCACGGCGATCCTATGAAATCCCGCCGCCACTGCCTTCTCGTAACCCTGCACCTGATCAACCGTTGCCTGTCGGTCGAGCAGAAGGCAGCCCCTTTTGGCCAGCCCTTCCTGGATCTCGGCGATGGGCTCGGTCTGGATGAGGCCGGTCATGTGCGCGCCCACCGCTTGCAGCACATCCGGCCTTGCCGCCACCACCGTTCCCGCGCCCTCGCAGACCACCACCGCAGCGTCCACCAGGCCTTCGTTCATGGCATCCATCAGTATCTCTGAGGCGCCGAAGCTCACCGGCTTTTCCTGCAGCTCTAAAACCCTTTTGGGGCCGTACATGCCCAGCTCCAGCATGTGGCTTTGCAGTACGCGCTCCACAGTCTCACGGCTCTCCTTATCGATGCCGTACAGATCCCGACGCAGAGGGCAACAGCTAATGCCGGGATCGGTCAGAACCTCGATCTTGCCGTCTTTGACTCTGACTCGTGCTTTGGCCATCTCCAGCAGATGCTCGGACATTTGATTACCTGGCAATTTTGGTATTCGTCGATTTGCAGCGCGGGCAGGGCAGCTTGTAGCCAAAGCCCTTGAAGACCATGCTGCATTCCTGGCATCTGTAATTCTTGGCAAAGACCTCTTCCGTGCTGCCCAGATCCACTCCACAGCCACAGGTGGCGCACATAAAAAAGAAATGGCCTTTTGATGGTAAATAGGTTATCCCGATGAGAGCGCAAAAAAATTTGTAGGCGGATGGAGTCTCCTTTAGTTTCACGCGGTCTCTTCTACTACTCTTGCCGCCTTGGCGGTGGGATGCTTGTGCTGACCAGGTATTCACTGAAGGAGTGCTTTTAGAGGATCCACATTATTGCCTAGAGGGAGCAAGAAAGCGCTGCTAGCTGTGCTAACCTAAAGTTATCCATACTGCCATTAAACAAACTTTCCTAATCGACCTAAATTCGCTTCTGTCTACCTGACCATTTTAGCATACTATGGAATGATTTTTCGACAATTGCTCGATGCCAAACAACCGTTATCTGTGAAACTAGAAAACTACTCTATAATCCGCCGCGCATAATCAGGAGTTACGAGGTCAGGATGTTATTTATAAAAAGTTTTTAGGGCCTAGATGGGGGCAGAACTCACCCCACAGGATCTCGCGAGTTATATGCACTAGATCGGTACCGTTGGGTCGTCTTCTTCCATCCATTCGATTATATCGGTGACCCAGGATAGAGGTTTACCCAGCTCTTTTGCTATGCCGGCAGGGGTCTTCCCTTCTCCCAGCATGGTTCTAACGATGCCCCTATCTGCTCGATCTCCGGGTGAAAGGTAATCATCTTTGACAAGGAACGTACAGCCGCAATTATTGCATTTGTATTTAAAATACGATCTAAATTTATCCTCGCCCTCTCCCAGGTCTGTATAGCGTTCATGCAGAGGTTTGCCACTCTCAAGTTCAGCTACTACTGATATCTTGAATGCTCGGTCGTAGCGCCGCCTCGTCTTTTTCATATACTTCCCTCCATGAGTTGATGTTGCTTAACTCATTGTCCACTCGGAGGGGTTCACTCCACGTTGTGGTTATCCACCCTATTCCAAGATCGGTTCTCGAATCCCCATTTTGTGGAGATAGAGAACGCATTGGTATAAGCTCTCATCGTATTGTATATGCTTTACGGTCAAAACATAAGAGGTGGTAAGCACACGCTCATCCCCACCCTAAAGGATGGGGTCTGTGCGCTGCTACGAAGATGAAAAATTAAATTTTGGCCAGCCCCTGAGCAAAGTCGGCCAGAATGTCCTCTTTGTCCTCAATGCCCACCGAGACCCTCACCAGGCCGTCGGAGATACTCATGCGCTCTCGCATCTCCTTTGGCATGACGGCATGGGTCATGGAAGCAGGATGCTCGACCAGTGTGTCCACCGATCCCAGGCTGACCGCCAGGCTGCACAAATTGAGGCTGTTCATAAGAATGCGCCCCGCCTCCACTCCGCCCCTGACAACAAAAGAGAGCATGCCTCCCCAGCCGCTCATTTGCCTGCCCGCTAACGCATGCTGGGGATGGCTGGAAAGACCGGGGTAATTGACCTTTTCCACAGCAGGGTGCGCCTCTAGAAATTTGGCTAGATGCAGAGCGTTTTCGGCGTGCCTTTCCATTCTCAGGTGCAGGGTCTTGCAGCCCCTCAGGCAGAGCCAGGCCTCATGCGTGCCCATGGTGCCGCCTGCCAGGAGGGCCGTTCGCCTCATGGTGGAAATAAGCTCCTCTGAGCCTACGGCCACGCCACCCAGAAGATCGCCGTGCCCGCCGATGTACTTGGTGCAGCTCTCCACGACCGCGTCCGCGCCCAGCCAGAGGGGCCTCTGGAAGTAGGGGGTGGCAAAAGTGTTGTCCACGGCCAGCCGGGCTCCTGCCTCATGGGCTATTTTGGCGATCTCGCCAATGTCGCTCACGGCCATGGTGGGGTTGGCGGGCGACTCTAAAAAGACCAGACGGGTGTTCTTTTGCAGCCCGGCCAACACCGTCTCCCGGTCGGTCGTATCCACAAAGCTGACCTCTATTCCGAATTTGGGCAGAAGTGAGGAGAAGAGCCCATAGGTTCCGCCATAGATGATATCTGTGGTGAGCAGGTGATCGCCCTTCTGCAGCAAGGAGAACACGAGTGCCGTCTCCGCCGCCATGCCCGAGGAGAAGGCCAGACCAGCAGGTCCGCCCTCCAAAGAGCAAATCTTCTCGATGAAGGCGGCATGGGTGGGCGTGTGGGGCGGGGAGCGAATGTACCTGTAGCCCGGACCGCCGGAGAAGGCGGCAGCGGCCTGCTCGGCACTTTCAAAGACGTAGGTGGAGGTCTGGTAAATGGGGGTGGCGTGAGCGCCAAACGGATTATGCCCTTCACCGGCATGAACGCACCTGGTAGCGAAGCTCAACTCTTTATCCATGGTCTTTCACCGGATAGGGAAAGGAGCTGAAGAGAAATATAATTTGCCATTGAGGAATGGCAGGTTTGCTCAAGCGAGGGTGCGATATGAATAAGCATTGTTGATTCATTGAGGAACTTGGGCGGCCATTGACAGGTCATGACCTTCGGGCCGGAGCAATGAGACAACAGAGCATTGTCGCCTCGAACGGCTGACTGCTCACGCCTGGCCTCCGGCCGATCAAAGATGATCGAAGTCACTGAGCAGCAGAGCCTCCTGTGTCCCATTCACGCACTTGTTGTTAAGATACTGGCGGCAGAAGATGTACTGACTATCGATCTTCTTCTCTTCGGCCACCAAGAATACGCCAACCGTCATTGTCTTCGTCCCTCCGGTGATATCGATAGCAATATCTTCAAGCTGAAGGCCTTTCTTTGCCATCCATTCCAGGATCAGCTCGGTTTTGATGCGAATGAACAAAAACAACGGTTATTAGACCCTTACCCCATCCAATCTGCAGAAACCCTGGAAGCTGAATCGTCACTTTTGCATCACCCTAACTCTGCTACTGGTTTTGATATAGCCACATCTACCACCGGAGCCCACGATCACGAGAGAGCAGCGGAGACACATAGCCCGCTAGCACCATCCATTTTTATAAATTTAAAAATATTCTCCAGTCGGGCCCGAGTGGCCGGGAGCGCGCCCACCGGACAGATGACGCTCTGCTTCTCTGCTGGCAGCGTCACATCCACTACCTACCCCACAACCCACCTTGGACTGTGACTGGCCACCACCACCGCCCCCAGGCGCGGATCGTAGAAGGCCACGGCAGCAGCGGGCGAGCCGTGCGCAAGGTCATGCCGTAACGCCAGATGGTGGCGGAGAGGCATGAACCGCAATGAATCGAACGATATTATTCCTATTAGGATGATAAGCTTCTATTCTATGCAAGACCCGCAACGAGGCTTCGCTTCTGAGGAACAGGAATGATTCTACCGATAGCTTTTGCCGTTTCCAGCCAAAGCTGCATGGCAACTTTAACCTCCTGCAACGCGTTCTCTTCTGTCTCGCCAAAGGCTGAACAGCCAGCAAGCTCCGGAACAATGGCAACGAATCCTTCATCTTCTTCACTATAAAAGATCTCAATAGCGTACATCAATCCTTCTATTTTTCTGCGGGCAGCGTCACATCCAGCATCTGGCCCACCTGCCACTCTCGACTATGGCTGGCCACCACGACGGCCCCCAGGCGATGGCAGCAGCCGGCGAGCCGTGCAGCCTGTGCAGGGCCATTGCCCGACCCCCGGAGCGCGGCCTTCCACGATGACGAGCGAGCCTCGGGGGATCTCGGGCAGCGGGGGCAGCGAGCCCACGCGGCGAGGAGACGGCGATGGAGTAGATGACGGGTGTGGTCATTTTTTGGTCATCTTGCATGTCAATCCTATCAAGCCGCTTCCTTCATCTTAAGCTCGACTTCGCCGGCCGCAATGGGCTTTGCCAGAAGCCTTCCTTCACGAAAATCCTTCACAATCTTATCAATCTCTCTGGACGCTTCCGGTGTGATATAAGCTTCATCACAAAGGTCACACATCAAAGCCGGGACGTTTTTAATCACCAATACGCCCCCATTGACTTTAGTGACATACTCTTTGAAGCCACGATGCAATCTGCCTCGACCGCAGTTGCAGGTGTCAGGGATCAACTCTTTCTTCTCGTCATATGGTCTATCCATTTTCCATCCTCCGGCCAGTAGACTGTGACAATACGCAAGTGGTTTTCGCACAGCGCAACCACAGCATGACAGCATTGCCAGCTAGCAATGCCAGTTATGAGAGCAGAGGGGCATGGCTTGCTGTCTGGATAATCTTCTATTATACTTCCATCCAATATCAAATTAACCAGATCTTCAGTAGAAATGCCCCTCTCATCCATCCTTCGGTGGGCATGAAATGTTATTATATAATTATCTAGCAGAATGTGCTCCTTGATGTCCTCGATCAACACTCTAATTCCGCCCACCTTATGACTATATCATTCACCTCATTTCAATCTACTGTGCTGTGGAGATGGCATAGCCAGCTAGCTCCATTGTTTTTTATAAATTTGCAAATATTCCACCGTCGGGCCCTGAACGCAAGGATCTCGCCTACCGGAAATATGGCGCTCTACTGCTCAGCAGGCAGCGTAACCTCCAGCACCTGGCCCACCTGCCACTCCCGGCTGTGGCTGGCTACCACTACCGCCCCTAGCCGCGGATCGTAGAAGGCCACGGCAGCAGCGGGCGAGCCATGCAGCCTGTGCAGGGCCATGCCGTAGCGCCAGATGGGAGCGCGGCCCTCCACGATGACCAGAGAGCCGCGGTGGATCTCGGGCAATGGCGGCAGCGGCTCGGCGGGGGTGATGGGCGAGGAGACGGCGATGGAGTAGATGACGGGATTCAATTGATCACCTCAATCAATTTACGCTGGGAATCACCTAAGTGTCTTCTTAGCGAGAGATACTACGAAGCAAGCCATAAGGAATACTCCTAGTATACCTTCTATAATGCTGAGAATGTATTTAAGACCTGTAAAACATTCCATCCTCGTTTGAGTGGTGAAAATTGCTACACTCATTATAGTTGCATTTTGTGGAGAAAGAGCAGGCCCACTTAATGAATAAAATAATGAAAAAATAATAATTACAAATGCACCGACAATTAGTGGATATTCAGGATGAACCCCGTAACCTAAAGCCAAGAATGGTATGTAATCTGAGATTATTTTTCTA
Source organism: Methanothrix sp. (assembly GCA_025361645.1). Lineage (GTDB taxonomy): Archaea > Halobacteriota > Methanosarcinia > Methanotrichales > Methanotrichaceae > Methanothrix. Next base: position 6,847 of record JANYKI010000039.1, read on the forward strand.
AAATGAAGTTTTCCTCGTCTTAATTTTCTATATTGATAATAGCATTTATCCGCCTCATCAAACATCTCTAAATTATTATAGCCTTTGACAAGGGACAAGTAGGCAGATCCATCATAAGCAATATGACTCTTGATAGAATCCCATGAAACGTATATGCGGTTATTGAATTGGGATTCAAAGAAGTTAACCATTCCTATTACTATAAAATCAGTAAAATTAACATCTAAATGGAATTTCGAATTACTGAAATTTACATTTTCTTCGAATTTGGATTTGATAAAACAAGCATCACCTTTGAATTGAGCTTCTTTGAATTCTACGTTTCTTTCAAATCGTGTCCCTCGAAAATTAACATCAGCGTTGAATTTCGCCCCGTTAAAGTAGGCAAATTGGACAAATCTAGCTGCCTCAAAGTGAACATCCAAATTAAACTCAGCATCGCCGAATTGGGCATCATATTCGAACGCAGCATTGCTGAACGAGGTTGATCTGCTAAATCGAGCACGGCTGAAGAATACATCTTTTATGAATTTCGTTCCTGCAAAAGAGGACGACCCATTGAACTGAGATCCCATGATGTAGACTTCTTTGCTGAAACAAGTCCCTGTGAATAATGCATCTCCGCAGATAATAGTACCTGAAATGCGGACTGGATTATGGAATACCGCATTTCCAAAATCAATATCGCCTTCAATTTTTGAATCCTCAATACTTATTTCGGATTTTACAGCAATTTTTTCATTTCTATCTAAAGGCAATTTGATTTCTGCAAGATTGAGCGATCATTTTATATTTACCTTTTTTATATTCAACATTCTCACCTCGGCGAATTTTTCCGAGAATCTCTTCTGCTGGTACATCCATCATTTTGTTATTTCCTCGTGATTTATTACATCGGGAGTGCGGAGGGTCACGAATACCCCAACCTTCAGGTTGGGGATGAAGTGAACCCTCGCCGTTTTTTGCGTTAACTCATATCGATCAACCGCTGCTTCTTTTAAAATGAAATTGTATTTGGCACTTTA
>JANYKI010000072.1 GCA_025361645.1 Methanothrix sp.
TGCTGAAGCTACCAGAAAGTGAATATAATCAAGATCATCGCACTTGGCAGGATTCAAGTTAAGCCCCATTCATTTTATTTGTAAGTATTAATTTAGTCTATGTTATATAAGAAGGTTTTGCCAAGTGCGTAAGTCCTATAGTGAAACGGCGACGGCGCACCCGCGCAGCAAGCTGCGGGGTATTCATTTAAAAATAATATGAATATATAGAATTACCATTTTGATTTAATTTCTTCTAATATTAGCTTTGCTCTTTCGATTAAGAATGATTCATACTTATCGGATCTCCAAGAAGCATCGCTTTCAAAAGGTATAAAATTTGATTTAAAAACCTCTTTTGCTTTTTCATTTAATTCTTTAGCACTTTTTGCTAAATAGTTACTTGGCGGAGTGGTTAATATTTGTTTGTTTTGGGATGAAGAGATCATGCAGACATTACTAATGCAGTTTCTCTGGGTAGATTCAACACCCAATCTTTTTAAGAAGTCTTTGGGAAATATATGATGGAACTCTTTATTATTAAATATGCTTAGGCTGACTTCTGTGTCTATTGATTCACCATTTGTGATGTTTTTGGGATTTCTTCTGGCAAGCATTACTACAAACGTCTTAGTAAATGCCCCCCTCTTTACGAATTGTCGCCTAACCAAGTTTTCGACAGTGATATAAAATGGCAATCTAAAAACATCGTTATCGCCCTTGACCAATCTATCTATTTCTGCGAGATCATGCTCTAATACGCCCTCCTCAGCCCCACGGTAGTGTTCCGAAAAACCAGTTTGCCAGAAGTATCTTCTAAGAACAGTTAGCTGATCATTAGTTGGATTTCTTATCTTCGAAAAGAAATATGAAAAAACTACCATCTGATATTGATATGGAAGGAAGGCATCTGATGGGACTGCCAAGTCTGTGGAAAGAAAATCTACGGTCCTTTCGACTGCCTCTTGTACTCTTTTACCTAACTCAATAAGTTTTTCTGAAGGCAGATCTCTCAATTTAAATACATGTTCTTCTTTCGATCCGATATCTGCAATAGAGGACATGATTTTTAAAAATATCGTATTATCTATTTCCTCAAAATCTTTAAGTTTGGCGGATTCGCGTATTTTGGAGACTTGATCATTCAAATCAAAGTTATCGCTCCAAGTTGCAGCAACCATGAGATCAAACACATTCAATTGAGTTCCACTGCTGTTTATTCTTTCAAAAATGGGACACACTTCTTGAACGCTTTTCTCTTTTATTGTTACTACTGGAATCAAATATTCTCGAAATGTCTCATATAAGATATTGGCTCGTTCTATCAAATCTCTATCGTCAGATTCGTTGGATAGATTTTTCCTTTGGAAATCCAAAAAAGCACTTGTAGAATTCAATACGCTCAATGGAATATGTCTCTTCTCTTCTTTTCCAGCATAATGATGGAATTTCTGTTTATCCAAGTCAAAATATACATTTAGTTTATGAAGCGTTTCAGGATACGGCCAATTTAACACTCCATAAATTGTAGTCAATCTCTGTTGGCCGTCTAGTACATAATTTCTTGGATATTTATCCGGAGTTTGGGGAAGTTCAAAGCCTCCTATATCCCTTTCACTTCTCATAGGTTTATCACTTAACCAAAAAAGAAGACTTCCTATGGGGTATCCTTCATAAATGCTTTCTAATAATTTTATAATTTGTCCTTCATCCCAAACAAACCCTCTTTGGAATTTTGGAATTTTGATGTCTCCGTTTTGAATCCTATGAACTAAATTCGTGATTCTTTCTATTTTTGGTTCGGGTGGGTTTCTAGTCACAGAAGACATCTAATTATCACTTCGTCTTTATCCAAGTCATGTATCTATAAAAGATTTTGGTTGTAATAGTTTTTATCCAAACAAGCATCCATGAACTCCGCTGCAAGCGAAGCATTACTCATTAGAATAGATATATTTAGGATTTAAATATACCTCAAAATCAGCGGCAGCATCAGCACCCCCATGGCATGCGTCCTGTGGATTCCCGCCACCGGCGCAATCAGCCCCACCACCGTGGACAGGAAGAATATGAACAGACCGAATAGCCCCGTGAAAGCATAGGTCATAGCCACCAAAAAGAGCAGCACCCCCAGGCAGAGCAGCCGGTAGTTTAGCCGGGATATGGCCCGCCCGGCCAGGCGCGCCGCGCCGATGCAGGTCAGGTAGGACGCCGCCGCCACTATTACTACGATTATTATCATCTGGATTAGTGTGCTCTGGTCGAGAGCCATCAGCTCCTGGATGGCTGCCGCTGCTCCGCTCCTGGGTTTGTCGATCACATAAAGCGCCACCAGAGAAAAGAGGGCGTTGGCGGTGTTCACTCCGGCAATGGAGACCAGGAACTCTTCCGGACTGGGGGTCGCCCCCAGGCGCGCCGTGATCGCGGCAACGGAAGGCGAGACGCCGGGAATCCAGGCCACTACCGATCCCCCCAGGCCGCCGGAGAAGACCGCTTTGGCCAGGGCGTTTGCGGAGAGCTTGATCTTGCTCTCCTTCTGCTCCGGAATCTCTGTCTCTGTGGAAAGGCTGAGCAGGAGAGAGGACGCGCCGAAGATGCCGGAGAGGAGGGGCAAGAGCACCTGCGGCCCCAGGCCTAAAGGCGAGCTCGCCAGGTTTTCATGATCAAAGGCGAATGTGCCGAGCAGGCCGCTGGTCAAGAAGAGAAGAGCGGCTACGGCCTTGTACTTCCAGTGCACCCAGGAGCCCTGCCCCTCGATCCAGGGACCTCTCTCCGACTTGATCATCATGAGGGCTATGGCTAAAAGCAGAATGCCCACATATTTTGTGAGGTAATCGTTGTAGCTGGAGACGATCCAGGAGAGCGGGATGATCAAAAAAATAGCAAACAGCACCGATCCCGCGCTTCCCAGGGCCGAGAGCCGCACCGCCTCGATGCCTCGCCCCTCCAGCATGAGCCTCTGGCCGGGCAGAACAGTCAAGGCCGTCTCGGAATCGGGCGCGCCCAAAAAGATGGCAGGAATGGCATCGAAGAACGTCTGGGAGATGCTGGCGGAAAGAATGATCGAGGCCATTTGAAAGGGCGAGAGACCCAGGGCTAACAACTGCGGTGAGACGGCCAGTAGCATGGCGGCAAAGTTGTTCAGATGCAGGCCCGGGGTAAGGCCGCTCAGTATTCCCAGAGCAAAGCCAAAAGCTATGCAGGCAGGTAGGAGGATCTCGACCATTTCACTTCGAGGTATTTTTATTACAGTACCTTATTATCTTACTTTTGGTTCGTACTTTAAATCCGCAATAGATCTATCTGCCTTGGAGCTTACTTCCCATACTGAAATTCTTATGCCGCCTTGCCTCGCCTTTGGAAAACCCTTAAATACTGGCACATTGTCGATCTAAATATTCCGCACAGGGATAATGATGCCCTGGGCGCATGAACCAAATGACAGGTTCGAACGCGCGCGTTTGCGCGTGAGTCGGTCCGATTGGGGCCGTGCGGAGGATAAAAAATGGCATTTGAAAAGACAAATCCAAGGATAGTCCGTCTTATCGGTGAACTTAAGGCGGCCACTCGCGAAACTGGCGCACCCCTCTGGCGCGATATCGCCAAGAGACTGGAGAAGCCCAGTCGCAACTACGCTGCTGTAAACCTCAGCAAGATCAATAGGCATACCCAGCCTAACGATACTGTAATCGTGGCCGGAAAAGTGCTGGCAGCCGGCGATCTGGAACACATTGTTACCGTGGCAGCTTTTAATTTTAGCAGCCAGGCATTGTCCAAGATCCAAGCAGCAGGCGGGAAATGTCTGACGATTGAGAAGCTGATGGCTGAGCATCCCAAGGGATCGGGCATAAAGATTTTGAGGTGAAGCAATGATAGTAGTAGATGCAACTGGATTGGTCCTGGGACGCCTGGCGAGCGTAACCGCCAAGAATCTCCTGGCAGGCGAAGAGATCAAAATCGTCAATGCCGAGAAAGCACTCGTTACCGGTGGGAAAGATTCCATTTTCATTGAGTATGGCCAGACAAGGGACCGCGGCCATAAGGAGAGAGGCCCTTACTTCCCCCGTCGACCAGAAATGATACTCAAGAGGACCGTGCGTGGCATGCTTCCCTACAAGATGAGGCGGGGAAGAGATGCATTCTCCCGGCTGCGGATATATGTGGGCATACCCAGAGAGCTGAAGGGAATGCCATTAGAGCAACCAGCCGCTGCTAAGATGAGGACCGCGAGCAATAACAAATATATTGAGCTTGGGGCCTTGAGCCGAAGACTCGGCGCGAACTTCTGAAGGACTTCCTATGAAGATAATTAATACCTCAGGTAAGAAGAAGACGGCAACTGCAAGGGCCACTTTAAAAGATGGAAAGGGCGTTGTGCGCATTAACAAGGTGCCTTTAGAGATTTATGAGCCCCGCCTTGCCAGACTCAAGATTCAAGAACCCGTTCAGATCGCAGGTGATCTGATCAAAACAATGAATATCGATGTCGTTGTCGCCGGCGGCGGTACCATGGGCCAGACGGATGCCGTAAGAACGGCCATCGCCAAGGGTATTGTGGAGTGGACCGGCGATACCGGACTGAAAGAAGCATACTCCGAGTACGACCGAAATCTCCTCGTCAGCGATCACCGGCATAAAGAGAGGAAAAAGTTCGGCGGACTTGGTGCCAGGTCTAAGTACCAAAAGTCCTACAGGTGAAACTGCTTGATTCCAGTCAGGTGCTATTCCTGTGGCAAAGTGGTCTCTCATGTCTGGGAGGAATACCGGGAGCGCATCAAGACCGAGCCTCCCGGCAAAGTCTTGGATGACCTGGGAATAGACAAATACTGCTGCAGGCGCATGCTTCTCTCTCATGTGGAGATCGTGAACACGCTTAGGCGGTACCAGTAGAAGGGGTTGTAGGGTAGCCTGGTCCATCCTACAGCGTTCGGGACGCTGTGACCTGAGTTCGAATCTCAGCAACCCCATCATACTCTTCCTTTTGAGGTGGCTATTTGAAGGGCGAGAAATATACAAGATATGAACGTGCGCGCATCGTAGGAGCACGGGCTTTGCAAGTTTTCATGGGCGCTCCAGTGTTGATCGATACCAGTAATACCGACCCTCTCGAAATAGCGCTTGAAGAGATGAAACTGGGCGTAATTCCCATCACCGTAAAACGCGATCGATTAGGTAGGTGAATTAGTTGGTAGAAGATGAGGTGATAACGGTAGCGGGAGAATACGAGACTCTCATACCAATTGACGAGTACTTGGCTGCCGGCGTGCATATTGGTACTCAGCAGAAGACGAATAACATGATGCCCTACATTTACAGGGTGAGGACAGACGGGCTTTACGTACTGGATGTCCAGTCCACGGACAAGCGCATCCGGCTGGCTGCCAAGTTCCTGGCAAAATACGATCCGGCAAATATATTAGTTGTATCTGCGCGGCAGTATGGCCAGAGGCCGGCCACCATGTTCGCCAAGGCTATAGGCTCCAACGCCAACGTGGGTCGATTTGTGCCCAATACCCTGACCAATCCGGCCTTCCGGGGCTTCATCGAGCCCGATGTGCTCATAACTACAGATCCCAGCGGCGATGCCCAGGCGGTCAACGAGGCTGTGGATATAGGCATACCGGTAATCGCTCTTTGCGATACAAACAACATGACCACCAATGTTGACCTGGTCATACCCACCAACAACAAAGGTAGGAAAGCTCTAACGCTTATCTACTGGCTCTTGGCCCGTCAGGTGCTGCGCGAGCGGGGCGAAGAGGATCGATTCAAATACACTATCTCTGACTTCGAGATGGAGTTTTGATCCATGCGGCTTCCGGCTGTTGCAGGTCAGTTCTATCCCGGTAGCGGAGAGGAGCTAGAGCATCAGCTGGACGACATGCTGCATCCTGAAAAAGAGATTTTGTGTCAGGGCGCAGTGGTCCCGCATGCCGGATATATCTATTCGGGGCAAGTTGCCGCAAAAGTCTATTCTCGTCTGCCTAAAGTGGAAACCTATGTGATCATAGGGCCCAATCATCACGGCCTTGGCTCTCCGGTGGCACTCTCTCGTGACTCGTGGAGAACGCCTCTGGGCGATGTCGAGCCGGATCTGGAGTTGGCTGATGCCTTGGCCGGTAGCATCATCGATCATGATGAGACGGCTCACCTGCACGAGCACTCGATTGAGGTTCAGATCCCTTTTCTTCAGAAGCGATTTCAAGGATTCAAGATACTTCCCATCTTGATGGGATTGCAGGATGAGCAAACCGCGCTAGAGGTCGGGCAGGAGATCTCGCAGGCCGTGCAGAAGCTTAAGCGTAGCTGCGTCGTGATTGCCAGCAGCGACTTCACCCACTATGAGCCCCAAGAGACTGCCAGGAAGGTGGACGCAAAGCTCCTGGAGGCCATTCTAAATATGGATGTTCCAAAGCTTTACGAGAGAGTGTATCGCTACAGTGCCACAGCATGCGGCTATGGGCCGATAGCAGCAACTATCACGGCCACCGTTGCCCTGGGAGCTAAAGCCGGTCAGCTGCTTGCCTATGCTACCAGTGGAGACGTGAGCGGCGACTACAGCCAGGTAGTCGGGTACGCAGCGATTGCCTTTTCCTGAGGAGGCCCTTTATTGACTACGGCATCGGCTCCCGGCAAGATAATCCTTTTCGGAGAGCATGCCGTCGTTTCTGGAGTAACCGCTCTTGGCGGCGCCATAGACCTGCGAGCAAAAGTCACCGTGCAAGACCTGTCCGGCAGCGTGCTCATAAAGACGAAGGAGCTTACCTTACAAGGATTCTCCTTGGATCTGACAAGCGGTCGGCTCGAATCAGCCCAGGCGGCACATGCTACCAGATATATCTCCGCCGTGCTCAGAGAATTTGACGTCAAAGATATTCAGGTTTGCATTGATTCCAGCCTGCCGCCGGCGGCAGGACTGGGATCATCGGCTTGTATCGTGGTGGCCGCAGTGGCTGCCATAAGCGCACACCATGGGCTTGGCCTATCCCTAAAGGAGATCGCAGAAATTTCCGGTCGCCTGGAAAAGAAGGTTCAACAGGGACTGGGAAGCCCCATGGACACGGCATTAGCAACCTACGGAGGCTATCTGCAAATCTCCCAGGATATTCAGCCCCTTGATCTACCACCACTTGAGATGGTAGTTGGATATACAAGAATGCCTCACGATACTAAGTCTGAGGTCGAGAAGGTGCAAGACCTGAAAAAACGTTACTTTGACCTGGTCGATCCCATATTCCAGGCCATAGGGGCCCTTTCGGAGAAGGCCATCCCCCTCATCCGAGAGCATAACCACGCGGATCTGGGTCGATTGATGAACGTCAACCACGGCCTACTGATGGCTTTAGGCGTCAGCTCCAGGGAGCTGGACGAACTGGTTTATGCGGCGACTGGCGCAGGTGGGGCGTTCGGCGCCAAGCTTACCGGAGCCGGGGGCGGAGGCTGCATGATTGCCCTGCCAGGGGCCGCTGGCGTAGATGCACTTATGGTGGCTTTAAGACAGGCGAGAGGAGTTCCGTTTAAGGTTGTGACGGGCTGTGAGGGTGTGCGGCTGGAGGGCGACTTGTGACCCTGGTCCTAAAGATCGGGGGAAGCATTTTGACCGACAAGAACCGTAAACTTACGGCACGACCGGACGAGATCACGCGCGTGGCTAAAGAGATCGCAATCCATCCGAATGATGTAGTGCTCGTGCACGGAGCCGGCTCCTTTGGACACATTCCTGCTAAAAAATATGGTCTGCCCCATGAATTCGACCGTGCTGGATTGAGAGTGACTCATAGCAGTGTGGCAAAGCTGTGTGAAAAGGTCGTGGAGGCGCTGAGCCTAGCCGGTGTCGAATGCCTGCCGGTTCATCCCCTCTCCTGCCTTTACCTTCGGGGAGGCAGAATAGACAGCTTTTTTATGGAGCCCATAAAAGAGATGCTAACGAACGGCATCATGCCGGTGCTACATGGTGACGTGGCAATGGACGCCACAGGAAAGGCTGCAATAGTCTCCGGAGATCAATTGGTAGCCTATATCGCTAAAGCTGTGCAAGCCGAGGTAGTTGCCGTAGGAAGCAATGTTGATGGCGTCCTTTTTTCCGGCAAGCCTCTCTCCAGGATTACCCGAAAAGAGCTTTCACAGGTAGAGAGCGCCATCGTAGGCAGCGCAGGTGTGGACGTTACCGGCGGCATGAGAGGAAAGCTGCTGGAACTTTTGGATCTGGCCGATTTGGGAATAGACTCCATGATATTTAATGCAGGCATTGAAGGAAATATTGCCCGGGTCCTATTAGGCGAATGCGTGGGAACTAGAATTGGGAGGGCGAATTGACCACATCCAGCCGCAAGCTCGACCACATCAGAATCTGTATGGAAAAGCCGGTAGATGCGAAAAAGTGGCCCTTCCAAGATCTGGTGCTGCTGCATAAGGCTCTGCCGGAGATCGACGAGGCGGATATCGATACATCCTGCCACTTCCTGGGGAAAAAGCTGAAGGCGCCCTTTATGATCAGTGCTATGACCGGTGGCCATCCCGAGGTTAAGCAGATCAATGTTCGCCTGGGAGAGGCAGCTCAAGAGTTAGGCATTGCTTTAGGGGTGGGCTCACAGAGAGCGGCAATAGAAGACAAAAGACTGGTGGACACCTTCTCAGCGGTCAGGGATGTCGCACCGGACATTCCCATCATCGGCAATATCGGAGCCGTGCAACTGAAAAGATCCGGGCCGAAGATCATAGAGCGGCTGGCTGAGATGATAGATGCGGATGCCATTGCCGTTCATTTGAACTTCCTGCAAGAGAGCATTCAGCCGGAAGGCGACAAAGATGCCGGGGGAGTGCTGGAGATCCTGAAATCGGCAGCCAAAGGATCGGTGCCGATCATGGTTAAGGAGACCGGAGCCGGTATATCCCGGGAAGTGGCCCAGGATCTGGTCTCTGCGGGAGTAAAGATAATTGACGTCTCGGGTGTGGGAGGTCTCTCCTGGGCCAGCGTTGAGTCTTTTCGTGCTGCAGAGGTCGGGGACGATGAGCTGGAGATGATGGGAAGGCTATTTGAAAGCTGGGGAATTCCAACACCGGTAAGCATTGTCGAGTGCAAAGCTGCTGGAGCCTTTGTCATCAGCTCGGGCGGAGTGCGTAGCGGCCTTGATGCTGCCAAAAGTCTGGCTCTAGGCGCCAGCCTGGCGGGCGCTGCCCTTCCCTTGCTAAGGCCGGCCACAAAAGACAAAGAAGCAGTTGTTAGGGTTATGAATGCTTATATCCGTGCGCTGAGGATCACAATGTTTCTCACCGGATGTAAAGAAGTGACGCAGCTTGCAAAAGTTCCTCTCGTGGTTCTAGGAAGGACCAGGGAGTGGCTGCAGGCGCGAGGTTTCGATTTGAGAGCATTTTCTGTTTATAGAGAGTTGGCAAAATGAAGGATATTTCAATAATCGCTGTGGGCGGCTACAATGAAATTGGCCGGAATATGACGGCGATAAGGATCGGAAAAGATATCGTGGTAATGGATATGGGAATCCGGCTGGATCGGGTGCAGATTCACGAGGACACAGATGTGGAAGCGATGCATGCAGCCGACCTGATCAACATGGGGGCCATTCCCGACGACAGCATCATGGAAAACGTTGACGGAACGGTAAGGGCGATCGCCTGCACGCATGGTCACCTGGATCACATTGGAGCCATCTCCAAGCTGGCCCACAAGTATCATGCACCCATCATTGCCTCGCCGTTCACAGCGGACCTCATCAATCAGGAGATAAAGTCCGAGAAGATCTTCGGGGTGAAAAATCCCTTGCATGTAATGAAAGCGGGAGAACGATTCCAGGTTACACAGGATATCGAGCTGGAGTTCATCCGCGTGCAGCATAGCATTGTGGACTGTGTCTTTGCGGCCATTCATACACCCATGGGCACTATAGTCTACGCCAATGATTTCAAGATCGACCGGTCTCCTACTTTAGGCGAGCCGCCAGACTTCGCCCGGCTGAGAGCCTTAGGAAAGCAGGGTGTGCTGGCACTCATCACCGAGACCACCAATGCTTCCATCTCTGGGAAGACGCCCTCTGAGAAGATAGCCAAGGACCTGGTTTGGGATGTGCTCCTCGGCACAGAGGAGTCGAAATCCGGTGTCATGGTCACCACGTTCTCCTCACACATTGCCCGCATCAGGGCCATAATCGAGGCCGCTCACAAGATGGGTCGTAAGCCCGTGCTTCTGGGCCGCTCCATGGAAAAGTATTGGGGCACTGCGGTGAGAACGGGCTACGCGGGCCAGGGAGATGTGACCGTTTTTGGCAGGCGTAAATCGGTGGACAAAGCCCTGAAGAGGATCATGACCGAGGGCAAGGACAAGTATCTGCCCATCATGACCGGTCACCAGGGAGAGCCGGGAGCCATCTTGAGCCGGGTGGCCAATGGCGAGACCGATTATCTGGTGGAGTCGGGAGACAAGGTCATCTTCTCCGCAGGCATCATCCCCCAGCCGCTCAACGAGTCCAACCGGCATACAGTTGTCACCAAGCTCAAGATGCGGGGTGGCAGGATTTACGATAATGTGCATGTCTCAGGGCATGCCTGCCGGGAAGATCACTGGGAGCTTCTGCGCATGATACAGCCGGAGCACGTCATACCCAGCCACGGAAACCTGGTCAGCCACACTAGCTATCTCATGATGGCCGAGGAGACGGGATACTCGCTGGGGTCCAATTTCCATTTGGTAAGAAACGGCCAGGAGCTCTTGATCGATTAGGCAATTGAGGAGTGGAGCGAGAATGACGAAGACCATTGCGAAAGAGCTGGACAGAGAGCTGCAAATGCGAGCAGCCCTGGTGACGGGAGCCATCGAGGAGCTCTTGCCCGTAGTGCATCCGCGCCCCCTTTACGAAGCCGGACGGCATCTGGTGGATGCCGGGGGAAAGAGGCTGCGCCCATCCATGTTGCTGCTGGCGGCAGAGGCCGTGGGCGGCGACGCAGCCGCAATAGTCGCGGCAGCGGTATCCATTGAGCTGATCCATAATTTCACGCTCATTCATGACGACATCATGGACAATGCCGATGTGCGGCGCGGGCGTCCCGCCGTGCATAAGCTCTGGGGTCTGTCGGGAGCCATCCTCGCAGGCGACACACTCTATTCCAAGGCCTTTCAGGTGCTGGGCATGACGAAAGCCCGGCCGGATCTCATTTTGGGTGCCATGAATCTGCTCTCCAAGACCTGCACGGCTATCTGCGAAGGCCAGTGGCTGGACATGGAGTTTGAGGCAAAAGAGCGCGTCTCTGAAGCTGAGTACATGGAGATGATTGAGAAGAAGACGGGCGTTCTCTACGGCGCCTCGGCCGGCATGGGGGCGCTTTTAGCCGGGGCCGCTCCCAGTGTGGTCGCCGCGCTGGATGAATTCGGCAGGCTGACCGGCATGGGCTTTCAACTGCAAGATGACGTCATAGATCTCATCACTCCCGAGATGGTCTCAGGAAAGCGGCAGGGCGGAGATCTGATTGAGGCCAAGAAGACCTTGATCATGATCCATGCTTTTGCGAACGATGTCCCTGTAAAGGTATTCGGCAAGAAGGATGCTACGCCTGAGCAGATTTCTGAGTCCATCTCCCTTCTGGAGAAGAGCGGCTGCATCGAGTACGCCAGATCCCGGGCGGAGGAGATGGTGCAGAAAGGCAAGCTGGCTCTGCAAGTTCTGCCCGACTCAAAGGCAAAAGCCACGCTATTGGAGCTGGCCGACTACATGGTCCGGAGACAGTATTAGGAGTCGTTCATTATGCACAGCCATGATTTAAAAGGGCACGATTTAACCCGGCACGAAGCAGAGCACCTCCTGCATCACTGGATAGAGCATAACGAGAGCCACAGCGCCTCTTTTCGGGAGAGGGCGGTGCAGATTGCCAAGGTGAGCGAGAAGGCGGCAGAGGATATCAGCCAGGCAGCAGCGCTCATGGACCAGTGCACGGAAATGCTCAAGAAAGCTATGCAGGATCTTTAGGAGGAATTTATAGTGGAATTAGTTTACACTTATGCTATGGAGAGCAGCAACGATATGCAAAAGATGATGGATGAGGAGTTCTGGAAGCGGCTGGGGCCCACCGTGCGCGAGTGCAGGGCCATGGGACTGAAGAAAGAGGGCATGTGCCTCTACATCAAGGCCCGCGATGAGCTGGTCCAAGAAGCCCAGAAGCTGCTCGCGGATACTGCGGCCAAGGTGCTGTTGGGCGAGGATGCCGAGATGCTGCTCAAGGCTTTCCGGGACGAGGCAGAGGCGGCGGAGGCGGGCATGGGAGCGATGTTTGGGTAAGTCCTTATCCAATAATTATCTTCACTAAAGTCATTAACATATTTTTTGCTGATCGATTTATATTTTAGAGTCCTGAATGTTTCAGGAAGAGTACAAGCGGATGCTTATTTGAACCGACAGCTACATATGTTTTTAATTATCTAAATCATTAAGAAAACACATGATTAAACAGAGTTTATTGCTTATGTATTCCTGCATATTCAGGAAGAGCAATGTATCCCACGAGTCCAAATAGAATACGTTGTGTCGAAATTTTTAAATAGAATGGTTGGCAAATATATAATGAATATCTATAGGTGTGTGCTAGATATGTTGAGAAGAATCATCTGCATTTTGGCAATTGGCCTTATATTAACAATGTCCGCCATGGGGGCGGTTACGATTAAGCCTAAAATATATCCGGCAGTTTCTCCTAATAATGGATCTCTATATATTACAGATGACTTGATAGATAATACATTTAATATTTACAATTATAGTTTTAGGGGCATTATCGAGAATCTAAATCTAAGTGAAAATGACTTAGATACATCAAAATTTAGTCTCGAATTATGCAATACAGACCTCCAAAAGGGAGAACGTTGGATCTCGGTGGGGGCAGGAAAATTCCAAAAAAATATATTAATATTTAGTAGGAATTTAGCTAAGGTATTTAGTAATGGATTCTTGGGTAAGTCCAAGTATAGATTAAATTATATAATTGATGGGGAAGAAAAACGAATTATATCTGGGTCCGGTGGTCCTGAGATTTTAGTCAACTTCATGAACGAACGGGTAAATCTAAAAGATAACCAGCTTTTATCTGCCAGTGTCGATGTCCGATCCTCGATGACCGGCGTGAAAGTGTACCTGAAATGCAAATGTCACGACGATCCCAGCATATGGACAGTTATAGGCGAGCCAAAATACTATATTTCTAACAATAAAGAAATAAAAACTTTAGTTTGGGAAGACGTGCAGTGTAATGACACTTGCGAGTTAGAGTTCTTTGTGGATACTAAATCATTGATACAACCATCTTATAAGGGCAATCCTACACTAATCAATAGTGAAGACAAGCCTAAATTGTTCAATATTGCTGGCTAGGATGCTTGATAATTGTGGGTAGGTGGAAAGAAAAGGAGCCTACCCGCTCTCTATCTCTGTAAGCGATGGCGCTAACATTCTCTGAGTCATGATCCTAAGGGATCTTAAACGCATCAGGAGAATCGCTAAATGCTTTTTTTATTGCCCATAGTTCAAGACCATCGGTTCCATACTTTTCTTTCCATTCCCATCGATCGAGCCCTTTTTTTATGTCATCTGATTGCGATATTACAACCGCCCGATCACCCCATGTAGCTACTAGCTTATCAAATTCATCTTCATCAATTATAGCACCCATGATTTTACCGCTTTTGGTCTTGATATATTCTTTGACCAGGTCCTCTATTGTAACCCCTGGTGCTCTTATTTGACCACCTAAAGGCAATGCTTTTTCTTCACCTTCCCAGGGAACGCATCCCAGCCAGGGGTGCTCTCTTGGTAATAACTTCTTAATCGCTGCAAGTTTTAGGCCATCTGTTCCATATTTTGCTCTCCATTCCCATCTATCAAGCACGGAATAAGATGCTGCAGGTTCTACAATTAGAATCGCTTTCTTTCCCCAATTTGAAACTAGAGTGTCGAATAAATCTTCATCTATTTCAACACCTATGATTTTGCCGCTTCTGGTCTTTATTTGTTCCTTTATGATGTCTTCTATTGTCAGGTCCGTGACCTGTAATTCGACATCTAACGGCATAGTTTTTTTGTTTCCATCCCAAGGACCGCAAGTTGACCATTCTTCTCTTGACATAGAATACACCCATAAGATATGAAACATTTCTCAGATATAATAGTTACCCTTTTTGGCTGAACATTGCCAAATGTTATCATTATCTACTCTTCTAAATAAACAAAATTATATTTTTAATTTGCAAAAAATATATATGAAATAATTGGTAATAGTCTTTACTTTTGCGGGTAGGATGTAAATCTATTTCATTTTAAAGAGAAAATATTTCAAGGTTTTATTACATCGGGAGTGCGGAGGGTCACGAATACCCCAACCTTCAGGTTGGGGATGAAGTGAACCCTCGCCGTTTTTTGCGTTAACTCATATCGAT
>JANYKI010000073.1 GCA_025361645.1 Methanothrix sp.
ATCGATATGAGTTAACGCAAAAAACGGCGAGGGTTCACTTCATCCCCAACCTGAAGGTTGGGGTATTCGTGACCCTCCGCACTCCCGATGTAATAAAACACAAGATCATTATCGCCAGCGGCAAGGGGGGCGTAGGCAAGAGCACCGTCTGTGTCAACCTGGCCCGTGCTCTGCAGATGAAAGGCCTCCAGGTCGGCATATTGGATGCCGATATCACCGGCCCGGATATCCCCAAGCTCCTGGGAATCGAGGAAGCAAAGCTGAAGCAGGGGACGGATGGAATTGAGCCCGCTCTGGCTGATGGCATTGTGGTTGCCTCCATGGCTCTCATTCTCAGCAGCCGCGAGACACCTGTGGTCTGGCGCGGGCCCATGAAGATGGCCGCCATCAAGCAGTTCATCCAGGATGTGAACTGGGGCGAGCTTGATTTTCTGCTCATCGACCTGCCGCCGGGAACCAGTGACGAGCCGCTTTCTGTGGTGCAGCTCATTCCCGAGCTGGCCGGGGCGATAATAGTAACCACACCCCAGGAGGTCGCGCTCCTGGACAGCCGCAAAGCGGTGAACATGGTCAAGGCCATGAAGATTCCCGTTCTGGGCATCGTGGAGAATATGTCGGGCCTGATTTGCCCGCATTGCGGCGAAGGCATCAGCATCTTTGGCGCCGGCGGTGGACGAGGAATGGCAGAGGAAATGGATGTGCCCTTCCTGGGAGCAATTCCCATCGATCCGGGTGTCTGCGCCCTGGGCGATCGCGGGCAGACATTCGTTGAGAGCGGGACGCTGGCCGGCGGAAGCTTCAACAAGATCGTGGAGAGGCTGTTGGAGATGTTCAGATAGAGCCTTTTAATATCGGAGACGCCCTAGGTTGGGAGCGATGCATCGCATACTGGTCAGCAATGACGACGGCGTTTACGCCTCCGGCTTGCAGGCAGCCGCTAAAAGCGTGCAGGGCCTGGGTCAGGTAGTAGTAGCTGCGCCCTCCGGGCAGATGAGCGGCGTAGGAAGATCTGTTTCCGTCTTTGAGCCGCTGCGCTACGCCCATGTGAACTTGAACGGTTTTCAGGCCTATGCCGTCACAGGAACGCCCGTTGACTCCGTCATCATCGGCATCTTCGCCATTATGAAAGGCGAGCTACCCGACCTCGTCGTATCAGGAATCAATGTTGGGGAAAACATCAGCACCGACACGGTCACCACCAGCGGAACCATCGGCGCTGCTCTGGAGGCAGCCAGTTACGGCATTCCCTCCATAGCCGCATCCATTCAGGTGGTAGACCAGGGCGACAAATTCGATATGCACCACGGCGAGAAGCACAATTTTGAGGTAGCCACCAAGGTCCTGCGCCGCGTGGCCAGCAAGGTGCTGGAGCACGGTCTGCCGGGGGGTGTGGATGTCTTGAATTTGAATGTGCCGGCTGATGCTACTGAGGACACTGATATCGTCGTTACCCGTCTGGCCCGCAAGATCTTCAAGACCACTGTGCAGGAGCGCTTTGATCCGCGGGGCAGGCCCTACTACTGGATAGACGGCGATCTGATCTGCTGCGATGAAGAGGGCACCGATGTGCAGACGATCTACCAGGACCGAAAGATCTCCCTGACGCCGCTCACGCTGGATTCGACATCAAGGATTGACTTTCGGCAGATAGAAGACCTGTTTTAGGTTTAAAGATTATATTTTATATCACGCCCTTGGTGCTGGGTACCCCGATCCCCTCTTTTGCCGTCGCCTGGCGCATGGCGAAGCCCAGGGCCTTGAAGACGCTCTCTGCTTTGTGATGGTCGTTCTCGCCGTAAAAGCGCACATGCAAAGTCAGCCGCGCGCCGACACAGAGCGCTTCCAGGAAGGGCTGCAAGAGCTGTACCTCAAAGTCGCCGATCCTCTCGCCCCGAAACTCTCCGGCCATAACCAAGTAGGGCCGGCCGCTGAAGTCGAGGGCCACATCGGCCAGGGCCTCGTCCATGGGGACGGATGCCGAGCCATAGCGGCGAATTCCGCTGCGATCCCCCAGGCTCTCGTTCAATGCCAGGCCAATGGCCGCTCCCAGGGCCTGTGTTCTGTAAAAACCCGGCTCCGCTTGGGCCGTCAAGTCCAACAAAGCCGTCCGGGCCAGGGCGGTAAGCATGTGATCCAAAAATCCCGATCCTGAGCTTACTACGGCCTTTCCCGAGCCGTCCAGGTCCAGGACAGCTTTTGCCCTGCACTCTCGAAACAGTCCTTCCGCTTCACCTTTCCTCATGATTTTCACCCCACTTCTTTAAGTCACTGCATCCAGAGATCTCAGGGCATCCAGAGTGCGGCGCACGGAGAGCTTGTTGGTGTAAATTGCCGTTCCCGCCACCGCTCCGGCTGTACCGGCTTCTCGCAGGGCCAGGACATCTTCAACGGTTGTAACGCCGCCCGCGGCCACTACGGGAATCTTGAGCGACTGCACGAGGTCGCGCGTCGGTCCCAGGTCGATGCCCCTTTGCTGTCCTTCTACATCGATATTGGTGAAGAGAATGGAGCCTGCTCCCTTCTCCTCAAAGAGCATTCCCAGCTCCACCGCCTTCTTTCCCAGTGTCCTCTGCCAGCCCTCCGTGGTTACGTCACCTCGCCTTACATCAAGTGCCACCATAATCTTCTCCGGGCCGTGACGATTCGCGAGACGTGAAACCATATCCGGATCTTTCAGGGCAGCCGTTCCAAGTATGGCTCGGTCCACTCCCAGATCCAGGATAGTCGATACATCCTCCTCCGTCCTGATGCCTCCCCCTACTTGAATAAACAGGTCCAGCTTTTTCACGATCTGGCTCAAGATGGAGGCGTTGACTCTTTTTCCAGAGATGGCCCCGTCCAGATCGATGATATGCAGATGGTCCGCGCCCTCTGCCACCCAGCGCTCCGCCTGGGCCAGGGGATCGTCCAGGGCCACAACCTCAGTGCCCGGCACGCCGCCTATGAGCTGCACGCACTTGCCGTCACAGAGGTCCACCGCGGGAAAGAGTGCAAAAGTCATGTGCACTCCTTGCACCAAATAGACCTTAACAGTTTCGATTCTTCCGGGCAAAAAGAGGGCAAGGATTTCAGACTTTTCGTATTGCAGATTTCAGATTATCAAGTCAAGGCAGTTATGTCAGCCGGGCCCTGAGGAATCGCGCCGCAGCTATTGCCGCGCCGACAGCAAATGCGAACTCGAAGCCGGGCACGCTATTTTCCTTTTCGTCATCGCCCGAATCCCCTTCGCCTGCCTCATTCTTATCGGCCTCATTGCTTTCATCATCATCGGCATAAACCGATGCCGCGCATGCCAGGATCATCAAGATGGCAGCGAGCAGAATTGCCAGAGTCTTCTTCATTTCTGTCACCCGAGAGTAGTTCTTATTCATTGTATAACCGCTTTTCCGACTGCCTGGCCAAAAGCAAACGATGTCTCCTTGCCTATGAACGATTAAGAAGATAAAACTCAAAATGAATCATTCATAATATTGTATGTTATTCATACTTTTTATATTGTTAATAATGTTTTCTGTAATCTTTTCTCAGGATAACTACTTATTCTTACACGTACTATTTGCTTGCTATGGCAAGAGTTCCTGAGTGCAAGAGAAGATCACAAAAGCATCTGATAAAATCAAATACGGCCGATGCCCGAGCTTTGCAGTTGGAGACGGCAAAACAGATCCTGGCAGAAGTTTTCCATGCACGGCCTTCCGATGTGGAGGATATGATCATTATAAGGCTTGCTGAGAAGTTCCGGCCAGAGGAGATAAGCCGGTCCGAGGAGAAAGACCGTATCAAGGAGCATAGAAGCTTTGGGCAGTGGGGACCGTGGCCGGAGATGTTCCAGGTCGAGGGCTAAATTGTAATCATTTTTCCGAATCCTTGCATCTTTTGCCCCTATAAAAAATCTCTTCAGAGCGTCAGGCTGATTATGCAGCATATCTTAAAGGATTTTGAGCAGGGAAGGGAAAAATGAGATGAAAGACAAAAGGCTCCTGGAAGAGTTTAGGAAGATCCATCCTGAGAAGTTCGCATCCGAAGATGAGATCTTCTCACATATCCATGCCGGCGACCGCATATTCATCGGCACGGGCTGCGGCGAGCCCCAGTATCTGGTTCTTGCCCTGGTCAACTACGTCAAGAACCATCCCAAAGCATTCTTCGATGCCGAGCTGATCCACGTCTGGACGCTGGGGGTAGCGCCTTACAACGATGAAAAGCTGCAGGGGAACTTCCGGCTTGACTCCTTCTTTGTGGGCGACAGCACCAGAAATTCCGTCAACCGCGGCGCAGCGGACTACACGCCCGTTTTCCTCTCACAGGTTCCCGATCTCTTCCGCTCCGAGCTGATACCCGTGGACGTGGCCCTCATCCAGACCTCTCTTCCCGACAAACACGGCTATTTGAGCCTGGGAATAAGCGTGGATGTGGTCGAATCTGCCGTAGAAATGGCTGACGTCGTGGTGGCTCAGGTCAATATGAACATGCCCCGCACCCAGGGTGATGGATTCATAAATATAAAAGACATAGATTTCCTTCTGCCCCATGACGAGCCGCTGCTGGAGTATTCCGTCAAAGCGCCTAACGATATTGTGCAGAGTATCGGAAGATATGTGGCGCGCATCATCGAAGACGGCTCGACCATTCAGGTGGGCTACGGGCTAATCCCGGATGCAGTAGTGCCCAATTTGGTGGATAAAAAGGATCTGGGAGTTCATACGGAACTGCTCAGCGACGGTATTGTCAATCTCATGAAAAAAGGGGTGGTCACCAATAAGAAGAAGACCCACAATCCCGGCAAGACCATCGCCTCCTTTTGTATGGGGAGCCGGGAGACCTATGATTTCCTGGACGAGAACCCCGCCGTGGAATTCAAAAGGATCGATTACACCAACCATCCCCTCATAATCGCCAGAAACCGGCTCATGACTGCCATCAACAGCGCCATGGAAGTGGATCTGACCGGCCAGGCTACGGCGGAGTCTCTGGGAGGCACCTTCTACAGCGGCATCGGCGGACAGGCGGATTTCATGCGCGGGGCAGTGCTGGCGCCGGGGGGAAAGACCATCCTGGCTCTACCCTCTACGGCCTTAAATGAGAGCGTCTCTCGAATTGTTCCCACACTTCAGGAGGGGGCTGGAGTCACCCTGAACCGGGGCGATGTTCGCTATGTGGTAACTGAGTATGGAATTGCCTATTTGCACGGCAAGAACATTCGGGAGAGAGCGATGGATCTCATCGCCATTGCTCATCCCAAATTCCGGCCCTGGCTGATGGAAACGGCCAGGAAGAGGGCGCTCATCTACAAAGATCAGATCTTCATTCCGGGAGAGAAAGGCATGTATCCCGAGGAGCTGGAGATCTACAGGACCACCAGAAAAGGACTCAATCTGTTCCTGCGGCCGGCCAAGATCACAGATGAGCAAGTGCTAAAGGACTTCTTTTATGGTCTATCTGAGGAGAGCCTTTACAAGCGCTTCTTCTCCGTTCGAAAAGACATGCCGCATAAGAGGCTGCAGGACTATGTGGCTGTGGACTACAGCAAAAAGATGGAGATCTTAGCCACAATTGTGGAGAAGGAAAAAGAGATCATTATCGGCCTGGGTCAATATGAACTCAATTCGGACATGCACTTGGCAGAGGTCGCCCTGGTGGTAAGCGACAAATTCCAGGGACTGGGCGTAGGTAAAGAGCTTCTCTCTTATCTAATCTATCTGGCGAAAAGGCAGGGCTTGCTCGGATTTACGGGAGAGGTATTGGTGGAGAATAAATTCATGGTGCGTCTCTTTGAGAAGATGGGATTTGATACTGAGAAGAGAGGCGAGGAGGGGGTTTATGAGATGCGCATGTGGTTTCGGGAAGTTGGGTACGGGGACCGAATATGAGAAAGCTCATAGTAATCAGATTGTGCAAAAGCTCATGGACAGGGGGGCAAAGATTGAGGCGACGGAAAGCGCAGATCTGCTCCGGCTGGAATACGGCTACATCAAAGCGCTTCTGGAGGCCAAAACTGATGAGGAGAGACGGTCGGCAGAAGAGCGATACAACCAGGTCAAAGATAAGCTGCTGGAGGAGAGAGATCTATTCATCGCCAGGGCCATTGATGCCTCTTTAAAGGAGGGCGAGACGGGCCTGCTCTTCATTGGAGCCTCGCATAACGTGCTCCTCAAAATTGCTGGAGATATTGAGGTGAAGTGTCTGGATTGAGATGATTTGAATGTCATATACAATTAGACGTCCCTATTTGGCGTAATATCGCAACCATTGCACGGCAGGCACCTGGGTCTCGGCCAGATCCGCCCGCAGACCGTTCTCATCCAGCACTTTTCTCGTTGCCTTAGCCAGCCTAAGAAGCGTCTCAGAAGATGGCCTCCTGACCTCAACTTCCCCCGTTATTGATGGATGGGGCGATATCGGCCTTAAATTAGGTATTACGTCCATCTCTGCCAGCCTGGTCACACCAGCCACAACGCATTCATCGTTCTCGCCCAGGCCCAAGATGAAGTTGGAGGTGACTCTGTTTTTCCCAAAGATCTGCACGGCCTTCTCCAGGGATTTGAGAATATAATTCAGCGACAATCCAGGGCAAACCCTGGAGAAGATATCCGGGTTCATCGTCTCAACGTTGTATTATATCTCCGTGTCACCTGCCGCTTTCAGCTCTTCTGAGGAGTTATCGGTAGGGTAAACCGAGACACCGATAGGCACATCGTAAAGCGCTCGCAATGCCTTAACAATTTCCACCGCTTTCTTGACCTCGTCAACAGGTGACTTCTCCACTCCGCCGTAAGGGAAATGGCTCTTAGCCGGCCTGTGCGCTTGGCCTCTTCCACGAGTCGCAGGATATCATCCGGGACCTTTACCTCTCCGTTGAGTTTAGGAACCGGGCAGAACTTGCAGTCATAAATGCAACGCCCGCTTATGGTCAGGTAAGCCTGCTCTGGACAGTGGCTGAGTGTCGGCTCTAGCCTACCGGTGACGATGGGTTTTCCGTCTTTGGTCACCACGACATCCGAACAGCATCTGATTGCCTTGAGCGGAGAGTTCTTGTTGATGGAAAGCCTAACCCTATGGCCGCCTGATTTAAGGAAGAAAGACTCAAGACCGGCCCCTGGTCCCGCG
>JANYKI010000129.1 GCA_025361645.1 Methanothrix sp.
ATGAATGAAACTCCAACAATATTTAAATGGAAGTACAAAATGGATAAAATGGCAGGAGGAATTGTTGTTGATAAGGACGGCGGGGTATTGATATGTTAATTTGGAACTGTAACACTAGTAACCAAATCAAAATCAGCCAATAAATACAAAAGGTTTCAATTGAGCCACGACTTTTCAGCCATGGAGACAGCGGCCATTTTTCGACCTTCACAGATATCGAAAAAAAGACGATTTTCACGCATAATGTTAACTTCTAACAATACTTTCAGAAAGTTAACAGTTGCATAAGGCCATTTTCGATATGCACAGACCTTTCACGCATCTCCTGGGAAAATGAACACCACCTCGATGCGTGAAAATGGGACGTTCTCCGTCCCATTAAGTCCATCCGTCTGGCCCGGACGGCCCTGAAAATCAACAGGAGCATGCTCGCCAAATCTTGTGCATTCGTGTCATGGCATCACTACTATCTAAACTTTCCCTTGCTTTTGAGGAGTTTCCCGTAGCCCGCTCTGCGGGGATGACGCGCGCGAAAAGACGCGCGAGATTGATCTGTGAGCCGTCTCCGGCTGCAAATCCGTGCCTCCATAGATCGCAAGCATGCTGCCAGGCGCTGAGCAGGCCATGAAGCACGAAATCCCAGCCCGCCGGAGACGGCACCTGTCTGCACTCCCGGCTATCCCGCCGCCGCAGCCGTGACCACCGAGGAGAGAGGGTGGGGTCCGGGGAGGGGGAGAGGAGAAATGCCAGACCCAGAAAAGCACGAGATCAGCATCCATCCAGGCCCAGGCACATGCTGCCCAAAGATGCTGGTGAAAGACGGCATCTGTCAGGGCTGCAGCCACCTGCTCTTTCGCTCAGGAAAGGATTAGCACGTGTGATCAAAAGGTTTTTCTATATTCTATAAGCATTAAACAATACGGAGGGATTTCAATCTATAAGAACACTATCAAATCCATGTGGGTAATGTTACTTGCCTCACTAATCTTAGCTTTATTCCCTTGTGTGGAAGCACAAGCAGGAATCTGCCCCAACTACTATGGTCCTTTTGAACCTAATCCCATTGGGCAATCAGAATCTTGCCAAAATATGATGTCCCCAGGGACCTATAATATCCAATGGGCACATGGTCCAGAGAGCAATTGGGATTGGCAGTATTTCGATACATTGGATATGCAGGCAAATACAAGGTACGTGCTAACGTATTCAATGAGTGGACTATCAATTGATGAATCTGAGGATTCGAGCTTAACGGGATATACGGTGATTTGCGGTAGAAACAAAGAGTCAGATGCTCTCGTTTTCTGCCTTGAGCCCGTTTAAATTGAAGAAATTATCCCGGCCAGCCGGAGACGGCACCTCCTGCACTCCCGGCTATCCCGCCGCCGCAGCCGTGACCACAGAGGAGAGAGGGTGGGGTCCGGGGAGGGGGAGAGGAGGGATCAATCCAAAAAGTCGATCAAATCTAGAAGTTCATAATGAAGCGTGTTCCTGCCATTGCCTCAACTTCATCCTCAATGCACCGCAGGGAAAGGCAGGGCTCTAACTCTTTTAATTTTGCATCTGCTTCATCCCGCTTGTAAATCTCCGCATCCCTCTCGTCATTTTTGCTCTGAATGGCGCTCTCCTGGCTGTAAATCTCGTGCTGCAATGTGTCAGCTCGCTCTATGGCTTCCTCTGCTTTCTGAAGGTTATCCTCTGCAGATAAGAGTAGCTCGTCTACGTAATTCTGCTGCTCATCTGTAAGTTCATCGTTACTGTCAATTATCTCTTGAGCCGTATCCATTGATTGATTTGCTGCATTTGTGTATGTCTCGGCTGCCGCATCTGCTGCGGTTTTGTCTTCATTCAGGCCATCTAAGACTAAGACTGCCTCTGCAATCTTATCATCCCAGGCAGCGATTTCTACCAATGCGTTGTAGTATAGCTGGCTGACATCAGCATTGCGAGTGATCATCTCTTCTCGCTGGAATCGGTAAAGCCCTTCAATTAAGTAATCATTCCAATAACAGCGGCACTTATCATGCTGCGAAATAGGATAAGGATCATCATGGTTCCCCTGGAAATAGAACCAGCCGTCCAGCCGCAGGCATATTTCGCAAGCTCCTTCTTTGGCGCAATGCAAGAATAGCCAGGCCTGATGTTTCGGGCATTCTATTGTTTCTGCCATCTGCACCTCAATATGAGACTACGTTCAAATTTTCCAGATAATAGCTCGCTTGCCATTCGCCCGAATCAGAGCCACGCATGGCGTAAATGTAGCGCCATTTTAAGGACGTGGGGAAACCCGATTCAGTTAAGGTGGCTAAGAGAGTGGTGCGGGCTGCGTTTGAGTAGATACGCAAGGTTACTGTATTTCCCCCGTCCGGCCTGGTCAATTTGCAATAATAGGTTGTGCCGGTCGAAATCAAGTAGCCTGTGCCCGTAGTGTAGATCTTGCAGAGGTACAGATAGAGGCCGTCAAGGCTCCGGTCCGCTGCAAATTCAGCCACAAAGCAGATGCAAGGATCATTTGCGTCAGTTAAGGACGGATCGTAACTGCTGTGCCGGTTGGAGAGACTCAAGGTGCACATCTCCCCGTAATCGCCGTCATCCGAATAAGTGACAATCGAGCTGATCCGAAGATCAAATCGGATCTCGAAGCCGTCAAAGCAATCTTTGTTGTAATCCTGGTAAAGCAATGCAACTATATCCGGCTCCATTCCCACCGCAGAGACTCGACCAGAGGAGACGGAAAGGTAATCTCCAACATCATCAAGCATGTACTCAGAAAAATTCTCCTCAGCTGGACTCGGGAATACTTGAGAGGGGCAAGGGTCTATTCTGCCCCTTAAAACAGTGCCATGCACCGAGGATGCTAAGCTGGCATACTGCTGATAAGGAGCGAAATAAACATAATTGGGATCCGAATAGGATCCGAGAAACCCCCAAATATCGGAATTGTCCGCTCCAGCCACTTCTTTCTCAGTCCATGAACCGGAATCACTGAAGGGCTTTTCCGTGTCATAGACAAGAATCGTATAGCGAGAGGGCGAGAACGCAACGTAATGCCCCTGCACACAACAGGAATTATGCGATTCGGTATTTTCTGACAGGTTCGCTATGTCAAAAGTCGCATAAGAACCAGAATCATTAAAAGGTAAAGTCGAATCGTACCTTAAAACCAGGCCATAAACGGCGTTCGGAAAATAGACAAACTGGCCATCTGTGCAAGGAGCTCCCAGGCCCTTGCAGTTTGCGCTAACGGTAGCTGCATTAAAGACGGTCCAGGCGCTGGCTGACTTGAAGGGCTTGGTCATGTCATAACGCAAAATCTGGCCATGGTAAGTTGATGCTGCATTTTGATAGGGTGAGAAGTAGATAAAATTATCAAGGACCACTGCACCCCAGTAGCCTTTTGCCGCCCCACCGGCCATGCCGCCCAGGTCGTAAGCCTCCCAGGATGTGGAAGACTTAAAGGGCTTCGTGGTGTCGTAGCGCAGCACTATGCCATTGTAGGCCCCGTTGTGGTAAGGCACGAAATAGATAAACTGGCCGTCAAATACTGCGCCACGAAAACCACAGGCATAATGCATGGAGTTAGCACAAGAGATATCTAATACACTCCCCCCAATTAAAACGTAGGTGCTGCCATTGAAAAACATTATTTGGTTTGCAGTATTCGTAACATAAATCTCGCCTTCTGCACTTATACTTAGAAGTTTAATTGTAGTTGTGCTCTCAATGTTAGACCAGACTCCATCTTTATTCCTCCAAAGACGATCATCTCCACCTATACCATAAACTTCATTTGATTTATATGCTGCAATTTCTTTTAAAACACCACCTAATGCCGACCAAGTCCCATTTACTTTAATGTATAATGAACCTGCTGAATCTGTAACTGCGATGCAGCCGTCATAGGAAACAGACAGTTTGATAATAGGACCGCTTGCAAAAAAGTTCCAACTGCCATTATACAAATATAAATTATCGTCTGAGCCTATCCCATAAATTGTAGTGCTGTTATAAACTGCGATATCTTTTATTACCCCTCCAATTGATACCCAAGAGCTAGTAGCAGGGGACCAGATTAGACCAGCTCCAGTTGCATTATCAATGGCCCCTATTGTTCCATCAGCACCAACGCTAACTTTTTTTATTGCGTGTGTTGATATTTTAGACCAGGAATAAGTATATCTCCATAGTGCTAAGTCACTGCCAACTGAGTACATGCTAGTTAAGCTAACTGCATCCCAAGAGCTTGCAGACTTGAAAGGCTTGGTGGTATCGTACCTCAAGACCTCTCCTGAGACTGATCCGTTATTTGATGGCACAAAATACATGAACTGGCCGTCGAAGATGGGGTTTCCAAAGAAGCCCGTGCAGACGAATCCGTCAGTTGTACCTGCGTCGTAAGCCTCCCAGGTTCCTGCATCCTTAAATATTGAATAGATTTTCTGGCGCAGGACGATGCCATGGTAGGCGCTGCCGTTGTGGTAAGGAGTGTAGTAATTATACTCTCCGTCCGAGCCCACGCCCGAAAAGCCTTTGCAGTTCAGGCCATCCGTGGCACTCGCATCCCAAGCATTAAGTTTGCCGATCAGAAAGACCATAACGAGAACTCCTAAAATACAAAATGCAGTAGTACCGCCACACATCGCCTCACGAGATGGTATAAGTCGTATCTGTTCGCCTGCTCGTTGTATCGGCATCATCCCAGGACTCGGCATCATCGCAGACCTCAGCACGCACATAGTTAGTTCCAACATCACATGCCAGGGTTCTCCAGCTCCAGGAGTTTTTAGTCTGCCAGCCGGTCATATCCCGCCAGGCGTTGCCCGTTCCCGGTCCCTTTTGCCAGATGCGATAATAGATTTTCGAGGTCTTGTTAGCCAGCACTGAGAACACAATGGTATTCTCATGAGCTTGCGGGCTGGCCAGGCTGGGTGTTACGGATGTGATCGCAGCTCTTTGCACAGTGATTGCAACATCTGCCTCAGCATCGAAACCCTCCTCTCCTGCGTGCTTGCCGTCTCGCACCTGGCACTTGATAGAGATCGTCTCATAGTCCATGCGATCGATCTGGTACAAAATCCAGTTCTCACTCTGCCATCCGGTGAGCTGCTCCCAGGAGGCGCCCACGGTTTCTCGATAGAGCCAGAACTTGTAAAGAATCAGATCCCCGTTGGTATCTGTAGCAGTTGCTACCACGTGGATTTTGTCGTCTACAAATGGGTCTCCTGGCTCGTTGACATACACGCTGCTGATGGTGGGTGCCGTGTTTGAAGAGACTGCGAATGATATATTGGCAGTAGCATCATAACCGCCCTCGCCCGCGTTATTGCCATCTCGAACCTGCACCTCGATGGTGTTGCTGCCAATGTCCCCTGCCCCAGGAGTCCACTGCCAGGAATTTAGTTTACTCCAATCCTTGACTACTTTTTTCTTTGAGGCGGTGCCCGGTCCTGTGAGGAAGAAGCGATAGAGAATTGCATCCGAATCCACATCTGCTGCAATGCAAATGAAGTCCAGGGCGGTTCCCTGGCCTCTCGGACTGCTGAGGGAAGGCGTCAAGCTGGTTATGGTGGGCTTGGTGCCGGCTCCGGTGTCGGCTGCGGTTATGGTGTAACTGGTTGTTGTATTTGCGTCATAGCTTCCCACTTCTGCATGAAATCCATCTCTGATCTGCACCTCAATGGTGCTGCTGCCCACGTCCTCAGCTCGTGGGTTCCACTCCCATGAATTCCTTCTCCCCCAGTCCTGGACAAGTTTTTTCTTTGATGCAGTTCCCGGCCCGGTGAGATAGAATCTGTATTGGATAGGATCGCTGTCTGCATCGGCTGCTATGCAGATGAAAGAGAGGATCGTGCCGGCTGCTTTAGGGCTGGCCAGGTTTGGCGTTAAGCTGGTGATTGTCGGGGCTGAGCCTGTGCCTGATCCAGGCGCAGCAGTAATGGTAAACGATGCAGTTGCATTTGCATCATAGCTGCCTTCTACGGCATGCAGGCCGTCCCGGATCTGGACTTCAATGGTACTGCTGCCTACATCTACTGCCAAAGGCTGCCACTGCCATGCGTTCTTGTGGTTCCAATCTTGCATGAGCTTTTTCTTCGATGCTGTTCCCGGGCCTGTCAGGAAGAACCTGAAGTAGATGTTATCTAAATCAGGATCGGAAGCTACACAGATGAAGTCTATCTTTGTTTCCTCGACTCTGGGGCTGCTGAGCGATGGCGTCAGGCTGGTGATTGTCGGGGCAGATCCGGGCCCAGACCCTGACGCAGTTGTGATCGTGTATGATATCGATGTCGATTGATCCGCTACACCTTTATTCAATCCGCCCCGGATCTCTACGTAAATGGTCGAGGTGCCCACATCTTCAGAAGTGGTACGCCAGGCAAAGCTATTTCGTGACTGCCAACCGGACAAGTCCCGCAAAACTGAGCCTGTACCCGGCCCGTTGAGGAGGAAACGGTACTCAAGGCCCTGGTTTGGCGAGGCAATAGCGGTGATGATGATCTCGCTGCTGGCTGCCTTGGGGCTGGCCTGGTTGGGCGTGAGAGTCAAGGAAAAGCTGCCCTTGATGTGGCTTGTTACTTCCAGCTTGCATCTGTAGCCCTTTATTATTGCGTCCCAGGCCACCACTCCGTAGATCTTTGTAACTGTTGCCCCGGTGAATCCGTCGTCCAGGATAGCCCGCACTGCATCGGCAATCTGGGCGCAATATTCAGCACCTCCATCTCCCCCAGTTTCTTTTCTGGTCCTGATATCTACGACGAAAACTTGATCGGCAGAAAGAATCTGGCCGCAGAGGTCCGACAGCTCACATGAAATCTGGCTTTTTGCAGGATCTCCATAAATGTCTACCGCGCTGGCTGAGATTGCCTTATTTTTGTAGATCCTGGAGCCAACCATTGTCATGAGTGCCGAATTGCCGGTTAAGGCAGCAAGCAAATTATCGAGTGGTGTGTAGCCTGTCATCGTTTCCTCAGCTCAGATCATTGATTGCCCTAAGTATGCCTTCCTCATCTGTTCCGGCCCCATGCACGGATCTTTGCCAAGACCAATGACAGGCCAGGAGAAGCCGCCACGAGTGATCAAGTCGTCTTTCTCTACCAGGGCAGAGGTCAGGACATAGGCGATCTGTTGCAACTGCCTGCCTTCCTCTGACTGGAAGGAGCGAACCTCATCATACCACAAAACGGAGATAGTCGAATTGGAATAGACCGGATCGACATTGGCATCTACGCCTGTTTTGCGCCGCCAGGTAACAGATTCGCCCATCGAGTCTGTGTATGCATCCAATAAGCTCAAATGAATATCCTCCTATGAATAATGTCTCACAAAAAAATCGATAATTGCCACAGAACACGCAACCGCTGCCCATTTGACGACGCCTTTATTATCAAGCCACGAATATATGCACCGAGAGAACTTCAAGATAACTACATTTTTCTCATTTTCTGTTAATCGTTCTGTAATTATTCTATGTTCATTTGTATTTGATTCAATTAATTGATCTATCCGCTCAATTATCATCCCCAGGGTTATGTCTCTGTTTTCTTTGCAGTCTATTTCGCTTGCTAGTGTTTCCTGCATGCGTCCTCCAGACCCAAAAATTAAATAAGTCCCTCACCGGAGCATCTACCTGACTATCGTTCCCATGTACTTACGCAAGAGTTGCCTGGATGTTGCGCTTTGCAGACACCTATTGCCTGCTCCTTGGATGAATGTCTCTGACAGTTTCCCTCCAATCGTAAAAGACTGCACCCCCTGATCCTGTAACTGCTTTCTCCCACCTATCTCCGACTGCTGAATTGCCAGGGCTTCCTCCATGCACGCATATTTAACATCTGGTGGGACTAAAGCAGTTCCTGTTGTGCTGTTATAATCCAGAATTTCGCCATCGATTATCCTCGGGAAGGCTCTGGCCTGGTCAGCAGCTCCATCTGTGATGTTCAGATCGTACTTAGTACCTCTGACTGGTACCGAATCTATCGCTTTTGTAGCCCGGTTCAGGTAAGAAGTCTTTTGCAAATCTGTAAGGGCGAGAAATGCCGTTGCTCTGTCATCACCTGAAAAATAGGTGGTTAGCTCTGCCAGTGTCACATAGGCGTCCAATGTCGTCATTATTATACCTAAAAATTTTAAAAATATAATTAGCAGACCTCTTCTTAGGCCTTAGCTATGCACGTATGCCTCCACAGTACCGGCTATTGTCGCTCCGGCCAGGTCTATCCAGAATTTGCCATCTGACTGCTTAAATCTGGCATTCTCGATAGGACCAATGACGACCTCAGCAGCACCACCAGCACAGGTATAGACAAGATCACCAATTCCGGATCGCATTGCTGGCGGGTTCACACCTGCTTTTAATGTGATCGTGTCGGCTGCCGTGGCAGCAGATAGATGGAACAGCAAAATGAGCTTATTTCCATCGAACGGCCCCATTGAATGGCCATTTGGCTTGTCTAACGTTGTGGGAGTTGCACGGGCGGCATAAGCGCCCGTCAGACTGTTTCCAGGTATTGCGGTTCTAGCCATTTATTTCACCTCCCCTATTTAGCTCGAATTGACGGTCAGCACACCCAGATTATCAGGATATGCAACTTTTCCTCCGTAGACATGGCGGCCACGCACGATATCAGCCCATCTCTTTTGATGCCTCAAAGGCTCGATACCTGCCAGGCTATCGGCAAAGGTTATGGCGTCGTCATTGCCAAACATGATCTTCCACTTGGTTGAAGATGTGTTGGGAACGTTGTTGCTCTCCAGGATGTCAAATCCTGCAATGTGCGCTACCTTGCCGGTTAGGTGCGCTATCTCAGATAACCCTGGGGCTGAAGCACCTTCACGGTGGTAGTCTTTCACTATGAGACCACTGAACCAGGGTGGCACAATCATCCATCTGCCATCGGTTGGAACATTATTGTTGGAGAGAAGCACGCTGCAATCCTCAATTAGATTGAAAACGTTCTGAGCATCTCCGGCAGTGGTGTTAGGCACCTTTGGCGAGGCATCAGTCCCTATTTTGTTTGCACTTGAAGCGTCTACATACATGCCGGCAACATACTGATCCGTGGCGTCCTTGAGGCGGTAGGCAGCGCGCCTCATGTATGGGCTGAGAATGTCTCCCCCGGCCTGCTTCTTCTGTTTATCGTAGACGAGGAACCTGAAGGTCTTATCCTGGCTAATGGTGAGGATTGTGTCTGCATCGAGCATCTCATCTCCTTCAGCCTGGTCGGTTCCATCTGCCGTATCTACGACTGTTACATCCCCTATGCCTATTATGTGAACAGTGTCTCCTTTGGCTGCAAATTCGCCTTCGTAATTCCTGTTGATTACTTTGTCCTGAGCGTAAACCATTGCTTTTTGGGCCGCCTCTAAAACGATGCTCGCCCAAAATTCCGGTATAAAGTTGTCTATCATCTATCAGTCCTCTGTAATTCGGTTTTCGCGCATTGCCGCAAAGATCTCATCCTTATTTTTGAGATGATCCTCACGGCTCATGTTCTTGATTTCTGAACGCTTCCAGGTTTTCTTTCCAGGAGTGCCAGGCACGCCAGGATTGCCCGCTCCCTGGGCAGCGTTCGGAGGCTGGTTCTGCGGTTGCTGCAAAGGCTGCAGAGCTTGAAGAGTGATATAGCCGTCCGTGATCATCTGCTGAATATCCGCCTCAATCTCTGTCTTGTTGGACCCCTGAACCCTCGAAATAAGCCCAGGTATTTTTTCGCTTGGAACCTTGGCAAACATTAGAGCTTCCATCTT
>JANYKI010000001.1 GCA_025361645.1 Methanothrix sp.
GCGAAGTCCCGATAAAAGAAGAACAATTCTTGCAACACCCTCTAAGAAAACCTGGAGGTATTTCTCGCGAGTAGGCAGTAGAAAAGTCAAGCCTCGTCGAGTCCCGGCGACTATCACACTCAGTGCTTTGAAGCCCTAAAAAACCTTATGAATCTCGTTTACCTTTTCCTTCAGTCCTTGCAGTGTCACTTCCAGCTCCGTTGTGATTCTCTTCTTGGTCTCCGCTCCCACCTTGATCTCGATGTCCGGCAGCGCCAGAGGCTCTCTTTCTACCAGGTTCATGAAAAACTCCACCCAGTAGGGCGGCAAATACTCGGGCAGCGGCTCACCTCTCATGAGATGAAGGACGCTGGCAAAGGCCACGGGCACCACTTCCATGTTGTAGCCGCCCCCGCCCAGGGCCAGCAGCCTGCCGCCGGCATGAAGACGGGTCAGCTCAATGATGCGCTGCACTAAATCGGTATACCCGGCGAGGGTCATATTCAGTGTAGTGAGCGGATCGGAATAGTGAGTGTCAACGCCCAGCTGGGCCACCACCGCCAGGGGGCGAAACCAGTCAAAGAGCCGGGGCACGATCTCCTCAAAGGCGCGCCGGTATTCCTCGTCCCCGGCGTACATGGGCATGGGTATGTTCACGCTGTAGCCCAACCCCCGGCCTGAGCCGATCTCATCGATAAAGCCTGTGCCGGGAAAGAGGTACAATCCGGACTCGTGCAGGGAGACGGTGAGCACATCCGGGTCTTCATAAAATATCTGCTGCACCCCGTCCCCGTGATGGCCGTCGATGTCGATGTAAAGAACTCGCTTGAAGCGTTCTTTCAGGACACAAATCGCCAGCGCTGGATCGTCAAAGACGCAAAAGCCCGCGGCCTGGGAGGGCATGGCATGATGCAGGCCACCGCCGATGTTAAAGGCGCAACAGTCCTCGGCAATTATGCGCCGCGCCGCATCGATGCTGCCGCCCGCCAGGAGCCGCGATGCCTCGTAAATGCCGGGAAAGACCGGGGTATCATCGCTGCCCAGGCCAAAGGCCAAATCCGGCACTTCTGCCTGCACAGAGGCAATATATTCTGGAGTATGCACGCGCTCTAAATCCGCTTCCCCTGCGGGCTTGGGCTCGACCTTGCAGGTGAGGTCGTCGATTTGGCCCTCTTCCTCCATGAGCTTGTAAGCCAGCATCAAGCGGGCTGGATTGAAGGGATGCTCCGGGCCGAAGTTATAGGCCTGGAATTTTTCGCTGTAATAAAGATAGATCATAATATTAGGATGGACCACGGGATGAATTTCGGATGGTGTATTGTGGACTGTCTATTTGTAGCCCTTCTCCACCAGGCCATCGCTCCAGTAGTTATCACATCTCTTGCAGTAGAAGATGGTCTCAATTACGATCTTCTTCCAGCTATCTGCATCCAGTGCCCGCCGGAGCTCCTTTTGCTCGCACTCATTGCCGCATTTGGGACAATAGGGGACGTAGTGTTCTAAAGCGCCCAGGTCCTCGTCAGCCATTTTCCATTCCTCATCAGTCCAAGAAGCCGGGCAGGGCAAAAAAGCTGTCGGTTTCAATGCAAATTGACGCTGTGGATCCGAGCTGTCCGGCCTGAGACTTTATTTACCTCTTTGGTCAACACAGCAATTCGAAGGGAAAATATATAGCTAAGGTGTCAGAAGACAATAACTGTATATGATTAACAGAAGGCAAAGCACAGAATACAACGGCATCTGGTGGCTTCCAACAGCTCTTGCTGATAAGCCAAAGCTTCATGGCATTCTAAGGTATACACCACATGAAGGCTTTGAATTGGAAGTTATAGGTTCATTCTTCGCTATTCAAGAATTAATTCCTAGCTCACAAAATCCTATGATAATACAAGGCACTTCCTCGGATGGGGAAAATATAACCTTATATAGATGCATAGGATCAGGTATCTCTATTGGCTCTAACGCTATTGGTCCTCAAGGAATTCAAACTACTAAATATAAACCGTTAAGTGTATTTATAGGAGCGCATTTTGGTAATGAACCCACATTTAATAAGCTTATTATCAATTATTCGTATCTGGATGAATGGGTAAATATAAGTGGTTTTAATAATCCAGAGCCGAATGCTAGTGGCGAATTTTTGATAAGATACAAGATTCCGGAAGATATTACTATAACTCTAGATGAAAACTATGATCTTACCATTACTCATTCAGTTAATGGGCCTAATTGGGATATGGTTCAAAAAAAATCGTGCATCGAACAAACAACACATATAATGATTTGTTCAAAGAACGAAACACCAATAACCAAATATCATGATTTAATAAATAAGATCAGAAACTTTTTGAGTTTTGGAGTCGGTAGGCCGGTATATCCGTTGACTATTTATGGGAAT
This sequence comes from Methanothrix sp., assembly GCA_025361645.1. GTDB lineage: Archaea > Halobacteriota > Methanosarcinia > Methanotrichales > Methanotrichaceae > Methanothrix. The sequence continues at coordinate 2,378 of JANYKI010000001.1, forward strand.
TCTGAGAAGTATATCACTTATTATAATAGCAAAAAAAGTTACAACAAAATAGAAATATATTACAATACTAAGGAATTACCCGATGAGGTCAAGCCCATAATCCCCCCAGATATGCTCTTTATATTTAAAGACATATCCAAGTCATTCGAATTATTTATTAGAAATTGGTTTAATAGGTCCGAAGTGTTATCTCCGGTTTTTGATTTGTATTTCAGCAATGTTTATACTCCAAAGATGTACGAGGAGACGCGATTTCTAAACGCGGTTCAAGCAATCGAATCTTACCATCGTAGAAAAGAGACAACCAAAAAATTTGATTTTCCACCTGAAGAACATAATGAGAGAATGATAAAAATTATAAGTTTTGCTCCTATTGAACACATGGATTGGCTACTTACTAAATTGAAATACAGCAATGAGATCTATTTGATGAAAAGGTTAAAGGAAATTCTCTCTTTCCATGCGGATATCGCCGAAATTTATTTAGGAAATAAAGAGCAGCAAAAGAAATTTATAAATAAAGTTATTACAAATCGCAATTACTTGACTCATTTTGATAAAGATAAAGAAGCAGAGAGAGCTAATGGGGAAGAGCTATCAATCCTAGTTGAGAAATTAAATTTAATAATAAGATCTTGTTTGCTTGAAGAGATTGGCATGGGTCAATCAGAAATAAAATCAATTTTAGAAAGATATAAGGCTCATTCGTTCTTGTCATGGAACATCATATCCTGGGATTGATCATCAATTCGAATACCTCAAAGCTCGCAAGTTATCCATAGTCGATTATACTATCGTCCATGCCAGAATCGGAGCCCATGATATTGTCAATGATGAAATCCTGGAAATCGAGGCGATATGAGGAGGAAGAAACCTCGATGGGCCTTGTTGAGCACCTGGCCGAGCCGGTGGAAGGAGGAGGGCTGGAATTGGGGCCAGAACTTTTTTCTGTCGTGTTCATTGATTTATGGGCACTGGATCAAAATGGTGCGATACCGGCGACTAGGCAGCCTACCAGGAATCCCAAAATCACTCCGGAATTGAGGAAGGGCAGTCCCGCCTGGGGTCGATCCCGTGAGGTGGTCATTAGAGCCAGGAAGCCGAGATAGGTGCCCAGCATGGCTCCTATCGCCGGAAGATTTATGCCCAAAAAGCCCCCGGCAGGAAGCGAGGTGTAAGCCGATATGACCAGAATGGTGGGTATTATGGCATCCCCCAGGCCCAGGAAAAAGGCGCCCCTTTTGCCGCCCGCCTTTTCCGCCTGACTGCTGCTCGTCTGGTTGCTGTCGGCTGGATTGCCGAACACCAGATTTCCACCAGCATCCACGCTGGCTGGGGTTGAGACCGGGGCCGGATCCTTCCGGAAGCTGTAGCTGCGGCTCCTCGGCACCACAAAGAGCAAGGGGGCTTTTATCTTTATCACGCCTTCCGCCAAAGAGACCATGTGGCGGGTCTTGTAGACGGAGATGGCATCGTAAACTGCCAGAATGATTAACAGCAGGAGCGTGGGAAGAATGGCCATGCTCACTCCGAATAAGGAACTGATGCCGGCGCATACGACAATGCCGAAGGCATCGATGACATACCACTCCGGATAGTAGCGAAGCAGAAGAAGCACGGCAGCTGTGGGCAGGAGCGCCAGCAGAGGCGGCATGAAGGCCGCCATCAGATAATAGATGCTTGAGGCAATAGATATTTGTATAAATCCGCTGACAATCCAGCTCTTTTTCTTTTTTATGGCCAGGAGAAGAAGAGCCGTGAAGGCCAGGATGAGAAGCATATAGACAACGGGATTGGTGGTCGATGTGGGATCCGCAAAGACCCTGTAGTCGCTGGCAAAGATGACAGGGGTGATGGCCAGAGCCAGAAGCTGAACGGTAATCACGAAGAGCAGCATGATCAGAACTGGAATCCTTGAACTCTCGGACATTTCTCTCCCTCCGCTCAAGGCTCCTGCCTTTTCTCTTCATGATCAACATTGTTTTCTTTCATTTTTTTCTCTTCCAGAAGCTCCAGGTAGGAGCTACGAATCGACTCATGCAGGCCCAGTCGGCTTAATATGGATAAAACCTTCTGCTTTTGTTCCTCATAGTCGCCATTCCCCTCTGCCTCCACTTCCACAAAGCGGCCCAGCCCCTCCACTTCATCTATTGCCAGCACAGCCCCTTCGTAGGAATACTTGCGCCTCTGCTTTCTCACCTGGGCGGAGAGCACAAACCCCAAGGAAGAGAGGATCTGCTCCATCTGCAAAGGATCGTCGATTTTCACCGTCCTTTCCAGGCGCGACTTGGTGGTCTGGTCAAGCTTGGGACCCTTGTAAGTCAGACGCGCTCCCTCTTCCTTGATGCGGATACGAAGAGCCTCATCGCTCTCTTTGAAGTCACGCTGGGGGGAGTTGAAATAAAGGTCGTGGTGGTTTTCCACCGTCAAAAGAGTGGCCCCCAGGGCGGCGATCCTTTCCGCCAGGTCCTCTGGGGCACGGGCCTTTACCTCGACCTCGATCATCTTCGAACCAGCACCGTGGCCTTTTCCAGGCGCAGAATATCCACGGCCTCGCCTGCGGAAAGATTCTCCACGACGATCTCGGCGGCCTCGGCAGGGACCACTATGATCTCACCATCCACCGGGACGGCAATTGATCCATTGGCCTTTTGGCTGGCAACCAGGGCAGGATCCATGCCGCCCAGGGCATTTATGATCTTGCCGCTCTTGTCCTTGAACCTGGGGCCTATTATCTTCATCTGCGGCTTGACGGCTACAGGTCTCATCTCGATCTCGGCCTTGCCGGTCCTGCTCTCTACTTGAGAGTTGGCCACGCCCACGAGATCAATGGTCTCCAGGGCCAGATCGGAGTATACTACTATCCCCAAAAGAGGCGAATTGAGGGCCATGCCTTTCTCCGCCTTGTAGCGGCGCAGCGCTGCGGCAATTTCTTTTATGGCTCGTCCTGCTGGATCGACCGGCGTGCCTGATGGCATTGGCCAGCTTTGCACATGCACGCTCTTACCGGTGAGGGTGTGGTGAATCTCCTCGGAGATGAAGGGTGTGAAGGGCGCCATGAGTTTGGAGAGCGTCTCTAAAGCCGTGTAAAGGGTATTTTGGGCGGCTCTCTTTTCCGCCCCGTCCGGACCGTAGAGCCGGGCCTTGACCAGCTCGATGTAGTTGTCGGCCAGAACCTCCCAGGCAAAGACGCGAATGGCCTTCATAGTCTCGTCAAACTGGTAAGCGTCCATGGCAATGGTAGCCTTCATGATGAGCGAATCCAGCTCCCCCAGTAGCCAGCGATCCACCTGACCGGGAACGGCATCAACTTTGGCAATAAGAGGCAGCGAGAAGCGATAGATCGACCAGAGCTTCTGCTGGAAGCGGCTGGCGGCAGTGATCTCCTTCCACTGGAACATGATGTCGTTGCCTGGGGAGCCGCCCATGGCCCCCCACTGGCGAAGCGCATCGGCGCCATTGGTCAGGAAGACCTCTTCCGGGCGTATGAAGTTGTTCAGGGACTTGGACATCTTGTGGCCGTCCTCACCCAGAGCCATGCCGTTGACGAGAATGGTATCCCAGGGCTTGACGCCCACCAGGGATTTCGTGCGCAAAATGGTGTAAAAAGCCCAGGTGCGGATGATGTCATGCCCCTGTGGCCTTAGCTGCGTCGGCATGCGCAGATCCTTTCCCTTTCTATCCGGCCAGCCGGCCACCGCTAGGGCGGAGATGGAGCTGTCCATCCAGGTGTCCAGGACATCCTGCTCCGGGACGAAATCGTCACTGCCGCACTGGCATTTCTCGGGCGGATGGGTCTGATTGGGGTCGAGCGGAAGCCACTCTTCCCTGGCAACTTTCGCCTCCAGGCATTGGCGGCAGTACCAGACGGGTATGGGCGTGGCAAATATCCTCTGCCGGGAGATGCACCAGTCCCATTCCACAGAGTCGGCCCAGTTCTTGAGCCGCACCTGCATGTGAGGCGGCACCCAATCGATCTCTTCTGCCGTCTTCTTGATCTCCTCGGAATTGATTTTGACAAACCACTGCCGTTCCGATAAGATCTCGATGGGGGTTTTGCACCGCCAGCAGAGGCCCACGTTCTGCTCCAGAGGCTCCTGCTTGAAGATAATCCCCTTATCCACCATATCCTGGGTGATCTTATTCTTGGCCTCTGTCACCGACAGACGCGCGTAAGGCCCGGCGATGGCCGTCAGCAATCCCTCGCGATCTATGGCCTGGCGCAAGGGCAGATGGTGCTCCATCCACCATCTCACGTCCTGCCTATCACCGAAAGTGCAGATCATGACGATACCCGTGCCAAAGCTGGTATCCACCACGGGATCAGCCAGCACGGGAACATCGTAGTCGAATATGGGAACCTTAACAGTCTTGCCGACATATGGGCGGTAGCGCTCATCATCGGGATTCACTGCGACGGCCACGCAGGCAGGCAGAAGCTCGGGCCGGGAGGTAGCGATCTGCATCTCGCCGTCCTGTGCAGAAAAACGCATGTAATTTAAAGTTGTAGTTCGTGAATCGTATTCCACTTCGGCAAAGGCAATGGCTGTGCCGCAGCGGGGACACCAGTTGACGGGATGGTTCGCCCGGTAGATCTGGCCGTTCTGGTACATGCGCACGAAGGAGGTTTGCGTCTTGACATAGTACTCCGGCTTCATGGTCACGTACTCGTTGGACCAGTCTATGGATAGGCCGAGGCGTCCCATGGACAGATGAAAACGGTCGATGGCCTCAAAAGTCAGCTTCTCGCACAGCCGCCGAAACTCTTCCCTGGGAACCTGGTTCTTGGTGATATGGTTTAGCTGCTCTACCTTTACTTCGGTGGGAAGACCGTGGCAGTCCCAGCCCTGCGGGAACATGACGTTGAAGCCTTGCATGCGCTTGTAGCGTGCCACGTAGTCGATGTAACACCAGTTAAGAGCGTTTCCAATATGGAAGTCTCCCGTAGGGTAGGGGGGCGGAGTGTCAATGATATATTGCGGTTTTTTCGATTCCCAATCGAAGTGATAGATAGAACTGTCCCAACTCTGCACCCATTTCTCTTCCACTTGACTAAAGTTGTACTCCTTGGAGACCTCGCTCATCTGAATGCTCCCGCCCTTTGGCTGCTAGAGCAGTTGAACACAATGTTAATAGGATTATCGGTAGACCAATAGCAATATGGAACTTGTGATCTATCATGCAAATCAGTGCAACCCCAAGAAATGCACGGGAAAAAAGCTGGCCCGCTTCGGTCTGGTTCGCCTAACCCATCATATGAACCAGCTCCTGCCTTTCCTGGTTTTGAGTCCCTTTTCCCAAAAGGCACTCTCCCCCGAGGACAAAGGGGCAAGAGGACTGGCCGCCCTGGACTGCAGCTGGGCCCATGCCGAGGAGGTCTTCATGCGGCTTACGCTGAGGGAGAGGGCACTGCCATTCCTGGTGGCTGCCAATCCCGTAAACTATGGAAAGCCTTTCAAGCTCTCCACGGTGGAGGCACTGGCAGCCGGCCTCATCATCTTGGGTGAGAGAGAGCAGGCAGAATTGATCCTCTCCAAATTCAACTGGGGGCATGTATTTTTAGAGCTGAACCGCGCGCCTTTGCAGGAGTACGCCGCTGCCAAAAATTCAGCGGAGGTGGTGATAATTCAGGATGCATATATGTAAGCATTGGCTTGATCAGGGCGCGTCATTTTGGAGGAGGAGATGGTGCATTTTGTCCCTCTTCGTTTCCAGATATCTTCTATTAATATTATTGGGCTCGGTTTCCAGGGGAACGCGCTCTACTATCTTGAGGCCGTAGCCCTCCAGGCCAATCACTTTGCGGGGATTGTTGGTCAAGAGACGAATCTCCTTGATGCCCAGATCGACTAAAATCTGGGCGCCAATGCCGTAATCTCGAAGGTCGGCCGGGTAGCCCAGTTCGTTATTGGCCTCAACCGTATCCGAGCCTTCGTCCTGCAGGGCGTAGGCGCGTAGCTTATTGGCGAGGCCAATGCCTCTGCCTTCCTGGCGCATGTAAAGCAGTACTCCATTTCCGTTCTCGCTGATGAGGTGCAAAGCTTTGCGAAGCTGCTCGCCGCAATCGCAACGTTGGGAGGAGAAGACATCGCCGGTGAGGCACTCCGAATGTACTCGGACCAGGGCATCGGGTGCTTTGGGATCGCCGGAAACGAAGGCCACGTGACACTGTTCGTCCAAAATGGACTCATAGCCAATAGCCCTAAAATATCCGTAAACGGTAGGCATGCTCACATCCGAGACCTTGCGGATGAGCTTTTCGCGCTGCATGCGATAGCTGATGAGGCTCTCAATGGTCACCATTCTAAAGCCATGCATGGCTGCGAAGACCTCCAGTTCAGGCAGCCTGGCCATGCTGCCGTCATCATTCATGATCTCACAGATGACGCCCGCTGGATTTAGGCCTGCCAGCCGGGCCAGGTCCACGCAGGCCTCGGTGTGGCCGGTGCGTCGCAAGACGCCTCCCTCTTTGGCCTGCAAGGGAAAGAGATGGCCGGGAGTGACAATATCGCTTCGCTTCATTTTGGGGTCGATGAGGGTCTGCACTGTCGTGGCTCGATCAAAAGCGGAGATGCCGGTGGTGGTGTTGGCCCGAGCATCCACGGATACTGTAAATGCCGTGCCCATGGACTCCGTATTTTGGGCAGTCATGAGCGGAAGGTCCAGCTCTCGCAGCCGTTCCGCCGTCATGGGCATGCAAATCAGGCCGCGGGCAAAGCGAGCCATGAAATTAATGGCATCAGGCGTCACCTTTTCCGCGGCCATCATCAGGTCGCCTTCGTTCTCTCGATTCTCATCGTCCAACACTATGATGAAGCGGCCTGATTGGATATCTAAAATCGCATCTTCTACAGAGCAAAATGGCATATAAGACGAAGGCACAACTGCCGGATACTTAAGAGTTTTGTAGCGAGTACAAATTAGCGTTATCCTCTTCACTGATCTTAAGTTATGGCCGTTTCTTTGTGCGTCCTTTGTGGCTTTGTTCTTTGTTCCTTTGTGGTTTGGTTTTTTTGGAATGTGGGATTAGTGCTTACTACCACGCTCACCACAAAGACACAAAGGCACAAAGACGATCATTAACCCAGGTAAAATCACTTCCAAACCCCGGCAAGCTTTGCGTTGCATTTGCTGCAATGTCCATCGATCACGGAATTTCTCCGGATCTGATATCCCAGTCGCTCGATGAGGACCTCTTTGCAAACCGGGCAGAGGGTATTCTCGCTCTCGCCAGGAATGTTGCCGGCGTAGACGTACTTCAATCCAGCTTCGCGGCCTGCTTCCAGGCCCCGGCGAAGCGACTCCATCCCTGCTCTTGGAACCTCTTTCATCTTATACATGGGATAGAAGGCGGAGATGTGCCAGGGCATATCCGGGCTCACACCGGCCAAAAACGTGGCAAGATCCGCCAGCACTGCCTCGGAGTCGTTGTAGCCGGGAATGAGGAGGGTTGTAACCTCTACCCAGACGCTTCTCTTCCAGAACAGCTCGATGTTGTGCTCGACAGGCGCAAGCTTTGCTCCACAGACCTTGCGGTAGAATTGATCATCACCCTTCAGATCGATGTTTATGCCGTCCAGAATGGGAATGATCTTTTGCGCAGCCTCTTCGCCTATGTAGCCGTTGCTGACAAAGACATTCTTCAGGCCCGCCTCGTGGGCCAATGCCGCCACATCAAAGGCATACTCGAAGAAGATGGTGGGCTCGGAATAAGTGTAGGCTATGGACTGACAGCCGAGAGCACAAGCCTCTTCAACCACACTCTTTGGGGCTACGAATTCTCCCGGTATCCGACCGGTTTCCCTGGGCAGTTGAGAGATGTCTGCATTCTGGCAGTGCAGGCAGCGAAAGTTGCAGCCCACCGTGGCTATGGAATAGGTGAGGCTGCCCGGCAGAAAATGAAAGAAGGGCTTCTTCTCAATGGGGTCGGCATTGGCGGCCACCAGGTTTCCGTATACCAGGGTCATAAGTTTTTCATTCTGATTTTCCCGCACCCCGCAGATACCCCTCTTACCGGAACGGATACGGCATTGTTGGTGGCAGAGACTGCACTCTACCTCGCCGTCCAGCTTTTTCCAGAAGAGGGCCTCTCTAATCGTCTCTGAAGTCATCAATATTCACCAGTGTATCCATGGCGCTCATAATATGTATAACAATGGTGTACGAAAGCCTAACTATTAATTTCTAATTAAAAAAATGGCTTTGGGGCAAAATGCCCTTTTACTCTCTTCTGCTCAGCACCAGGCTTGCGACTGCTAAGAGACCGGCGATGGCAAAGACGCCCTCAAATCCGGGCTGCTCCTTGGCAGTTTCTTTAGCATCCTTGGCGGTCTCGGTCGCATTTCCTGCAATCGCTTTGGCCTTGGATTCTACATTCTCGGCAGTAGCTTTGGCCTTGGATTCTACATTCTCAGCAGTAGCTTTGGCCTTAGATTCTACATTCTCAGCAGTAGCTTTGGCTTCAGATGTTACATTCTCAGCAGTAGCTTTGGCTTCAGATGTTACATTCTCGGCAGTAGCTTTGGCTTCAGATGCTATATTTTCTTTGGCAGCTGTCTCTTCCGCATTTACAACTACAGCCGCTGTGAGCAGCATCATCAGCGCTACAAGCATAATCGACACTATCTTCATTACAGTAATACCTCCTACCTATTTCATGATCATCAGTGAAAATACCTCAGACGCTACTATCAGGTACTTGGCAAAATATTGTTTTAGATTTGAATGCAGCCTCTAAGTCCTCCATTCCACCTGGATGATCGATTTGTCTGGATTCGCAAAAGCCTATATATCATTTTTGGTGGGAATTTGGTCTGAAACCAGGATAAAATACGGAGAAACGCTAAGAAGAATGAATAAGACACATGGGAAAAGACTGACTGAAAAAGGGATAGTTCTGGAGAGCCTAGGCCCTCCAGCTATTTGATTTTACTCTCTTCGGCCAAGTACCAGGAAGGCAACTGCCAGGAGACCGGTTATGGCGAGAATGCTCTCGAATCCGGGTGCGGGCTTGGTTGCGGGCACAGCAGTCTTGTTCTCGGCTGCGGGAGCTGGTTTGGTTTCCTCCTTGGCAACAACTGCCTCTGCCTTGGTGGTGTTTGCCTCGGCAACGGCTACTGCCTCGGTGGCTGCGGTCAAGTTCTCCTTGGCGACAGACTCAGCGACAGTGGCGGAAGCAACGTTCTCAGTTGCTGTGGGTGTAGTGCCCTCGATGGTTACTGCCTTGTATATGTAGTACCTGAGGGTGTCGTTGTCTGCGGTCTTGATGCTTATGCCGCTCATCAAGGCGGTATCCTTGTTCTTGCTGAGAGTTATGGCGTTGTCCTTGTTCTCCATGGTGATGGTTCCGGCATTTGCATCTACCGAGGTGATGGTCATCTTATCGTATTGTGTGTCGGCCTTGACCTCAGTTGCCTCACCGGATATCTGCCAGAGACCATCGACGGTAGCCAGGTTCTGGTCAGCGCCGCGGAAGGCGTTCTTGAAGTGAGCTGCGATTGTTACCAGCTTCTTCTGATCGCCTACAGCGGGATTCTTGTAGTAGTAAGTCTTGTCGGCCATGTTAGCGCCGGCCTTGGACGGGGATATGACCTTGCTGTCTACTACGGAGCCATCCTTGGAGAGCTCGAGATAGACCTTGTTGCCGTCAATATCAATGGATTTGATAGCCAGCTCGTAGCCTTCTTCCATCTTCATGGGTGTGCCGGAGGTGACTGTCTTCTCGGTATTGTCATCAACAAGGATCTTCTGGAGCTGCTCGCTGGACAGGGAATTCTCATCAGTGGACTCTTTGAACAGGAGGTTCTTCTCGGCGTCAGCGTTCTCTACATAGCCTGCGAAGTACCTGTCAGCCAGGAAGCCCATGACATTAACTGCGCCCCAATCCGCGAACTTGAACGCCTTGGACTGAGCCGTGGTCATATACTTGACACCATAAGGCGAGTCGCCGCTCAGCTTCTTATCGGTTAAAGTGGTGCTGAGTGTCTCGGTTCCGATGTCATCCTTAATATCGTAGTAGAATCCGGCGAAGTTCTGTGGATTCCATGTGTTGTCTGCGGTAGCGACTGCGCCACGAAGCTCATAAGTTCCTGGCTCAGTTATTTCCTTGTAAATGTAGTATCTCAGTGTATCGTTGTCGGCGGTCTTGATCTTTATGCCGCTCATCAAGGCGGTATCCTTGTTCTTGCTGAGAGTTATGGCGTTGTCCTTGTTCTCCATGGTGATGGTTCCAGCGTTTGCATCCACGGAGGTGATGGTCATCTTATCGTACTGGGTGTCGGCCTTGACATCAGTTGCCTCGCCGGAGATCTGCCAGAGACCATCGACGGTAGCCAGGTTCTGGTCAGCGCCACGGAAGGCGTTCTTGAAGTGAGCTGCGATTGTTACCAGCTTCTTCTGATCGCCTACAGCGGGGTTCTTGTAGTAGTAAGTCTTGTCGGCCATGGTCGCGTCGACCTTGGACGGGGATATGACCTTGCTGTCAACAACGGAGCCATCCTTGGAGAGCTCGAGGTAGACCTTGTTGCCGTCGATATCAATGGATTTGATAGCCAGCTCGTAGCCTTCTTCCATCTTCATGGGTGTGCCGGAGGTGACAGTCTTCTCGCTATCGTCATCAATAAGGATCTTCTGGAGCTGCTCGCTGGAGAGGGAATTCTCATCAGTGGACTCTTTGAACAGCAGGTTCTTCTCGGCGTTCTCGTTAGAGACATAGCCTGCGAAGTACCTGTCTGCCAGGAAGCCCATGACATTGAATGCGCCCCAATCCGCGAACTTGAACGCTTTGGACTGAGCCTTGGTCTCATACTTGACACCATAGGGCGAGTCGCCGCTCAGCTTCTTATCGGTTAAAGTGGTGCTGAGTGTCTCGGTTCCGATGTCATCCTTAATATCGTAATAGAATCCGGCGAAGTTCTGAGAATTCCATGTGGAATCTGCGGTAGCGACTTGACC
>JANYKI010000028.1 GCA_025361645.1 Methanothrix sp.
TCTTTGACCCTCTTGGAGTTGGCCAGGGCCGGGACGGATTCCGTATTCTTCCGGCCGGCCTTGGACCTTTGAGAAGGGGCCTTCACTTGGCGAACCTCCCGCCGGTTTTCTGAGCAGTTCCCGTTTTCTCGCGGAGCGACGAGTTCCGGGAAAGCTGCCTTGAAGTGCCTGCAAGTCTTCCTGAAGACAAAGCCCTTGCAGGTGCAACCCTGCGGGGTCACTCGATAGTAAAACTGGCCTGTAGAGGATAGCACCAGGGCAATTTGCTCGTAAGGGGTCTCAGGCATCTTCACCATATCGGGCTTGGCCACTGTGGCCCGGCCGGTCATGATCTCGACCAGGGCTTGAACGAACCTAACCTCAAACATTCCTTCGCTGGCAGCGGGCGGCAGAGGCATCTTTGCCTTTATCCTCTCGGCTTCGGCCTGGGCACCGGCCGCCATCTGGTTTGCTGCCTGCTTAATCCTCTGCTGCTCGGCAAGCATATCCTCAACCATCCAACTTGCTGGTGTTGCTTTCGTTGCAGTTTCCATTTTTCGAACCTCCCAAAGTTCTTAGTATTAAGTAGGCTTTTCAGCTATTTAAAGCTAACTCTAAATAGCTTTAGATAGCTAAAAAAGCTAGCTAAAAAGAGCCCGAATATCGAGAAATAAGCCGCTACATCGCGAAGGCCCTTTTGCCCAAGGATCTCAAACCCAGACAGGCGAGCATATTTTATATAAGTACATAGAATTTTAATAGATTATTTAATAAAAATATATTTTAGTCAATCGGGCCGACTAACAAAAAAGGTCTATGGCATTTTAAGAAATATTCAACAAAATGCCATAGAACTAACCCCGCCTCAGAGCCGACCCCGCCCGGCCATCTCGCCCGTCCGTCTAGTCAGTAAACCCCACGGCTTGGCCTGGGGTTTACGTTAATTCCCACAGCGACGAGCACGGACCCCCACTGGTTGGGGTCCGCGCGCAGGAGCGTGCCTACTCGCATGCCCTGGTCAACCTGAAAAGAAGCCGTACAGGAAAGCTCATGCCCCCTGATTACGGGCAGAGGCCCTGTGCCCCCTGGATTGCGGAGCAAAAATCTCCTGCCCCCGGAATTGCCGCCGCATGAAAGGTCCCCCGTGTATGGGGTTAGGGGAAGCCCGCACGGCGTGTGAGTGCGCCCCCACCCTCCCGCGCGTTTTACCGCGCGCGGCATCCCAGAAGAAGAAGCTCAAGCAGCAGCATTTAGGTGGAGAGGCCCGATTCGGCCCTCTCCGGAAGGGCCGGTCCAGGCCCTCCTCCTAAATATGTTTAAATATCTAGCTAGCGTCTATAGTTAGCTAAAGCTAGGGAGGTTTTACGAAATGGGAAGAAACCGACTATCAGTAACTATTTCTGACGAAGCCAAAGAGGTTCTGGTAGGCTACCAGATGGATCACAGGATCAAGACAAGAGATGATGCTACAGAAGCCTTGCTGCTAGACTATGCGAAACTGTCGGAGAGAGTAAAAGAGCTTGAAGCCCAACAGGCCGAAGCAAAAAAGGAGTAACCCCATCAGTTAACGCTTTAAAATCGCAGAAAACCTGATTGCGTGATGCAAATGCCCAAACCACTTAGCGCTTATGTCCCCTGCCTCTACTGCCAGAGAGGGCCGAGAGGAGGCGATCCAGACCCCTGTTCCGGTGTGCGTCACATCCGGTCCTTGCAGGCCGGCGGCTGCTTCCTGGGGCAAGTCACGCCAGGAAAGGAAGCGCTTCATGCCAGATTCATCAAGACCCTGGAGGTGAAAGCCTGAAGATCGAGCGCAGGGACGACCCCCAGACCATGGAGCATGTGATTACTATTACCCTGACCCGTGAAGAGATGGTTCGAGCAAGCGACGAGATGACCCCGGCTGAGAAGCAGACCACCTATCTCATGAGCCAGAGCCCATTGCTCTCCACTCAGCTCTGCTCCCTGTTCGAGATTGCATCCGCCCTTGAGAAGACCGATGCAAAGGCGGCCATGAGCCCGGACGCCCTGGTGAATGATGATGAGGATGATCTGGATGACCTCTGAATCCCGCTGCCAGAGCGAGGAGCACAGGTAGATGCAGGCGTTCTTTGTGGCCAGTGAAGAGGCAGACGGCCTTTATGGACCCTACAGCAGGCCGGTTGCCGACCGGGTTTTGAAGATCGTTCGCATGGCCTCGGACGAGACGGCTGAGCTTGAAGTGGCTGAAGTGGACATGTTCGGCGAGCAGCTCCAGAGCGGCCTTTTGCCCTTTAAAGTTTGCGTGGTTGTGCAACAGGGAAAGGTGCAGGATGTGGAGGTCTCGCTCTGCTGGCCTCCCGTCCCGGAGGGCATCCTGGTCGAGCGAGAGGACTACAGGGAGTACTTTGTCTGGGCCCATAACCAAAGCGAGGCCAAAACCAGATTGGCCAGCCTGCCGAAAAGCCAGAATGCCTGCGAGGCAGAGGGAGTGAGGACGGATGAAAGTTGAGAGGCTGACCTAATGCACTACCCAGAAGGTCCATTCTTTTGCGACATCTGCGGCCATGGTTTTAAGTTCATACATATAATTCGAGTGGTGCCTAATGAGAATTTCACCCGGATAATCTTACAGCTTCATTGTCATAACGAGAAAGCCCACGAGGTTATCCCCCATCTGGTCCGAATCTCGGCCCGCGTTGAGAACATTATTGCGCACGATCTTGACGGACAGGGATGGATGCAAATTCCTGAGGCGGCAGTTCTCAAAGATTTTGATTACTATGAAGAAAGAAAACAGGACGATTTGATAGACAAAATGGGACCATGCTATAAATGCCTTGATAATTGTCGTGACTGTCCGGAAATGCCAGATGGACCCAAGGCAAAAGAAGACTGAGGATGTACGCTTCATGAATAGCCCTGAGAGAAGAAATTCATGACAGATGCCATCTTCTCGATCAAGCACCGCTACGCAGAGCGCATTTACAGCGGCCATAAGTGCGTAGAGCTGCGGCGGACGGCTCCCAAGACTCCCATAGAGCGGGCCTGGATCTACGAAACAGCGCCGGTGAAAAGAGTTACAGGCTGGTTTGAGCCCGGCCTGATCTATCCAGCGATGGACTGCGAGGCCCTCCTGGAGAGGTTCGGAGAGGATAAATGCCTGGGGATAAAGGTCGTTGGAACGAAAGATGAGCGGATCCGGGCGATGATCGAGGCCCTGGGAGACAAGCCACTGCACGCAATCATCATCGAAAGATCCCAGAGGATAAGCCCTGTGGAGCTGCGTATCCGGCCACCGCAGAGCTGGATG
>JANYKI010000037.1 GCA_025361645.1 Methanothrix sp.
CCTAGTGTCTCGTCATGATCATAACGTCGTAAAGTATATATAATATATTATCTTCATAATCAACCAAAGGGAATTGAATATGAAGAAGTATACTGTTACGCTTTCTGAAGACGAGCGAAAGACACTTGGAGAGCTTGCATCCAAGGGCACGCAAAAATCACAAAAAATTCTCAATGCGCTTATTCTGCTTGGGTGCGATGAAGGCGAGTATCAGACAGGACGCTCGACTAATGAAGAGATAGCCCGCGTGCTGCAAATAAGCATGAAAAAAATTGACCGCGTCAAGAAGCGATTTGTCGAGGAAGGAATTGAGGTTGCTCTCAACAACAAAAAGAACAGTCGCACTTATGCCAAAAAGACAGATGGAGATTTCGAAGCCCATTTGATTGCATTAAGCTGCAGTGATCCACCTGAGGGTTTCGCACGTTGGTCTTTGAGATTATTAGCCGACAAGGTTGTCGAGCTCAACTACATCGATAGCATTTCCCATGAAACGGTGCGTGGCGTTTTAAAAAAAACGAAATCAAACCATGGCAACGCGAAGAATGGATAATTCCGCCAGATCAAAATGGTAGCTTTGTTGCAAACATGGAAAGGGTTCTGGACGTTTACAAGCGTCCGTTTGATCCGCGTTTTCCTGTTATTTGTATGGACGAATCCCCAAAACAGTTGATAGCAGAGATAAGGGTCCCCATCCCAGCATCACCAGGGCAAACGGCTAAATATGATTATGAATACCGTCGTTGCGGATCATGTAATATTTTCATTGAATGTGAGCCATTAGCAGGAACGCGAACAGTAAAAGTCACCGAAAGAAGGACCAAATTGGATTGGGCTTATTTTGTAGAAGAGATCGCGAATCGAAATGAATCAGCAGAAAAAATAACCTTGGTAACGGACAACCTAAACACACACAATCCGGGATCACTTTATGAAGCGTTTCCGCCAGATAAGGCAAAGGCATTGTGGGATAGATTTGAGTTTGTATACACCCCTAAACATGGCAGTTGGTTGAATATTGCCGAGATAGAATTAAGCGTGCTTGCGGGCCAGTGCTTGAACAGAAGAATCGACAATATCGAAATTGTTAGGAAAGAAGTAGCGGCATGGCAAAAATTCAGGGACAACAAAAAAGCAAAGGTAAAATGGCATTTCACAACTAAGGATGCTAGGATAAAACTATCTCGCCTTTATCCGACATTACATAGTTGACGAGACACTAGCAACGTTCGTTGACATCACCGAACGTCAGCGCGCCGAAGAAGATCTGAGGGAGACCAAAGACTACCTCAACAAGCTCATCGGCTATGCCAATGCGCCCATCATAGTCTGGGACCCTCTGCGGAAAATTGTTCGCTTCAATAGGGCCTTCGAGCGTCTGACGGGTTATAACGCAGACGAAGTTCTTGGTAAGGATCTAAGCCTGCTATTTCCAGAGGTAAGCCGTGAAGACTCGCTCCAGAAGATCGATAGAGCCGCTTTGGGAGAGCAATGGGAGTCTGTGGAAATACCCATACTCAATAAGAGCGGTGAGGTTCGCGTCGTTTTATGGAACTCGGCCAATATTTATGCCGAGTCGGGCGAGCTACAGGCCACCATCGCCCAGGGCCAGGACATCACCGATCGCAAGCGTGCGGAAGATGAACTTGCCCTTTATGCCCGCCGCCTGCTCATCATCAATCGCATGGATCGTGTTGTAACCTCCAGTCTGGATATCGAACAGGTGTACGACCGCTTCGTGCAGGGTCTGAGGGAGCTGGTCTCCATTGACAGGACCTCCGTAGTCTTGCTGGACGAGTCCAGAGAGCATTGGATTGTGGCCATGATGTGGGCAGGGTACGAGCCGATCATCGGTAAGGGCGAATGGAGAGATGTCAAAGGCTCAGCGATTGAGTGGATTGTAAACCAGAAGCTTCCCCTGGTGGAGAACGAAATAGGCGAGAAAGGCGAGTGGACGGAAAGCGAGGCCCTCCGCCAGGAGAAAATAAGATCCAGGGTACTCTTACCCCTGATACTAAGAGGCGAAGTTATGGGTGTTCTTACCATGGCCAGCCGGCAGCCTGCCGCTTATGGCGAAAAGGACCTCGATATTCTGATGCTGCTGTCCGATCAGTTCTCCCTGGCACTGCAAAACTCCCGGCTCTACGACCAGGTAAAACAACAGTCTTTGGAACAGGAAAGGATAGTAGAGGAGAGAACCGCTCAATTACAAAAAGCCAACCAGGAGCTGGAGGCCTTCTCCTACTCCATATCTCATGATCTGCGCTCACCTTTGCGCGCCGTGGACGGCTTCTCGCGTATTCTCCTGGAGGAGCACCAGGCAGAGCTTTCCCCCGATGCCCAGCACTACCTTGGTCTGGTGCGAAGCAACGCCGTGCAGATGGGTCACTTGATAGACGACCTGCTCGCCTTCTCCCGAACGAGCCGGCAGCCGCTGGCGAAGCGCTCTGTGAACCCGGCCGAGATAGTGGAACAGGTACTCGAAGAGCTGCATGGCGAGCTTCAAGGCAGAAATGTGGAGGTGATAGTTAGCGATCTTCCCCCTTGCCAGGCAGACCCGGCTATGCTGAAGCGCGTCTTCTACAACCTCATCTCCAATGCCGTCAAGTTCACCCGTAAGAAAGATGAGGTACATATCGATATAGGTAGTATTAATAACGAGGGAATGACAGCATATTTCGTTAAAGACAACGGCATCGGCTTCGATATGAATTATTCAGGCAAGCTCTTCGGGGTCTTCTCGCGCCTCCATTCGGAAAGCGATTACGAAGGCACGGGAGTAGGGCTGGCCTTAGTGCAGCGCATAGTGCACAGGCATGGAGGGCGCGTTTGGGCAGAGGCAGAGATAAATAAAGGTGCTACATTCTATTTCACCCTGGAGGGAGGCGAATCTTTATGAATGATAATGATAAGTCCATCTGCATGTCGGTTGAGATCTTGTTGGTGGAGGACAATCCCAGCGATGTGGAACTGACACTGCATGTCTTCAAGAGGAATAACATCAGCAACCGGATTCATGTTGTGCATGACGGGAAAGAAGCACTGGAGTACATCTTTTGCAGCGATCGGTATGCCGACCGAAATATTGAAGACTGTCCCAAAGTAATACTGTTGGATCTGAAGCTTCCCCTGGTGGATGGGAAAGAAGTTCTACGAAAGATCCGAGAAGATCCTCGTACCCGGAGCATCCCCGTCGTAGTTCTTACCTCTTCCAAAGAGGATCGGGACATTGTGGATAGCTATGCTCTGGGCGTTAACAGCTACATTGTGAAACCCGTGGACTTCAATCAGTTCAACAGGCGGTTAAAGATCTTGGACACTACTGGCTCCTCCTCAACCAGCCGTCCCTGAGAGCTTACCGCTGATGGATTGACCATGAGTCACCCGCTCAAAGTCCTGATATTGGAGGATGTAGAGGCCG
The DNA here is from genome assembly GCA_025361645.1 of Methanothrix sp. Lineage (GTDB taxonomy): Archaea > Halobacteriota > Methanosarcinia > Methanotrichales > Methanotrichaceae > Methanothrix. The sequence continues at coordinate 3,422 of JANYKI010000037.1, forward strand.
ATGCACTGCTTATGGTCTATGAGATGAAGAACGCGGGCTTTTTGCCGGATTGGATACGCGTGGATACAGAGAACTCGTATCTAACTGCCCTCGCATCTGGTCCAGACCTGATCCTGTCGGACTACAATCTGCCTCAGTTCGATGCCTTTCTGGCCCTGCAGCTCATGCAGGAACAGAGGCTGGATATACCCTTTATTGTGATCAGCGGGGCCATAACCGAAGATGCAGCAGTTGAATTCATGAAACGAGGAGCCTCCGACTACCTGCTCAAGGACCGCCTGGCCCGGCTGGGCCAGGCCGTAATCAGGGCTCTGGAGCAAAGAGAGCTGCGCGAGGAGAAAAGAAGGACAGATGCGACTTTGTTCAAGAAGTCGGAAGATCTGGCCAGGTCCAACGCCGACCTGGCACAGTTCGCCTATGTGGCCAACCATGATCTGCAAGAGCCTTTACGCATGGTGACCAGCTACGTGCAGCTTTTAGAGATGCGTTACAAAGGCAAGCTCGACCCTGATGCCGATGAGTTCATCGGCTATATCGTGGAGGGCACGAAACGCATGAAGCAGCTCCTCGCCGCCCTTCTGGATTGTTCCAGGGTGGGCACAGGGGGCCATCACTTGCAGACGGTGGAGTGCGAGAGGGTGCTGGAGAATGCACTGCAAAATCTAAGAATGGTTCTGGATGAAACCAAGGGTACTGTAACTCACGATCCATTGCCGGCAATTATGGCCGACGAGACACAGATGGTGCAACTCTTCCAGAATTTAATAGGCAATGGCCTAAAATTCCATGGTCCACAGCCGCCTTTGATTCATATCTCGGCAAAGCAGGAAGGGACGAACTGGATATTCTCCTTCCAGGATAACGGCATCGGCATAGATCCCCAGTATTTCGAGAAAATATTTGTCATCTTCCAGAGGCTGCACGGCAGAGATAAGTACCCAGGAACAGGTATAGGTTTGACCATCGCCAAGAAGATAGTGGAACGACATGGGGGGCAGATCTGGGTGGAATCGGTTAAGGAAAGCGGCACTGCATTCTATTTCACCGTTCCCTGCAATACCTGATATTGAATCGATAGGGGAGTTGCTGGTGGAAATAAAGATTCTATTGATTGAGGATAATCCGGCAGATGCGAGGCTGATTAAAGAAAGCATCCTGAATACTCATGACAATTTCCATCTGGATTGGAAGGAGAGGCTTTCAGCGGGATTTTTATTTCTGGAAGAGACGTATGTGGATGCAATTCTGGTGGATCTGAACCTGCCGGACAGCCGGGGCCTGGAGACATTCACAAAAATCAATGAAAAATTCTCAGAAAAGCCGATAATAGTACTAACCGGACTAAATGACAAAGAACTGGCTAATCGAGCTGTCCGGGAAGGAGCACAGGACTACCTGATCAAAGGTGAGGTAGATGGCCTATTGCTGGGCCGCTGCATCAGATATTCTATCGAGCGCAAGAAAAACGAGATAGCTCTGCGGGAAGCCAACCAATCCGAGCAAGCCAGCAAGACCTTGTACAAACAGGTAGTCTCTATGATATCCGATATCGTCTGGCGCTATGATGTCAATGCCAAAGGAGAGCCTGTCGGCTCCTACATCTCGCCGGTGGCGGACAGGATGTTGGGCCTGCCTGACGGCACCATCGGAGACAGCTTCGACAAATACTTTTCCTATGTCCATCCCGATGATTTACCGGTCTTGCAGAAGATGCTCGCCGAAGGGATACAAAAGCTTGAGAAGGATAAAACCGCGGAATATCGTCTGCAAAAGGTCTTCTCCAACCTGATGGACAACACGATCCGACATGGTGAACATTCGACCCTGGTGCATACCTACTATCGCACTTTTGCGAAGGGCATTACTATTATCTGGGAGGACGACGGCATCGGCATACCTGATGACGAAAAGAAGAAGATATTTTTGCGGGGGTTTGGAAAGAACACCGGTGTTGGACTCTTCCTGTGCAAGGAGTCTCTCTCCATCACCGGCATTGAGATAAAAGAGACAGGGAAATACGGCGAAGGAGCACGCTTTGAGATCACGGTGCCCTCTGGGATGTGGCGAACGATTGAACCTGATAAGGGGTAGATGGGATTGCAAAGAAGGGATAAACTGGATATTATGAAGGATATACTCTCCCTATGCCTGGGACAGTACATGAAGAAGACGCAGATAACCTACAAATCGAACCTCAATTTCCAGAAGGGCAGCGAGTTCATAGAATGGCTGAAATTTCACGAGCTGCTCCAGGAAGAAAAAAAAGGTGTCTATAAAACCACCCCTGCCGGAGAGACATTGCTTCATAAATTGGAAAAGCTGACAACCGTACTTTCGGAATCTGAAAAAATGTGAGGCGATAATCGATTGCTTTTTATCCATCCGGGTATTCATGGCAAGAGGTTGATCATCAATGTCCGGTTACTGGGATCCGCATATTGAGCGCATGCCTCTTGAGGACCTGCATGCTCTTCAAGAGGATCGGCTCAAATCCGTAGTACGATATGTTTACGATCATTCCGCGTTCTACCGGCAGAGGTTCAAAGAGGCAGGCGTGGAGCCCGGCGACATCCGCACTTTAGCCGACGTCTCCAAGCTGCCCTTCACCCGGAAGGTGGACTTGCGGGACAACTACCCCACAGGCATGTTCAGCGCCCCCAAGAGCCAGGTAGTGCGCTACCACGTCTCCAGCGGCACCACAGGAAAGCCCACTGTGGTCGGCTACACCAAGGGCGACATCGAGACCTGGTCCGAGTCACTGGCTCGAGCTCTGACCTCCATTGGCCTTGACAGTGACGATGTGGTGCAGGTGGGCTACGGCTATGGCCTTTTCACGGGGGGCCTGGGCCTGCACTACGGCGCAGAGCGCATCGGTGCAGCCGTGTTGCCCGTGGGCACAGGCAACACGGAGCGGCAGATCGAGCTGATGCAGGACCTGGGCACGACTGCCATCGCCTGCACGCCCTCCTACTTCCTACACATCATGGAGGTGGCGGAGAAGATGGGCATCTCCATCAAGAAGGATACGCAGCTTAAGGCAGGCATCTTCGGGGCCGAGCCCTGGTCCCTGGAAACCAGGAAACGAATCGAGGAGGCCACGGGCATCAATGCCTACGACATCTACGGCACCAGCGAGATTTCCGGCCCACTGTTCACGGAGTGCCATGTCAAGAAAGGCATTCACGTCTGGGCAGACATGTTCCTGATCGAAGTACTCGACCCCAAGACCGACGAGCCCGTGGCGGACGGCGAGACGGGCGAATTGGTCTTCACCACCTTGCACAAGTTCGCTTTGCCCCTCATCCGCTACCGGATCGGCGATCTCACAATCATGAACAGTGAGCCCTGCGAATGTGGGCGCACTCATCCCCGGATCATGAGGATTTTAGGCAGAACGGACGACATGCTCATCATCCGCGGCATCAACGTCTTCCCGAGCCAGGTGGAGTCGGTCTTGATGGATATTCCGGAGGTGGGCGACCATTGGGAGATCCTGGTGGACCGCAAAGGGCCGCTGGATATGATGACGGTGCGCGTCGAGCTGACGTCGGCAGGCTTCTCCGATAAGATCGGGGACCTGATGAAGCTGCGAAAGAAAATATCAAAAGAATTAAAAGGCGTGCTGAACATAGCTGCCGAAGTGGATCTGGTTGAGCCCGGCACCATCCCTCGCTCCATGGGCAAGGCCAAGAGAGTAACAGATAACCGAAAGGTGTAGGAGGCTTTCAAGATGACAGAGATCAAACAAATATCCCTTTTTGTGGAGAACCGGCCGGGCAGAACGGCCAAGGTTGCCAAGACGCTATCAGATGCTGGTGTGAATATCCGGGCCCTCACCATCGCCGAGGCGGGCGACTTCGGGGTCATTCGCATGGTCCTGGATGACCCGGAGAAGGGGTACAAAGTTCTGAAAGAAAATGCCTTCACCGTATCCATGACCGATGTCTTGGCCGTGGAGATGAAGGACACTCCCGGCGGGCTTTACGAGATCGTGAACACTCTGGGGCAGAACAGCGTGAATGTGGACTACGCCTACGCCTTCGTCACAGCCAAAGCACAGCGTGCCATGCTCATCCTGCGGGTGGACGACATCGCCAAGGCTAGACGGGTGCTGGGCGAGAAAAACGTCAAGATCGCCACGAAAGAGGAGATCCAGGCCATATGAGGGCCTGCGATCACCTATTTTTAAATAATATTTGTAACTATTCAGCCACCCAGTCAAAACCCTATTTTTCGTCCGATACT
>JANYKI010000023.1 GCA_025361645.1 Methanothrix sp.
GAGCTGTCCCGAGGCGATTTCCTGCGCGCTGCAGACTGTGGAGTACGCCAAGGATCATGGCCTGATTGTGCGCTTCTCAGCCGAAGATGCCACACGCACCGACTTTGAGATTTTGAAGAAGCTTTACAAGAAGGCAGAGGAATACCATGCCGATTACATCAGCGTTGCTGACACCGTGGGGATCATGAATCCGCGCACGACATATTACATGATAAGCGAGCTGAAAAAAGTTGTAAATATCCCTATCTGCATGCACTGCCATGACGACTTGGGAATGGCCCTGGCCAATACCCTGGCCGGAGCGGAAGCAGGGGCCAAGCAGCTGCACACTACGGTAAACGGCATTGGTGAACGGAGCGGCAACACGCCTTTAGAAGAGCTGCTGGTAACTTTACGGCTGCATTACGACCTGGGGGGTTACGATCTGACCAAGATGAAAGACCTCTCCAAGCTGGTGGAGACCTACTCAGAGGTTCCCGTGGCCAGGAATAAAGCCGTCGTGGGCAGCAATGCCTTTGCCCATGAGTCGGGAATTCATGTGGCAGCCGTCTTGGAAGAGCCCAGGACCTATGAGCTCTACTCTCCGGAAATGGTTGGTGCCGCCCGGCATATCATCATAGGCAAGCACACCGGAGCCAAGGCACTCAAATATATCACGCAGAGAATGGGCTACTACTTAAAGGACAAGGAGCTTGGGGACCTATCGGAACGGGTGAAGCTGTGCAGCGAGTTCAAGCATCCCATAAACTGCGAGGAGCTTAGGAAGTTGATATTGAACATGGAGAATATCGAGGTTATTTATCCGGGGCCTTGAGCGAAGGGATTAAAACTCTTGGCTAGATGCTCACTTGCTTTGAGGAAAGAAAGGATCATGCTCTGATGTATGAGAATAGGACTAATATAATTGCAACCGTAGTGGCTGCATTTATAATATCTTTTATTATTAATGCAATATTATTACACGTGCTTATTGGGCCTTATTTAAATGAAACCAATAGGGTCGTAAACATATTCAATCTTTATCGTAATTTAGAGAACTTCCCACAAGAAAAAATATTTTTTGTCGGAAGCAGTCAGATCGAAGCTGGCATTGATAGCAACCTTATTGAAAAAAATGAAAACAAAATAGGTGCCGGCTTAAGAGCTCAGGTCTATAACCTTGGATATCCAGGAGATACTCCTTTAAGGAGGCTGACCGAGGTTGCCCGGCTGATTGAGTGCCATCCACGACTGGTCGTTATCGGGTTGACATATTATGCCATCAATGATACATCTTTCAATATTTCTGCGGACGATCTAGCCCTTGTCTCGGGGGATATACAGCTTGATGATTATTCGAGATCGCTCTTCTCTGCCGAAGAAATCGGTCTAATCGATATGAGCCCGTTATACTTAAAATTCTATCAGAGAAAGTTCATTATCCCTAGCCTTTTGAATATGCTGCGGGAAAGCGAAACCCCTGAACGTGAAGCAGCTAAAAATTTCAAGGCCTTGCCCATGAACAGTGAAAATCTTACTTATGAGTTACTCCTCATTCGGCTGAATAACTCTCGTGATTTGCTGGATAAATATGCGGTCGGCCCGGGGGAGAATACGCAAAAAGTGGCTCTGAATTACACAATTCATCTCTTGCATTCACAAGGATTTTCCGTCGCGATAATCAATATGCCACTTAATCCCGTCCTCTCCGGAAAGATCTCAGAAGACACCCGTCGCAATTATTTCTCATACTTGAACTCCACACATTCAAATTATTATGATTACGAGCGCCGCTATCCTTCCCAGTGCTTTAGCGACCTGACTCACCTGAACTTCCTTGGACGAAAAGAGTTTTCCGAAGATATGGCAAGAATAATCAACGAGAGCGCAGCTTTATGATCTTCAATAGCCTACAATATCTGATTTTCTTCACTGCGGTCCTATTGATAACCGTTCTCATTAAGCTTCGCCAAAATCAAGTGGCATTTCTGTTTATGGCCAGTTGCGTCTTTTATTTTCTCTCCAGCAGCTATCTCATTTTATGCCTGTTCTTCGTTTCCCTGATAACGTATTATGCAGGCCAGGCCATTTATCGAGAACAAGCTTTTGCATGGCGAAGATTTTATCTTGCTTTATCCATCATTTGTGCTCTCGGACAACTGGGACTGTTCAAGTATTCTGGTCATTGGGATCGCATTTTGTTTGGCTTCTTAGGTCCTGAATTCGACATTATTCATAAGGGAATTATCCTTGACGCATCCGGCCTGCTGCTACCCCTCGGTATATCCTTTTACACCTTTCAAAGCCTAAGTTATGTCTTCGACATTTATCGAGGCCGGCTCAAGCCCACTTCTTCCCTACTGGAATATATTTTGTTTGTCGCGTTCTTTCCTCAGATAACCTCCGGGCCGATCGTCAGAGCCAAGGACTTCCTGCATCAGATGGGAGCGATGCCGCGCCTGGGCGTCTCTGCTCCAGATCTGAAATATGGGATAACCCTTATCGGGATAGGTTTGCTTAAGAAAATGGTAATAGCCGATAATCTCGCTCAGTTAGTAGATCCTGTCTTCTCGCATCCTACAAATTTCAATTCCTTGCGCATTATCCTGGCCACGGTAACCTTCGGCATCCAGCTCTACTGTGACTTCTCAGGGTACAGCGACATTGCCATAGGCAGCGTCAGGATATTGGGGCTAAGATACCCTACCAACTTCAACAATCCATACCTTGCACTTAATCCTAGCGATTTCTGGCATCGATGGCATATTTCCCTTTCTTGTTTTCTCAGAGATTATCTTTATATACCGCTGGGCGGGAACCGGGCCGGCATTCTGCATACTCACCTAAATCTCCTCCTAACGATGACCATTTGCGGCCTGTGGCATGGATCCTCCTGGAATTTTCTTATCTGGGGAATTTATCATGGAGCCCTCCTATCTGCTCAGAGACTCCTCTTCCAGGACTTATCGCTGATCAAGGGGTTGGAGAAAATTGTGAAAATGCGATTTTGCATTGCCCTGGAAGTTTTGATAACTCAGTACTTAGTCTTTTTAGGTTGGCTTATTTTCCGGGTCAAAGACTTAAATGATCTGGTTTATTGCCTGGACAAGTTCATCTTTTGGGATTTTCTCACCCGATTGCAGTATCAGAGCCTGGTCTATGGATTTTTGAAGGAGGCGGTTCTTTTCCTCCTTCCCCTGGGTCTGTATATTATTTTAATAATATTCTATAGAGACGAATTTTGCCGCAAGGACTGGATAGGTATACTCAGTTCTCTTGACCTTAAGTACTGGCTGATCTATCTGATGGCCATCATTCTTGCATTAATCTGGTTTTCACCAAGCAGCAGCACAAATTATATATATTCTGCATTTTGATTAATGATATTTGTTCCTTCAATTTGCTCACCTCTTTCTTGAAGAGCAGATAGTTGAAATTAATAGATTTATATCTTCCTTTTTTAGAATTATTCCAAATACCAGGACGGTATATATGATCAGAATAACAAAACCAAGTAAGTACTGATTGAAAAATTGTATCCCTACTATAAATGTCAAGGATCCTAAAAGAGCAGCAATAATCACCACTGCTAACCATCTAATATCCATTTTTATCGAGAGTGTTCGAATGGTCATAAGGCCGAATATAAGCGTCATGAGGATTAAAGATGTGCAAGTTGCGATGGCTGCACCAGCTATGCCGAATTTTGGTATAAGTACAATGTTTAATATTACATTTGCTCCAGCACTTATTCCCGCAGCTTTTAGGCTCAGGTCTGGGCGGTTAATTCCAGCCAGCGAGCCCCCTATGGATGTGCAGGCAACTCCAAAAACCACTGTTCCTAGCAGCAATATCTGTAACGGTAAGGCCGATTGCTGGAATCCTTGGCCGTATATCCTGGAAACTATATCCTCCGCAAAGAAGCCAATTGCAAGACCTGCGGGCATAAGGGCGAGGGCAGAGTATCTCAGGCTTTTATCCAGCATCTTCTGCAGTCCAGGTATGTCCTTTTGGGTCCAGTATTCGGATGTGGCCGGATAAGAAACGGTTTGAATCGCCTGGGGAACAACCAAAAAGAACTTACTAAGACCCGTCGCTGCTGAGTAGTATCCAACATTAGTGGCAGTTAGGAAATAGCCCAAGAATGCAACATCTGCCTGGAGGTTGATCATATTTATTAAATTTGCGCCAAACATCTGTGATCCGAAAGTGAGTAGCTTTTTTGTTGTTTCCAAATATCCATCCAGGATCAAATGAAAATATCCCCTGCAACTATAGATCAAGTAAGCAGACATGACAATTGAAGAAATCACAATGCTGATTATAGCGCCCGAAACACCGAAATCGCGATAAATTAAAATCACAGTAGATACAGTCATTAGCACTTGCTGGAGAATCAAAGCTATGGCGTATCTCTTCATCTTACGTAGCCCGTTCAATGTGCCATATAATATCGAATTGACCAGAATAAAGGGAAATACCGGAGAAAGCAACATTAATTGGCTTTTCATCTCCGGAGTTCTAAACAGGTCTGCAACCGTTTGAGATAACAGATATATTATTAGACTCATTATGACTCCTGCGATCAGGGACGTAATAATAGCCGAGGAGACAATCTTATTCAAATTCACTTCATCATCTTTGTACTCTGCCACAAACTTAATCACGGCAACCGCGATTCCCAACGCACCCACCATGGTGGCAACTCCATAAAAAGTATAGGTCAGTCTATAGACTCCCAAGTCATATGCACCGAGATGCCTTGCCAAAATTATGGATATCACGAAAACTAGAAGCATATTGATTATTGATGCGATAAATGTATGACTTACATCTAACGCAAACTTCTTTGCTTCCTGCATATGGCTATTTTGGAAAGCCCGATATAAAAGGCTCACCATTTGCGCGTCTTGTACCTAAAAATATCGATATTATAGGGACTTCAATGCTTCGTGAACTGTTTTTGCCCTCTCTTTCCAGGTATGATGCGGCCTGATTTTAATAAGTTCCTCGGACAGCTTTTCTCGGATATCTGGATTTAAGATCAGCATTTCCGCTTTTTTTTCTAGATCTAGAGCATCATAATTCACATATATTATGCCGCCGTCCTTGCCTATTTCCAGAAGGGATTCGCATTTCGTGCAGAGGATGGGCTTAGCAGTTCCTATGTACTCAAAGAGCTTTGTGGGAGAGCTGAAATTCATGTAGCTCTCTCTTGGGTCGTAAGGCATAACGAAAAGATCGACATCGTCCAGAGCTTCGGGCAGGTCTTTCCTGGGAATCTGCTTTCTGACGATGAAATCACTCCTTTCGATGGACTCTTTAAGCTCCGAAGTAATGCTTTCCCCATAAGAACCAAAGAGATACAGCTTCACGTAGGGATATTTCTTATGCAATTCTTCGCAGGCTTTGAAGAGTATTTCTATGCCACGGTTCTTCGTCAGCCCTCCCAGGTAGCAGATGTTGAATCTATTCTGAATACTATTATACCTATTAGGATATACTTCCCCGAGGGTTTCTTCATAAGCGTTAGGCACAAAAGCAATTTGTTTATTTTGATCTATTTTATATTTTGTTTTCAGATAGTTCCACATGGGCCGGTTTAAGGCCAGAATTAAAGCGGCTTTTCTAAAGTAATAGCTTTCTTGTTCCCTACTTAGTGTGGATTTTCCGGTGCCTATTACCTGTGCTTGTTCAACGGTATCGTGAATGTCCAAAACAGTGTCCAATTGGAGAAACTTACACAAATGAAATAGGCCCCTGTTTTGCATCGTAGTTAAAGAGTGAGGATAGGCAAAAAAAACCACGGGCCTGTCCACGATCAATGATGCTGCGGTCCGAAAAGCTACGATTGTCTTTATTAAATTATTATATATTAATGGTATCAAATTTTTGCCGAGCATTTGCTTGAAACTTATGGATTTAACCTCCAAATCAGGAAAAACCCCAATTCCATTGAGCAGATAATGTATTCTGGTATATGTGGCAGATACATTAGTATCCAAACCATCCAGTATCTTTCCGTTCACCACAGCAAAAAGCTTGATCACCCGTTCGCCTCCCTCTCGCTTTCCTCTGATCAAAAAATGTCGCTATGCTGAATAAATTGCCGGTTTAAAAAACGGCCAAGCATTCTTTATCTCCGGTAGACCGCCATTGCGATAAAGTATATATAAAGCTATGCAGTGAAGCAAAACGTTATGAGCAATCCAGTTAATTTGAGATAAAAGTGATTCCCATGGACTCTATATTGCATATCGGCTCTATTGCTGGAGTGCCCCAGGAGCTTTGCGCGGCCCAAAGACGGCTAGGCCAAAGAAGCGATGTCCTGTCGTTTGAGTTCTATGATTTCGGATACCGGACTGATTTTCACTATCCAATAAAGCTGGATTACTCATCGCGTCGCTCAATTTACCTTTCAAACCCAGTTAATTTGCTGCGAAAAATGCCCCTGCTTCTGCCCATAGCCCGGGATTACGACCTGCTTCATTTTCACTATTCCTCCGGGCTGCCTTTTGGGCTCGATTTTCCTTTGTGGAGGCTGCTTAATAAAAAGGTGGTAATGCACCATCATGGCACGGATATCAGGCATAAGAGAGAGCACTGGCTTTATACCAGTTTTTCCCAGCGAATCTTCGTTTCCACTCCTGATCTTTTAGAGTGGTCCAGGGATGCGATATGGGTACCAAATCCCCTGGATCTTGAAATGTACCCGTATGTAGGAGTAAAAAACCAGCCGTCAAATGAGAAGGATTCGATCAAGATATTGCATGCACCCAGCAGAAGACGCCTGAAGGGGACGGAGCATGTATTAAGCGCCATTAAAAAATTAAAAAATGAAGGCTATAACATCGAGCTGATTTTGGTCGAGAACACCCCTCACAAAGATGCCATCAAATATTATATGAGCGCCGATATAGTTATTGACCAATTGCTAATCGGGTGGTATGGCATGCTGGCACAGGAGTGTATGGCTCTAGGCAAGCCGGTCTGCGTTTATTTGAGGGAAGATCTGCAAGGATATATGCATTCTCAGCCCATGCTGAATACCACAGTCGATAATCTCTTGAAGAACCTGCGAATGCTCATAGAAGACCCGATTCTTCGCGAGGAAATGGGGAAACGAGGCCGGCGTTATGTGCAGGAAGTTCATAGCTCAGACAGAATCGCACGCAAATTGATGGACCTCTATCCATGAGTCTTTGATGCCTCATTTAAGACGTTTTCGTAGCTATGGGCAATCTCTCTCCAATCGTACTTCAAAGCCAGGGAACGGTGTCTCTTCTCGTCGTTTCCTGCTGCCAAGACGTTCTTTACCTGCATAATGAAGCTCTCCACATCATCGTAGTAGTATATCTCGTCGCCGAGCAGCCGCTCCAGAGAGATCATGCGGCTGGAGAGCACCGGTCGGCCGCAGGCCAAATAGTTGAAGACCTTTCCCCCGGCTGCGTACTCATTCTTCTTCATCATCTTCAGGGGATTAAGACCTATATCCATAGCAGAAATGTAGCGGGAGAGATCGGCATACTTTACTGCGCCCGTGAAGACAATCCTATCCAGAACACCTAAGCCATTCGCCATCTTCTTTATCTCGTCTCCATAATCGGTAAAAAGCCCCGGCCCCACAACGAGCAACGTTGCATCAATGCGTGGCAAGGCCGCCACCACCGTCTCCAGATCCACCCAGTGCTCGAGTGAGCCCACGTAGCCTAGAACCACACCCTTCAGGCCCAGAGATTTCTTGGCTTCTAGCATTGAAAGTGGCAAAAGAAGCTTTGTATCCACGCCATTGGGAATCACCGTTATGTCTTTTACACCCAGGTCCTGCAGAAATTCCGAAAGCTCACGGGTAACTGTAATTACGGAATGGGCCGTGCGAAGATTGTATTTGGTGATGAGGCTTACCACTTGCTTTACGATCTCACCTAAGGCAGATCCAGGATAATAAATCGATGCCGACTCCTCCAGGTGATCCAGATAGTCGAATACGACTGGCGAGTGCGCGAAGTTTGCGGCAAAGGATGGCAAAATATTGGTGGAGAGGATGACGTCTATGTCCAGCTTCTTCACAATGCTCCCAATCTTCCACAAGTGGTATGGGAAATTCAAGAGGTAATAGAGGGAAGGGTCCTCGACATTTATCCAGCTCGCTTCCACCAGCCGGCATTTTGTTTCCCTTGCCGGCAGTTTGGAAAACCTCTTCAGGCCGAAATGCAGTACATACACATCGTGTTTCTCTGCTAAAATATCGAAGATGAAGTTGAGCCGATTGGGAACAGGATGCCTGATCCAGTCGGTGGTGGGTATTACCAGTATTCTCATTATCCTGTCGCCCTCGCGAAAGAGTCCTTGCTTTCTGCATCTATAAAAGACTGGGCCTTTGAACCTTAGTATTTCCCATTAGAATTGCGGACCGAAAAGATCTAAAGCCAGGCTGAGCTTTATGCACCAGTTCTAGATATCCGGGCTGTGATAGATTTGAAGGGTGTAATATTGGCGGCAGGAGAAGGCCGTAGATGCAGGCCACTTACCCAGACCAGATCCAAGGTCATGCTTCCCGTGGGAAACCGCCCTTTCATGGAGCATGTCATTTCGGCTCTGGCTGCTAACGGCATTCGAGATCTCTACATTGTAGTGGGCTATCAGAAAGAAAGGGTCATGGACTATTTCGAGGATGGTCTTGATTTTGGCGTAAAGATCACTTACCTCGAACAAAATGAGCTTTTGGGGACGGCTCATGCCCTGCGCAAAGCTGAAAGCTATGTGAATGAGGAATTTCTCGTGGTCAACGGAGATAATCTCATAGATGCAAGGGCGGTCAAGGAGCTGATCTCAGCCATTGGAGAGAACGTGATATTGGCTGCTCTTCGCCGGCATTCCGGAGACTATGGGGTCTTAATGGTAGAACAGGAGAGGGTAAAGGCAATAATCGAGAAGCCAGGGAGGCCATGTTCCGGAATTCTCAATACGGGAGCCTACAAATTCAGTCCTGCGATCTTTGAAGATCTTCGCCATACTCCCATATCGGAGAGGGGATCTTACGAACTGACAGAGACCCTATCTCAGATGATCGCAGAGGGAAAAGAGATCGTACCCCAGATCTGTAAAGGCATATGGTCCGATGCCATATTCGCCTGGGATCTTCTCAATGCCAACAACCTGGCTTTGGGCATGAAGGATACAACAATCAAAGGGGAAGTGGAAGAGGGCGTCAGAATCAAAGGCCCGGTGGAGGTGGGCGAGGGTAGCATTATCCGCTCCGGATCTTATCTGGTGGGCCCGGTCTGTATCGGCGAGGACTGCGACATCGGCCCGTGTGCCACCATCCTGCCGTCCACTTCCATAGGTGACTCGGCGAGGATCGGTTCACATTCTGAGATAAGAAACAGCATAATCATGAATGATACCAGGATCGGTTCAGGAACTATTATTTCCGACTCGGTTATAGGAGCAAGCTGCACTTTGGGAGACCAATTGGTCATCGAGACGGGCACATGTGTGGTCGAGGTGGAGGAAGCCTTTTTAAGGGCAGAGTTCGGGGCAATATTTGCCGATGATGTGACCGCAGGAAGCAGAGTTCTGGTCAGTCCGGGAACGGTTGTGGGCACGGGTGCGCGCATAGGCTCGGGAGCCTCAATTCGCGGCTGGATTGAGAGAGAGAGCAGGGTGATTAGCTGATGTGTGGAATTGTGGCTTATGTCGGCGACCTGGTGGCAGGGCCGATTCTCTTTGATACTCTGAAAAGGCTGGAGTATAGAGGTTATGATTCGGCGGGTGTGGCCCTCAAGTCTGAGGGAGCAATTGTGGTCTTGAAGTCTGCCGGGCGAATCGCAGATCTGGAAAAGGTCTACCAATCCAGAGGCTGTCCGGGAGAGGGCATGGGCATCGGCCATACCCGCTGGGCAACGCATGGTAGGCCGAGCGATCGGAATGCACATCCTCACACCTCTGGGGAGATCGCCATAGTGCATAACGGCATCATTGAAAACTACCTGGATCTAAGAGAGCTGCTGACTGAAATGGGCTATGTGTTTTCATCCGAGACGGACAGCGAGGTACTGGCTCATCTCATTCACTTTTATTTTAAGGGTGATCTTTACGCCGCCGTTTGCAGGGCTTTAGTGCATGTGGAAGGCTCCTATGCCGTGGCCGTGCTCGCGGCCAGTTCACCCTATTTGGTCTGTGCCAGAAAGGACAGCCCCCTGGTGCTGGGCAAAGGCAAAACTGCAATCTATGTGGCATCCGATGTTCCCGCGCTTCTTCCCTATACCAAAGACGTCATCCGCATGAAGGACGGCGAGATCGCCCGGGTCTTTGCGGACCGGGTTGAGATAATGGATAGGGAGGGCCAGCCTCGCCTGGCACAGGTAGAGCGCATCACCTGGGATGCCGATGCCGCAGAGAAGGGCGGCTATACGCATTTCATGCTCAAGGAGATTCATGAGCAGCCGCGAGCCATTCGCGAGACCATTGCCGGGCGCATCTCGGAGATAGACGGGGATGTGCGACTCAAACTGGGCATGAGCGATGAAGAGATAAAAGGCCTGGAAAGGGTGACCATCATCGCCTGCGGCACATCCTACCACGCCGGAATGCTGGCCAAGAACCTGTTTGCTCGTGTGGCCGGTCTGCCGGTGGATGTAGAGGTGGCATCCGAGTTTTTGAATATTCAGGTGCGACCCAGAACCCTCCTTTTGGGCATCACCCAGTCCGGAGAGACGGCAGATACTCTGCTGGCCCTGAAGAAGGCCAAGACCTGTGGTGGAAGGAGCTTGGCCATAACCAATGTCGTGGGATCAACTGTAACCGAGCTGGTGGACGGCACCATCTACACTCGCTGCGGCCCTGAGATCGGCGTGGCTGCCACCAAGACCTTCACCTCTCAGCTGGTGGCCATCATTCTGCTGGCCATACGTCTGGGCAGAGCCCGCGCCCATCTGACGCCCGATCAGGCCAGAAAGATGCTCATTGAGCTGACCAAACTCCCCGGCCTGGTGCAGAGGGTTTTGGAGAAGAGGGAAGAGATCAGAAAGATCGCCGAGCGTTATGCAGGCGCAAGCTGCTACTTCTTCATCGGCAGGGACTATCTCTATCCCATCTCTTTAGAAGGCGCGCTGAAGATGAAGGAGATCGCCTACATCCCATCGGAGGGCTACGCGGGAGGCGAGCTTAAGCACGGGCCGCTGGCATTGATTACGGAAAAGACGCCCGTAGTGGCGCTGGCCACTTGCGGCAAGAAGATTCAGTCCAATATCAAAGAGGTCAGAGCACGTGGCGCTGAAGTGATAGCCCTGGCCACGGAAGGAGACCCGGATATCGCCAAGGTGGCCAGTCATGTGATTGAGCTGCCACAGACGCAGCCCATCTACTCCGCCGTGCTCTGCACCGTGGCCGTGCAGCTTCTCTCTTATTATACGGCAAACAAGCTGGGTCTACCCATTGATAAACCTCGTAACCTTGCCAAGTGCGTGACCGTGGAGTGAGGCATTTTTATTTGGATGATACAAAATGGGTTATGAAAAAAATTGCAATCCTGCCGGGATGAGAAAGCTATCCTGGCAGGATCTGAGGGCGATATACTAACTGCTCACAACTATGTTTTCGATTTTCATCCCGTCGATGACAACCGTGATCTTGGAGCCAGGCCCTACGATCTTTTCTGAATTATCAGCCATGAAATATCCGTGGCTGAGGCTCCTGCGTCCCACTGAGCGCGATGCCAGTGCGCCAAGAAACGACACATTTTGTACATTCAGTCGCTTTCCAGTCATCTCATCCACGATGAAGAGCGTTCTGCCCCTTGACTGAGGCATGGGAAGCCTGGTGCGGTATCCTACCATGATCAGGCTGCTTTCGACTGCCAGCATAGCCGAAGCCATTTCTATGCGGTTATCTCCGTTCATAGGTTCGTTCAAATTCTCAAGGGAGACCGCATCCGGCTCACTCTTCAGGCATTCCTCGCCTGGTGGTATAGTTACCTGCATTTATGCACCTCGTTGAATTCCATTGTCTCGACAAGTCCTCATGGTAGTGGCGGGATTGGAGCCGCCGGTAGTGTCGGTATTACGTCCATTGCACCCACGCCGCCAGCTGGGAACGGATTAAACCAGGTTGGCTTATTTGCAGGAGTATTGGGCACATCGGTTACTACCTGCAGTATGGCTCCTCCGCCAGGGTAGAGGTCATTGGTGGTGACTCGGTAGTCGTCGTGGTCGTGGATGGGGAAGATCTGCCTCCACTTAAGGGTAGGTTTACCGCCTGCATCAAGGATCAAAGGATGCGGAGTGGACAGAGGTGAGCCTGCCGGGTCAGTGACGCCCCATACAGGGTTCGCCAGAGTGATGGTATCGTAGGTCTCTCCTGAGCCAACCAGAATGGTGAAGACGTCTCTAAACGGATTTTGCAGAACAGCGTCCTTTCCCACGATGGTAGCATGCCATTCATGCTGATGCATGGGATGCTCCTGGTAGCCCATGTTGATGTAACGAATGAGGAACTTCTGATTGGTCTTCATGGCCACCAGGGTATTGTAGAGAGGCTCAGGGTCCGCCGGGCCAAAGGTGGTCGAGGTAGCCCCAGGAGTGTTCCAGGCGAATGGCAGAATTGTCTGCGGGAAGGTTCTGCCGTTGGCGAACCATAGCTCAGGCTTCCAGTCGGCGGCCCTGAAACCCGTGACCAGAAGATCAACTATTTCTCCTTCAATCAGCCTGTGCCACCTGGGATCGATCTCGCTGATGATGATGGTGTTCTCCACATCATAATCAGTATTGGTCTTTCGCCCGTACACAGTCTTGTTAGTGGGGCTGTAATCGGCAGGCCTGACAACAATTGCTCCGTACATGCCCATCTGTACATGCTCAGAAGCTATCATGTGGCAGTGATACATGAATGTGCCCATGTGCATGGTGGGTTGGAAGTAGTAGGTAAACTGGGTTGCTTCCTCCATGGTGTACCCGGCAACTGGTGAAGTAGCATCCTTCCTAACCGTTGCATCTGCCCCATACATCTGGGCATATGTTCCCCAGATACGACGGTCAGTAAGAACTGCCGATGGAGTGTATCCGACGGCCATAGGCCATACGCCGGACGAAAATTGACTCAGGATGGCTCCCATGGGATCGAGAAAATTATCCTTGATCAAAGGCACATTGGCATTCAGCAAGGTCGTCTGCTGGGCCATGGTCATGGCGTTCCAGGCGGCATCTCTGGCTTTGGTTGTCGTTCCCAGGGCGATATACCAGGGCTCCAGCCAGAAGTATCTTAGTTTCTCTTTGTAGCTTCCCGCGGACTCGGGAAAACCATCGTAGGGGGCCTGAGCATGGATTCCGTGCAGGTGCAGGGTATGATCATCCTGGACTGCCTGGTTATACTGGAAGAATCCCCGGTTATGCACGGTTATGAAGACGTGATCACCTAATTTGCACTCAATAAAAGGTCCAGGGAATTTGGCATTGCCCACCTCCGGATTTGTCCTTCTGCTCGTCAGGGGCAGGATTGTAGGGGGGACCGCGCCGGGAGGCACTGTAAACAGATTTGGGAAGGTCGCTGTCGGCGGCACGCCCACCATGATGTTGGGATCTCTATCAGTAAAACCCCAGACGTAGACCGGCCCGGAATAACTTGGTGCAATTGGCGGCACGGGCGGCACTACCGGTGGGGGATTTAAGAACCAGCCTGCGATCACGGTTTGGTCCATCGTTTGGCCTAGTGGTACGGCTACAGGCGGCCAGACACCCGAGGTTGGATTAATATACCCATCGGTTATGTATAGATCATAATGTATGATCTTTCCCGGCATGCTGTGCTGCATTGCCATAGCGCCCACATTCGCAGAGAGATCCCTATCTGGCATACCCAATGTGGTCTTGATTTCAGGCCCCAATTGGTTTCCTTTAGCGTATTTGCGTTTTTCCATAATATCTCCCTTCTAAATCTAAATTTTTATATTGATACTGTTAAGCAGTACTTATATATAAATTTTTTGAAAGCTATTAATATTTTGGCAAAAGGGAATGACAAAAAAAAGTTGAGAACTCATTCTTCTCAAACAGAGTTCTCATCGAAACGCTGTTTTCGCTTCAAGGCAACGGCTCGACCTTTTCGGTATAGGGATCAAACCACGTTGGCCTTCCGCTGGGTGTTTTAGATGCGCTTGCGGCTTCGATGAGGGTCATCATCCCGCCGGGATAGATCCCGCAAGTGGTTGCACGGCAGCCATTCTGGTTTCTTAGGGGATGGATCTGTCTCCAGGCAAGAGTGTCTGAACCCAACGACGACGCCGCCAAGCCTAAAAGTGGCGATGTCTCCACACGGTTGGCGCCATTGGCATCATCCACAGAGGTTATCACTTCATAGGTCTCGCCGGGGGCGATAGAGAGGGTAGATTTCCCTATTTGTGCAGTTACAGCAAAGCCGTCGCCGCCCACGATACGCATGCTCCAGCCATGCTGACTAATGGACTGACTCTGATGGCCTGCGTTAATATATCGTACCAAGAAATTATGGTTAGGCTCGACATTAAGGTGTGTGTTGTATCGCGATTCCAGGTCGGCACTTCCGCCCATCTTGTTCCAGGCAAAAGGCGATAAGGTTTGAGGAAAAGTTCTGCCGTTGATGAACCACAACTCAGGCTGCCATTCAGGCTGATAGTAATTGGGTGTATCCGCATCGCCTTCTATGAACCTGTGCCAGCGGGGGTCGAACTCGCTGAGTATGAATGTGTACTCCTGGTCATAATCGGTGCTGGTATTCATTCCATAAACCGATCTGCTCCCATCAGCGGGCCTTACCACCAGAGCGCCACATATGCCCATATTCATGTCCTCTGACATGTTCTTAAGTCCATAATACATGAAAGTTCCTGGGCGCACGGGCCGGAAGTGATATGTAAATCGGGTCCATTCCTCAGCAGTTTCGTGGGGGATTTTGCCCCCGATTCCATCCGGATAAGGTGCATCATTTCGCAGACTGTATATTCCGCCCGCTTGATTGAGATGATTGGGCTTGATGAGAGGGACGTTTTCCTTTAGCAGGGCTTGTTGCATCTCCGCCGTGAGGGCATTCCACCAGTCATCCTTCATTCTGGAGACGATCCCCTGCGCCCGATACCAGTCTTCTTCCCAGAAGTATCTGAGGGTCTCTTCATAGCAGCCTGCCGATTCAGGGAACCCGTCATACTGCGCCGGGGAATTGACGCCATGAAGATGCAGGGAGATGTCATCCTGAATTCTCTGATTTTTTTGGAAGAATCCGCGATTGTATACTGTTATGAAGAGATCGTCTCCAGCCGCACATTCCAGGAAGGGACCGGGAAACTTGGCATTGCCCACTGGTAACCATTCCTTAGCTGCCGCTCCTTTAGGCACGAACATAATATTGCCGGGGACATTCGGGTCCAGATCGGTGAAACCCCATATATATATTGGATCTTTCCATCCGGGAATTGATGTGCAGTCGCCCCCCGGCGGCCAGGCGCCTCTGGAGGGATTGATGTATCCATCAGTGAGGTAGAGCTGGTAGTGCCAGATCTTCCTGGCGGGGGGGCTTGCTTTTTGCGAGGCAAATCTTCTCTGCTGCTGCGCGAGAGCCGTTTTTGACTTCAGGGCATCCTTTGATCCGTTGACGGCCTCTCTTAAGGAAGATAGGCTGGACCGGATAGTGGCCATGGCCCGATCAGGCAGGCGCTTGAGGCTTTCGGCATCAATTTTATTAATAATATCATCTGACTGCTTCATCTCCACCAACTCCTACGACACGACTGTTTTCTGCATGACTCTTTTTTTATATTAGATAATACAAGCATATAAATTTTGTGGAGTATTCTGAGAACTAAAACATCACACGAAAAATATTGGCGCTGTTTCCCTGAGCGCGGGATCGAATCTGATGTGGTGAAGAATAGCAGGGCGAATCAGAGGCTCTCGTAAACCTTTCTGATAATCTGGTCGTTCCTCTCCCAGAACCTGTAATCCTCTGCCAAGAGCTTTTCCGGCTCATGCATGAGATTCTCCCGCACCGCTTCTTCCAGCTGTTCTGCCTTCACAACCACCAGGTTCTTTCTCTTCTCCTCCGTGGTCACCCCGGATGCCACTACAGTTTTTCCCAGCAGCAGGTACTCATTAAGCTTCCAGACGCTTTTGTCCGTGGCATAGGGCGTGAGCAAGCTCTCGCTATGGGGTATGAGGCAAATCCTGGCCTGACTGATCAGCCCGGCCACCTTATCATGTGGTTGCCAGCCAAAGAATCGAGCGTTTTTAGGAAGCTTCCTCAGATACCAGCGAGAGAACGGCCCGTCGCCTATGATCCAGAAGGTCTGCTCTGGAATCTTCTCGATGAGACGGAGCAGATTGCTTATGCCTTCCTGGCGGCTGATTCTTCCCATGAAGACGATGGGTCTCTCATTGGCGAGATCGGACAGGGCAGCCGCCCGGCTCTTTTCCAGGAAGCTATGCGCCGGGTAATTGTTCACAATAAAGAGGGGCTTGTCCATTCCACTGACGTAAGACCTCACCTTATCTGCCAGAGGCCGGTTGACGGCTGTGATCACATCTGCCTCTCTTGCCAGCTCTCGCTCAAAGTACTCGCCTGCGGGCCTGGCTAACGGCCCGAAGCTCATCTGCAGTTCTACTCCCCAGGGGGAGCGGTAGTCGTAAATGAGCTTTTTGTAGCAGGAGCCCTTCAGCTTGCCGAGACCATGAAAAATAATATCCGGCACATTAAAGAGGTGTACGGCATCCGGCCTCTCCTTTTGCAGGACTTGCCTGGCCTCTCTGGCTATTTGCAGCCATCCTTTAGAGCTGAATTGGGGCACGATGACATCCTGGCCCTGGCTCTCCAGGGTTGCTTTGAACATCAAGAGTCTTGTCGTCCTCTCCGGCTGGTTGGAGAGAAGAAGTATCCTCATGGATACTCGAACTTCAGCAGGAAGGGGTCAAAGAGCAGATCTGCCTTCAGAGGCTCAATGTAGCGCAGGCCCTTTGTCTGCACATCGTGTTCGCTTAGCAGTGGATCATAAACGTAAGCGTCAAGTCCTTTTTCCATAAGGAGCCTGGCCAGGGCCAGGTTTCTGCTATGATAGAACTCTTTTACACCGGCTCGGAAAGTTATGCCCTTGATGCAGATCTTAATGCTGAAAAGAGGCTTATTGATTTTCATGCACTCCAGCAATATTCTTTCCGCCCAGTAGCGGATCATCTCGTCGTTGACCTCTCGCGAGACACAGAGTAAGCGACAATTGCTAAAGTGTTCTCTTTTTTCCATCTCCTTTATGAGAAACCAGGGGTATACAGGAATGCAGTGGCCGCCAACCCCAGTGGAGGGCAGATGGATGTGGCAAAACTGGTGGTTGGCGTTGTCTCTGGCCTCGAAAAAGTCGATCCCCAGATCCTGGCAAATCTTGAAGAGTTCATTGGCTAAAGCGATATTTACGTCGCGATAGCAGCCTTCCATGACCTTGATCATCTCTGCCACTTTGGCTGAAGAGACCAGATGGAGGTTGCAGATGAATTTTTTGTAGACCTGGTAGGCTAATATCCCGCTCTCTTCGTCCCTGCCGCCGATTACTTTGGGAAATTCCCGGAGTCGCGAGAGGCTATAGCCGGTCATTATCCTCTCTGGAGAATAGGCCAGGAAAAATTCGCTCTGCAATAGATCGCTTGACTCGCATAGCCTGTTTTGTACCAGGCCATTCGTAGTTCCTGGCGGAAAGGTCGTCTCTAAAACGACCAGATCTCCCTTCTTCAGGATCTTGCCCAGAGAATGCAGTGCTTTCTCCATAATTGAGAAGTCGGGATTATTGCTGGCATCCACAAAGACGGGCACGATCACTATGAAGGTTTGGCAGCCTCTCGCGTCCTCGAAATGCGATGTGGCCACGAGCCTTTTTCCGCCGTGCTGTTTTATTAGCTCTTCTAAGCCCGCTTCCTCGGGTATGGGATTTTCCCCTCGGTTTATCTGTCGACAGCGCTCTTCATTGATATCTACTCCCATGACCATAATGCCATGGTCCGCTACAACCGCAGCTAACGGCAGCCCGGCATTTCCTAGACCAATAACTGCAATCTTTGCACTTTCTTCAGACATAGATTTCAACCTTCTTTCCACAGGCTGGGCATATATAAATCGACTTATTGCCGCATTGCACGGCATCCTCTTTCAGCCTATGGCCGCAATAGCAGACATAACCCCTTTGCCGACCGGGATTGCCCAGCATTAGAGCAAAAGGCGGCACGTCCTTCGCCACTACGCTTCCCGCGCCAATCATGGCATACTCGCCTACGGTTATGCCGCAGACCAGTGTGGCATTGGCCCCGATGCTTGCGCCCCGGCAGACGCGCGTGGCAGAAATGTGCTCATCATTCCAGATAAATGCACGCGGATACAGATCGTTGGTGAAGGTGGCAGAGGGGCCTACAAAGACATCGTCCTCGATGATCACGCCCTTATAAACGGAGACGAAGTTCTGGATCTTCACATTGCTGCCGATCTCTGCATCAATGTCGATATAAACGCTCTTTCCAATGCTACAGTTCTTGCCTATCTTCGAGCCGTTGCGAACGTGGGCGAAATGCCAGATCTTTGTGCCCTCACCAATCACCCTGCTCTCGACTATGGCCGTGGGATGGACATAGTAGCTATCGCTTTCCCCTTGCATTTTTTCCATCCTATGGCTTCTTGATATGTAATCCCTGCTTGATTTGCTCGCATATTTGCAGGTTCTTCAGGGCCTCTTGTGGTGTGACAGGGAAGCTCTTCTTGGTCTTGACACAGTCCAAAAAGGTCTTCAGCTCTACCTTTAAGGGCTCGACCTTGTTTACCAGGACCTTTTCGATGATGTTCTCCTGCATATACCGCTCATTTTCCACGCCGTACTTGCCGGGCTTTCGGTATATGTAAACCTCCTGGGTCATGAAGTCACCTTCAGCCGTGAAGTCCTCGGACTCGACATAAAATGTACGAAACTTCTTGGAAGATAGACGGCTGGCGGAGATGGAGACCACAGAGCCGGGGAAAGCGGCCAGAGCCTCACAGACGTTTGCGCTCCCGGCACTGAATATCTTGTAGTCGCATTCGCCTTTGAAAAGCACATTGAAAGCTATGTCGATGTCATGGATCATGAGGTCCTCTACCACGGAAGCATCGGTGATGCGGCTTGAGGTGGGATTATGTCTCTTGATGGATACATAATCCGGTCGCTGTGCGATCTTTGTCATCTCTGCCACGATGGGGTTGAACCTCTCGATGTGGCCCACACCAACGATAAGCTCTTTGCCCTCGATGATTTTTGCGAGCTGCACTCCTTCCTCCACTGTCAAGGTGATGGGCTTTTCAATCAGGCAGTTTATGCCGGCATCGATTACTTTTTTGGCCGTCTCGAAGTGATAGCGGGTGGGAACGCAGATGCTGACTGCATCCACCTGGCCCAGCAGCTCCGGCAATGATTTGCATATTGCAGCAAACTCCCGAGAACGCTCGGCGTTTTCGGAGACGGGATCATAGACATAAACGTTGCCTACTCCTTTCATTTCCGAGTAGACGCGCACATGATTTCGGCCCATGGCCCCCACGCCGATGACTCCAACGTCCATGCTTCAGGCCTCGAAGGAATTTATGGTTTGGGAGATGTACGCCAGGTCCTCGTCGCTGAGAGAGGGGTGCACAGGCAGGCTCAACACCTTGCGGGAGACGTCTTCGGATACAGGGCAGCTCTCATTAGTATAGCCCAACTCCCGGTAGAGGGGCTGCTCATAAACCGCTTTGGGATAGTGAACGGCAGAGCCGATCCCCTTCGCCAGAAGATATTCCATCAGTTTCTCCCGGGAAGAGGCAAAGCTGTCCTCCACCCGCACCACATATTGATGATAAACGTGCCGAACGTTTTTCGCCTGGTAAGGGGTGCTGATGCCCTTGATCTTGATGTTGTCGTTTAAAAAGGCAGCATTCAAAATCCTCTTGGCCGTGAACTCCTCCAGCCGCCCTAGCTGCACGAGACCAATGGCCCCCTGCAAATTCATCATCCTGTAGTTGTAACCTAATGTGGCGTGGTTGTACTTGCCCGTGTCACCGTGGCTTCTCAGCAGGCGCAGACGTGCGGCCAGAGCATCATCGTTGGTGGTGATCATGCCCCCCTCGCCCGTGGTCATGTTCTTGGTGGGGTAGAAGGAGAAGCAGCCTGTACCAAATGAGCCCACCTTCTTGCCCAGGTATTCGGCTCCATGGGCCTGAGCGCAGTCTTCTACCAGGGCTATTTTCCCATCCTGGCAGATCTCCGACACAGCCGAGAGGTCGAAGGGCTGGCCGTAGAGGTGAACGCCGATCACGGCCCTGGTGCGAGTAGTTATTCTTTTTTGCAGATCCTCGGGATCGATGTTGAAAGTCCTCGCGTCCACATCCGCGAAGACGGGGCGTAGACCCTGATAGAGGGCGCAGTTGGCAGTAGCAATGAAGGTGAAGGCGGGCGTTATGACTTCGTCTCCCTTCTGTAGTCCCAGGGCCTTGATGGCCAGATCCAGGGCGACGGTGCCGTTGTTTACGGCTATGGCATTTTTCACGCCCAGATAGCCGGCGAATTCATCTTCAAACTGCTTGACAGTCTCGCCCTGGGCGAGCATGCCGCTTTTCAGCACATCACCTACAGCTTTAATCTCTTCGTCGCCAATGATTGGCTTGGCTATGGGAATAAAGTTTCTCATCATCATTACCATTACTATGCTCACCCTTTGTCTTGAAAAGGTTTGTTATATTCAGTCTCTCTTGGACGAGACAAGGCCCCTGTGAATGGCAGCCGGCAGCCCCCTAAAACCTGGCTCAATGACCGTGCCGGGATAGATCGATGTATTGATCCCGGTCATCACCCCTTCGCCCATGATCACACCCAATTTGCGCCTGCCGCTATCTACCCGTTCTCCTTTGACGAACGATTTTATGTGGCCCTTGTCATGGCGCAGATTGGAGCATACGGTTCCTGCCCCGAAGTTGCAGTTCTCTCCGATAACGCTGTCTCCCAGGTAGGAGAGGTGCCCTATCTTGCTGCCGTTCATGATGGCGCTGTTTTTGACCTCCACTGCGTTTCCTATCCGGACTTTGTCGCCGATGCAGGTCGTGGGCCGGATGTAGCAATTGGGTCCGATGTCACAGTCATCTCCTATTATTACCGGGCCCACGATGTAGGCTCCACAGCGCACGATGGTGCCCCGGCCCACGGCTACATTGCCCTTGAGGGTCGCGCCGCTCTCAACCTCGCCCTTCATTTGGGGCTCGAGGTCTTTAAGCAAAACTTCATTGGCGGCCAGAATATCCCAGGGCCTGCCGATCTCCAGCCAGCTCTTGAGAGTGACGATCTTGATTCTCTCCTGGGAAGTGAGCCGGTTCAGGCCATCGGTCAGCTCGTACTCGCCTCGCTCTGATAGCGGCATAGATCGCATCGTCTCGAAGATGCTTCTCTCGAAAAGGTAGATGCCGGCATTGGCCAAATTGGAGGGCGGATTGGCACTCTTCTCGACCACGGATTTGAAGTAACCGTTCTCCTCCGTGAAAACCCCATATCTTTTGGGATCATCGACCTTTATGGCCGAGACGGCAACGCCGCCGCGGGCCATCTCTCGCAGGGACGCCTCATCTGGCAGCACATCTCCATTTAAGACCAGGAAGCGATCCTCCGCCTGGCTCGCGGCAGCCATCAGGGCGTGACCTGTGCCAAGCTGCTTATCCTGTACGGCGTAGTCGATCTGTAGATCCAGGCGGCTGCCGTCCCCAAAGTATGAGCGAACGGCATCGGCCCCGTATCCTACCACCAGCACGAAACGATTCGCGCCTGCGCCGTGAGTCCGCAGGATGATATGCTCCAGCAGAGGCTTGCCGGCCACGGGCAGCATCACCTTTGGCATCTTTGCGGTCAAGGGACGCATGCGGCTTCCCTCGCCTGCGGCGAGAATTATGGCTTGCATTGTGACTCCCTTGAACGAAGGGGGGCAATGGCATAAAAAAGCTCTGTAAACAAAGCGAAAATGCTTTAGAGTTGCACATAACAGGTACGTGCATGTTGGATGAGTTCATCCGTTACACTGCCCTGCAGCGCGATCAAGCTCCTTTGGCTTCTCTATTGATTTACCTGAAGCGAAAAGGAGGCTATGTTCAGCTTAATCAGATCTGGCGGGAGAATGGACCCACCGGCGGCGGCCCCTTCTGGAACCAGACCACCCTTTTAAACAAGCTGGACAAGCTGGAGCGCCTGGGGATCATCTCCATGGAGCGGCGAATTCTGCCCTCGCCCCGCGATGAGGCCAAAAAGAAGACCAACACCTTCTACCGGATAAGTCCCGAAACGCCCCTCTATCCTTACATCTTCGGCATGCTCAAGATCTACCGGGAGGAGCCGGACAAATATTCCTCGGAGCTGGTAGAAAAGCCCCTTGATCATCTAAGCGATCTGGCAGGCCGCGTTCCGTCCAGCGACCCGCTGGTGGGCCGGGAGCTGGATGTGGCCATGGAGCTGATCGGCGAGGTCTTCTCTGTGGGGGGCGACGAGGTCCGGAGGATGATCAAGGAGAGGATGGCCAGAAGGGGCATGATCAGGGATCGCAGGAATGAGCTGCCGGAAAATGCCCCGGAAGAAATAAAAATAAAGCCGAAGAGGGCTGCGACAGGGGCAAAGAAATCCACGAAGAAAGAAAAGACGAAAGCCATGTCCGAAGAAGAGGATTCAGAGTAGATCGCTCCACCCTCTCTTCTTTCGATAGATCCTGAGCATCTCCTCCACCGTCTCGGGCGTCACCAATCCTGCGGCAGAGACGGTCTCGTAGAACCGGCGCGGCACGCGCACTTTTGAGAGGTCGAATCCCTCCTGCACCTTGAATTTGTACTTTTCCTCAAAGATCCTTTTGCCCAGCTCCATTAGATCATCCTTTGTCTTGACGATGCCCACCGTTCCCAAAGAGTCGATGATATTCTCCTCCGTGTAAACGCCCCGGGCAAACAAACAGCCCACCAGAGAGTTGAAAACGCCGCGGGAATTGTCCTCTTTGATGAGCTCATCAACCATCATCTCGGCGTCCATGGGCTTTTTAACGGCCTTCTGGTCGACAGCGTATCCAGCGTTGTCCAGATGCGAGTGGCGCACACCCACCAGTTGGCCCACGATGGAGGCAGGACCGGTATGGTAGCCGGAGACCTCGTTTCCTCCTAACGCCATGGCGTAATCCAATCCGCCGTACTTTTTCGCGGCATAGTCCACCCCCCGAGCCAGAGCCCCATAAAATTCATTGGGCGCTTTGACGATATTCTCTAAGGCCCGAGTGTAGCCGTCTACGCCGTTCCACTGTAGCGTGACATCCAGGGTCTCTTTGCTGGTGATGAGTCCCTTTTCCAGAGCCTCGGTGGCCCAGGAGAGGACCACTCCCGCCGACATTACATCCAGGCCCAGCCTCTCGCAGACATCGATCAGTTGCAGGATTCCTTCGGCTGAGCCCACACCCAGGTTCGAGCCCAGGGAATAGATGGGTTCGTAGTCGTAGGAGACCTTTCTTACCTCGAATTCGTGATGAGTGGAAAAGGCCGTCTTCAGAGCGGCGATATGCACACAGCCGATGGGGCATCCTGCGCATGAGAGCCTGCGGAAGAGATGGTTTTCTGCAAACATCTCGCCGCTGATATTTTCGCCTTGTGGGAAGCTGGAGAGAAGGAAGTTTTTGGTAGGCAGACCTTTGAGCCAATTCAGGGCGCTGATGTTCACAGAGGTGCCGATATCATGGTACTTCTCCATGACATCCGTCTGCACCGCGGTCTTGTAGAGCCGATTGTAGACCTCTTTGTAACGCTTGGCATCCGGAACATCGATCGTCTCCGTTCCTGAGATCACCAGGGCCTTGAGTTTCTTGGAGCCGAAGACTGCACCCAAACCCAGCCGCCCAAAGTGCCGGTAGGTGTCCACCACCACGCCCGCGTACCTCACCTTGGCTTCCCCGGCCGGGCCGATGCGGATAATGGAGCGCCGACCGACACCGGGCTCGCGATCGCGCAGGATCACGCCCGTGGTCTGGGCATCGATGCCCCAGATCGATGTGGCGTCCTTGATCAATACCACTGAATCGTTAATGGAGATGTAAGAAGGCTGCTCTGCCTGGCCACGGATGACCACTGCCTCATGTCCTGCAAACCTCAAGGCCAGAGAGAGCCTGCCTCCAGCATAGGACTCGCCCAATTCACCCGTGAGGGGCGATTTGAAGGTGGCTACGGTCTTGGTGGCCACGGGAAAGATGCCGTTGAGGGGTCCTATGGAGAAAATTATTGGTGCAGCGGCAGAAAGTGGATCGGTGTTCGCGGGGCACTCCTCCTGGAGGAGGCGAATTCCCACTCCGGTCCCGCCCATCCACTTCTCGAATAGCTCCTGCCGCTCTTCAACCCATGATTCTTCATTAGAAAGATCGATGTAGAGAACTTTTCGCAGCATTTCATCCTCCCTAAGCTTGGATCTCCTCCAGCTTAAGCACGCCATGCGGGCAGAAGTCCACGCAGGCTCCGCAGTGAATGCATTTTATGGGCTTTTTCTCTTTACCTAGGGTTACCGCGCCCACCAAGCAAGCCTTCTCGCAGCTGCCGCAACCGATGCAGCGGTCCTTGTGAAAGACCACACTGTCGTCGGGCCTCTTCTCCATGGCGCCCGTGGGGCAGGCGCGGGCACAGGGAGGATCCTGGCAGCCGCGGCAGACCACCACGCGAAAATCGCCCTCAATGCCGCCCTGCGTCTGCACCTTGATGGCGCTGTTTTGCAGGGAGACGGTGCCCGTGCGCGTGCGGCTGCAAGCGAACATGCAGCTCAGGCAGCCGATGCAGCGCTCGGGATGGGCTACCTTGAGGCGGCGGCGCTTCCTGGGCTTGGCTGGCGTGGCTGCCTCTTCCTCGACGGGCTCAAGGACCGGCTTGGCCTCTGCTTCTTTAATCTCTTCTACAGCCTGGCTCTCTATCATTTCATGATCCACTCCCTGCAAGAATCACATATGAAGAATTATTTTGCTTTCAGATTAAATATGTAAACAAGCTTTCTCTTCTCAGGGGGCAACAGGGACTTTGAAATTCTTAAAACCTCTTCTCGTGTTTTTCCACCGGCTATTATCATCCCATCAATCAAGGCAAACCAGCCTTCGACCACACCCGCTTCCCTCAGCCTTTTTTTATAAGTTCTTGCATGGACTCTGCCCATCTCTTCACAATATACGACCATAAGATCGGGATTTTTTCTGATCAATTCCCAGATATCTTCCCGATAGGCATCGCGGCTGTATGCTGTCTTTAAATATCCTCTCAGTGTATCGGCGTCTGATATCTCAGTCTTCTCCGAAGAAATGGGAAGAGATGTTATTATCCCAAGACTATTTTTAGCCTGGCTGTAGGAATCATTGATGCTCCTGCGTGTGCCGCTGCCGAATAGGATGTTATAGGGAAAGATGGTGCCATCATAAATAATTCTATTTTCGAAAGGCAGGAGGGTTGCTTTGACCATGCGGGGCAAATTTGGACCTATCATATCCTCAAGAGGAGTAATGATCCCTAGGACGCCATAGGCTTTTGGCGGTTCGTTTTCGTCAAGAAATATAGTATAATTTTTTAAATGGCGAACGATATAGAATCTGCCAACGACGAAATTCTTCCAAGAGGATACGATTTCCCGGTCCGGTGCTGAAAGATCGTTATGGTCATCTTTGATGAAGGAGTCAATCAGCTCTAATTTGTCGTATAAGATGTCTTTAAGCTTCTGGATGTCGTTAGGATTCATCTTATGCAGGTCGCCGGGACGCTCTATGCCCATCAACACGTTATATTTATTATTTATATAAAATAGCAATGAATGGTACAGACGATAAAATCGTTCGATCTCTGTCTCTGAAAGGTTCATCGACCACACCCAATGAAATGATAAAGATGAAGATTCGCGAAGCGGTTACTCCGCATTCACGAACCTTTTCTCCAGCACCTTCATGACATGGGGGAGTGTGGTGTACTCCATGTCCTCCATGGGGAGACGCGCCGGCTCGAAGGGGCCGTGCGCCCTCATGTAATCTGTGATTTCCAGGCATCTCTTGCGGGTCAGGTCGAAGGCCACATCTTTGAAGAGATCCACGGGACCCACAAACTGGCCATAGGCCATCTGGAAGCCGGCAGCTATGACGCGAGGCGGACCGTCAAACCTTGTGGGATGAGCCGTCTCAAAGGAGCAGGGCATGAGGGGACCGTTGTGGCTGCCGCGCATCCATCCGCTTACCAGGTGCCCCAGCGCGAAGGGCTCCAGCACCTCGCCCAAAGCGGGCAGGCCGGACTGGCAGCGCACCAGGGCCACGGGGTCATCCTTGCCTACGTAAGTTCCGGCCGTCTGGAAGAGCTTCTCCGTGCTTATCACAGCCACTGCCTCCTGCTCGGATATCTTGCTGTTCGGCTTGCAAAAGACTCTCTTGATCACATAGCGGCTCTTGGCGCCGATGAGCGCCAGCAGGTCGTACATCTCGCCCGGGCAGTCCATGAAGACCTTCTTGTGCTCCATGATATCCCAGACCTCGAAGGTGAAGCCATGATGGCAGGCCGGATCTATCACCAGGCCAGCTGTGTTGAAGGGGTCGGCGAACATCTTGAAGATGGGCAGATTGAAGGCCCCGGGCTCGGTCTTGTCCATCATGAAGGCCACCACCGGTTCGCTGGTGCGCTCCTCAATCTCCATCTCCGCCACGCCCGGTCCCATGCCGCGAATGTTGCCGGAGAAGGCGTCTGCCAAAAGGTCCTGCCCGGCTCCGTAGAGCTTGAGCTTCTTGGCAACTTCGGTGGCCTCCTCGAAGGTCTCCCAGGCCAGGGCATGCACCTCGCCGTTGTCGCAGCCTTTCTTGTGGCTCATGAGAAGCTCCAGGTCGTCGCCGCAGGCCATCACCCTAAAGTCTATCAGTGCGCCGGACTTCTTAGCCTGTGCAAGCTTCGCCTCTGCAGTCTCGATCAATGCGGGATGGACCGAAGAGTGGCCGGGATAGCCGCCCACATCGGCCTTAATTAAGCTGATAGTGATCTTGGTCATCTTAAATTCCATCTGATTTTATTTCAATTTGTCTTTAGGTATTTCCCTGGATCTAAGTTCTATATTACCGTTTTTGCGAGGAGGCCTTTCCTCCGTGGAAGTTCTTATATCTGCATGGGATCTCCCTATGCATCATTATGGAACTTATAGCAAAATATCATGTAGAAACCGACCTTCCCATCCAGAAGGCGGCGGAGGCTATCGCGGCAGAGCAGTCCACCGGCACCTGGACCGCGGTGCGGGGAGCGGACAACCCCCTCGCGGCCCGCGTCATCTCCGCGGAAGGAAACAATGTTGAGATCGGCTTTCCCGAGGAGCTCTTTGAGCCGGGAAATATCCCCCAATACCTTTCTGTGGTGGCAGGAAACCTCTTCGGCCTGGGTGATCTAAAAAAGGTACGGCTGCAGGATATCATCTTCCCGGAGAGCCTGCTCTCGGCGCATAAGGGTCCAAGCTTTGGTATCGAAGATGCGCGAAAAATCCTGGGAGTTTATGGCCGTCCGTTGGTGGGGACCATCGTCAAGCCCAAGGTGGGCTTGGACCCGGCCGGCACAGCCGCCGTGGCCGCAGCCGCCGTTCGCGGCGGACTGGATCTGGTCAAAGACGACGAGACCCTGACCGATCAGAGCTTCTGTCCACTCATCCCCCGTTTGGAAGCGGTCATGAGCGCTCTGGACAGAGTAGAGACCGAGACGGGCAAGAAGGCCTTTTATGCGGTGAACGTCACGGTCGGCGCCGATAAGATCCTGGAGCGCGCTGAAGTGGCTGTGGATCACGGCGCCAACATGGTCATGATCGATGTCCTGACGGTCGGCTTCTCCGCGTTGGAGGAACTTTCCAGGCATCTAAAGGTGCCCGTGCATGTACACAGGACCATGCACGGAGCCTTTACCAGAGACAAAGGGCACGGCATTGCCATGCTGGTCATTTCCAAGCTGGTGCGCATGACGGGAGGCACCAACTTGCATACGGGAAGCTACATGGGCAAGATGGCGCGCGAGACCCAGGAAAACGACCTCTCCCGTGATGCTCTGCGGGGGGATTGGCACGGCTACAAGAAAGTCTTCCCGGTGGCCTCGGGCGGGGTCTATCCGGCCAAGGTCCATGGAAATTTGGACGGCTACGGCATTGATTGCATCATCCAGGCCGGCGGGGGAGTGCACGGCCATCCCGATGGAACCACAGCCGGGGCAAGGGCCATGGTGCAGGCGGTGGATGCCTGGCGAATGCAAATTCCCCTAAAAGAATACGCAAAAGACCACAAAGAGCTGGAAACAGCCTTGAAATTTTGGGGATATTAAGAAGAATGATCATACTTAGCCCTCTCCTCAAATCAAAACCGAAGAGTTTATATTGGTAGATGAGGATGGATCTGAACGTTTATCACGAGCCAAACGTGATGTAGCGCTGTTTGAAAAACGGAAGAGGTGTAGTGAGGGAAGAAGTAGAGGGATCAGATGGCTAGAGACGATATCTTATCGAAAATTAAATCGGCAGAGGCTGAAGCCAAGGCAGCAGTCCAGCGGGCCTTGGATGAGAAAGGAAAAAAGATAGCCGCTGCCACTACTGAAGCTGCAAACCTCGTCAAATCCGCCGAGACTGATGCACAGGACTACTATGACAAGAGCGTTGCCAAAGCTGATAGCGGTGTGAAAGCCAAGAAGGCATCGATCGTTAGCAGCGGTGAGAAGAACGTAAGCTCAATGAGCGGCAGCGCCAGCGCAAAGCTGGACAAAGCAGTTGAATATTTGATAAAGGAGTTTATGGGGTTGTTGCATGCTTAGACCCGTGAAGATGAGTCGTGTAGTCGTCGCCGGGTCAAAGAACGTAATATCTCCAGTTGTAGAAAAGCTGCATGAGTTGCGCTTGCTCCATATTGTTAACTATAATGGCAGCCAACCACAGTTTGAGATGGGCAAGCCCATCGGCAAAGCCAAAGAATACTCCGAGGATCTCATTAAGCTCAGATCTGTCACCAGGTACCTTGAACTAAATAAGAAGTTTCCTGATAAGGCATATCCCGAGAGCCAGGTTCTATCGGAGCTGGATAATCTTCTCAATAACGTTGGTGCAGATGTTACTGCTACATACGAGCGCATCGTTGCCATCGACGCAGAAGTAAAGTCCAAACAGGATCAGATCAAGGCTCTGACTCCTTTGGCTGTTTTGCCGCTGCCTTTAGAAGCTTACTATGGTTATGATTCTCTGGCGACCTTTGTCGGCACAGCAACAACATCAGTTGATGCTGATGTAGCGAGGGTATCTCCGGTAAATGAGATCTATTCAGGAAGCGCCAAGAATGCAACTTTTGTAGCGGTATTTGTGCCTGCAGAAAAGGCCGGCGAAGTATCTTCAGTCCTTTCAGAGCATGGGTTTTCTGAGACATCCGTACCCAGGCTGGAAGGCAATGTAGACTCGGCAATTGCTACTCTTGGAGGCAGCATCAAATCCTTGGAAGGCGAAAAAGTGCCTCTCCAAAAGAAGCTGGCCGACATGAAGAAGCAGTATGAAGATCTGATGCTGGCAACGGACGAGTATCTGTCCATGCAGACCCAGAAGACAGAGGTACCACTCAGGTTTGCTGAGACGGCCAACGCCTTCGTTATAGATGGGTATGTTCCAGCGGATCAGTTCAGCAGGCTCAAGAGCGAGCTGGAGAGCGCTGCCGGCGGCAGGCTTGAAGTTTCGTTGATTGCAGACAAAGAGACAGACGAACTTGTCGAGAAGGGCGAAGACGTACCGACCCAGATGGATAATCCCAGCCTGGTCAAGCCTTACGAACTGATAACAAGGATGTTCGCCATTCCCGAGTATAAGGAGTTCGATCCGTCATTGCTGATATTCGTATTCTTCCCAATCATGTTCGGCATGATTCTGGGTGATATCGGCTATGGCGTCATGTCGCTTCTGACCATGGTGCTTCTCAAGAAGAAGTTCAAAACACCTGGCTGGCAGCAGTTGATCAACGTCGTTCTGATTTCCAGCGTGTGGGCTATCATATTCGGCATATTCTTCGGCGAGATCTTTGGCCCGCTCGGTTTGTGGGGCAAGGTCATGGGACAATTGCCTGAGCATGAACTCGAGGCTGTAAAAGTCGCAGGTCTCTATTTCGGTGAAGGTGTTTTTGGCTCGCTGGGAAGAATCGGATTTTGGCCGGGAATTGATATTTTCCCCATGGATCGGCTGGCAAGTAACGCGGTTTTGTTGTTGATCGGTACTAGTGTCATCATAGGCATTATTCACTGCAGCGTTGGTTCTATCTTGGGCATCAAGACGGAGCTGGCCTACGGCGAGAAGAAGCATGCCTATTTCGAGAGACTTCCTGTGATGCTCGTCCAAGTATTCTTCGGGTTGCTTGTTCTTGGACTCGTCATAGGTCAGATGATGTTGGTAATTGCAAGTGCTATCGTAATTTTAGTCGCCATGGTGATGCTGGTAATGGGACCGGAAGGGCCCATGGGTCTTGCTCACATGCCATTCTACGTGAGCAACCTGATATCCTATCTTAGGTTATTGGCCATCGGCCTTGCTTCAGTAGGCTTGGCATTCGCTGCCAACCAGCTGGCATTCTATGTAGTTATGCCCATGCTGAGCGGTGGAGCGACTGATAGCGCTGAGTTCACGATACCCGCGATCATTGCAGGTCTTGTGGTATTATTGGCAGTTCACTTCATCAACTTCCTGCTGGGAATTCTCTCTCCCTTCATGCATCCTCTCAGGTTGCATTATGTGGAGATGTTCACGAAGTTCTACAGCAATCATGGCGGTGGAGTGGAGTACAGTCCCTTCGGACATGTCCGGAGGTTCCTGAAAGCATGAATTCGATAGTTCGAATTGAAATATTGAATAATATTCATATAAAGGAGGATTGAGGAAAATGGTAGTTGTAGCAGATGCAGGAACATTGTATGGATTGTTGGCTGTCGGCGCAGGCCTGGCTACTGGATTAGCAGGCATTGGTGCTGGTATGGGTGAGCAGGGTATTGGCGCAGCAGTGGTTGGCGTCGTGGCTGAGGAGCCTGGATTCCTGGGCAAGGGTCTGTTCCTCATGCTTCTGCCCGAGACACTGATCATCTTCGGTCTCGCCGTATCGCTGATTCTGATGTTCGCCTGGACACCCTTCTCTGGCATCGTGACACCTTAAGTTAGCCAATTACAAGGGGTGTAAGAGGCAATGGCACTAGATGCAGTGGTTGAGTCAGTCCTGGCAACCAGCAAGGAAAAGGTCGCTCAGATAACCAGTGAAGCTGACCAAGAGGTTGCAAGGGCACTCAATGAAGCTAGGGAACGTGCCGCCGAGATAAAGTCCAGAAAGGAAGCGGAGGTTGGACACACGGTTGAGGCTATCGAGCGCAGGGAGATTTCCAGCGCCAATCTCGAAGTCAAGAGAGCGGAGCTGAATGTTCACAAGAATCTCCTTGAGCAGGCTAGGACGAAGCTGCTTGAGAAGCTGCAGAATCTTCCTAAGAAGGATAATGAAGCCATGCTCAAAAAGCTGCTCGAACCTCACGATCTCAAGGATATGAAGGTCTTCTCCAACAAGAGAGATGAGGCCTTCATAACCTCTCTCGCCTCAAAATATGGCGGGAACCTGGACATTATAGGCGGCGCTGTGGTTGAGAGCAGTGATGGAGCTCTGCGTTACGATTTAACCTACGAAACTCTTGCGCGTGAGGTCTTTAATAACCACATGAAAGAGGTTTCCAGGATCTTATTCGGGTGAGGACGATGCCTGTACTACGTTTGCCGAAGTTCGGTTCACCGGTGAAGTACGCTTACATCACGGGCAGAGTCCGGGCGATGAAGACCAAGCTCGTCCCGGCGGAGATGTATGCCAGGATGATGAACATGGATATGTCTGAGATCGCCCGCTACCTGGAAGAGACCCAGTATAAAGATGAGATCGACGCGTTATCCAAGGACTACTCCGGCGTGGATCTCATCGAACACGCCACCTTTGCCAATATGGCAAAGACCTTCAGGAAGCTCGAGGAGGTCTCAATAGATGAGCCCTCATTCCTGATTCTGGAGTACCTACGGCGCTGGGATGTATGGAACATCAAGACCCTCCTACGCGGCAAGTTCTACGGGGCCACCGATACTGAGATAGAAAAACATCTCGTGCCGGCTGGTGAGTTATCATCAGAGCGCCTCAGTGAGCTGGCCAAAAAGGATTCCATAACCGACATCATATCGGCCTTTGATGGAACCGACTATTCCAGCGCTCTGGCGCAATACGACGGCAAGAATTTGGCATCGTTGGAGAACGCTCTCGACAAGCTCTATTACTTCAGAATGGAGTTGGCCGTGGGCGGCACTCTATCTGTGGGCGGAGGTCTGCTGCTCAAGTACGTCCGAAGAGAGGTCGATATAAGAAATCTGATCACCCTTTTCAGGATGAACAAGGCAGGCGTCGATGCGGCCGTAATACTAGAGAACCTCATCCCCGGAGGCAAGTTGCATGGAGAGCTGAGCCGCATGGCCGGTCAGCCTTTCGGCGAGTTCCTGCGTGGGCTTGAAGGATATCCCTTCTGGTCCTCCATTTCGGACATCGCATCTGTAGATCTGGATGCGGTCAGCAGAATCGAGGCTAGGTTGAGGGCGTATCTCATCCGGTATGCTTGGGCTCTTTCCAACTATCATCCGTTATCTATCTTGCCGGTGCTCGGCTATATGGTGAGCAAAGAGACTGAAGTTTCCAACATCAGGAAGATTGTGAGAGGAAAAGAAGCCGGACTTCCTGCCGAACTCATTGAGGAGCAAGTGGTGGTGGCCTAAAAATGGAGATTGCTTTTGTGGGAGGCAGCGAGAGCGTCCTCGGGTTCAATCTGGCAGGAATAAAAAAATCTTATGCGGCCAACACCGAAGAGGAGATGGTCTCAAAGATTGGCGTCGTCATGGCTGATTCCAATGTGGGAATTCTGGTCTTGAAACAATCGGATTATAACAAGCTGCCCAAGAGGCTTCAGGAGCAGCTCTCCGATTCAATCAAGCCAACCGTTATTGCCATCGGAACCGAGCAGAGCACAGAGATGAGAGAGAAGATTAAAAGGGCAATAGGTGTTGATTTATGGAAGTAGGTAAAGTAAAGCGAGTCGCCGGACCACTAGTTCAGGCCACGGGCCTGAAGGCTTCCATGTACGACCTGGTTCTGGTCGGCGAGGAAGGCCTGATGAGCGAAGTCATCGGCATTTCCGGCAATAAATATATCATTCAGGTATACGAGGATACGGGCGGCGTGCGGCCCGGCGAGCCCGTCAAGGAGACCGGAGCTCCGCTCGTAGCACAATTGGGTCCAGGCATTCTGACCCAGATTTACGATGGTATTCAAAGGCCGCTACCCATGCTGGCAGCAGCATCCGGAGACTTCATCAGCAGAGGTCTGTTCGTAGACGGCATTGATCACAAGAAAAAGTGGGAATTCAAGCCCACCGCCAAGAAGGGCGATGTCCTAAAGCCCGGGCAAGCCTTTGGTGAGGTTCAGGAGCAACTGCTCATCAAGCATAAGATCATGGTCCCACCCAAGCATAAGGGCGGCGCTATCAAGGAGATCTATGCAGGGAACTTCAACGTTGATGAGACTATTGCAGTCTTAGAGGACGGCAGCAAGCTCACCATGATGCATAAGTGGCCAGTAAGACAGGCCCGGCCCGTGACTAAAAAGTTGGCACCCACCATTCCCCTAAGAACTGGACAGAGGGTCGTAGACGGATTCTTCTCCCTGGCCAAGGGCGGAACAGCAGCCATTCCCGGTGGATTTGGTACCGGAAAGACGGTTATGCAGCAGACCCTGTCCAAGTGGGCAGATGTCGATATTGTGATTTATGTGGGATGCGGAGAGCGCGGCAATGAGATGGCCGATGTTCTGCATGAGTTCCCTGAGCTGCAAGACCCCAAGACCGGCAGACCCCTCATGGAGAGGTCCATCGTTTACGCCAATACCTCCAACATGCCTGTGGCTGCTCGTGAGGCTTCCATCTACACCGGAATGACCACGGCAGAGTACTACAGAGATATGGGCTACGACTGCATGATGACCGCTGACTCCACTTCCCGTTGGGCAGAGGCCATGAGAGAGATGGGCTCGCGTCTGGAAGAGATGCCTGGTGAAGAAGGCTATCCCGCATACCTGGGTGCAAGACTCGCCGACTTCTACGAGCGTGCCGGACGTGCCGAAGTTCTCAATGGCGGTCAGGGTTCCATCAGCGTCGTAGGTGCTGTATCCCCGCCCGGCGGAGACTTCACCGAGCCCGTTACTCAGAACACACTGAGAATGGTCAAGGTATTCTGGGCACTGGACTCTAAGCTAACTCAGCGCCGTCACTTCCCGTCCATCAACTGGCTGGATTCCTATTCTCTATACGACCAGATCCTCGAACCCTGGTTCATTGAGAATGTCAGCCCGGACTGGAACAAGAACAAGAGGCGTGCCATGAATATATTGCAGGAGAACGCCGAGCTGGAAGAAATCGTGATGCTCGTCGGTTCCGATGCCCTGCCCGAGGACCAGCAGATCACTCTGGAAGTAGCAAGGATGATCATCAACTTCTGGCTGGCTCAGAGCGCTTTCCACCCGGTAGATACATTCTGTCCCTACAAGAAGCAGTTCGACCTCTTGGCTGCAATCCTGAAGTACAGGGATTACGCCTTCGAGGCAGTTCAGAAGGGCATATCCGTGGCGGAGATAAATTCCGTTCCATCCAAGGATGCTCTGGCCAAGGTGAGACTGGAAGCCGAGTATGAGCCCATCCTGGCAAAGATTCTGGCTCAGATGGACGTTGAGTTCAAGGCGCTGAAGTGAGGTGGGTTCAAAATGACAAAGGAATACAAAACAATTACTGAGATCTCCGGACCACTCATCTTCGTGGAGAAGACTGAGCCAGTGGGCTACATGGAGCTCGTCGAGATCAGGACGGGCGGAGAGATGAAGAGAGGTCAGGTGCTGGATTCCTCCGATGATATCGTGGTTATTCAGGTATTCGAGGGAACCGGCGGTCTGTCCAAGGATACTGCTGTCAGTTTCACCGGTGACGTCATCAAGATGCCACTTTCTCCCAGCATCGTGGGACGCGTTCTGTCCGGATCCGGGAAGCCCAGAGACGGCGGCCCGGAAATTGTGCCCGAGGTATTGAGAGATATCGCAGGAGCTGCCATCAATCCAGCTTCCCGTGGGAAGCCGCGCTCTTTCATTCAGACCGGCATCTCTACCATCGACGGGACAAACACACTGGTGCGCGGCCAGAAGCTGCCCATCTTCTCGGGAGCTGGTCTCCCCCACAACGATCTTGCTCTGCAGATCGCTCGCCAGGCCAAGGCATTGGGAGAAGCCGAGTCCTTCGCAGTTATCTTCTGCGCTATGGGCATCACCAACGAAGAGGCTCAGCACTTCCTGGCTGATTTCGAGAGGACAGGAGCCCTGGAGAGAGCAGTGGTGTTCCTCAATCTGGCCGACGATCCGGCTGTAGAGAGGATTCTAACACCCAGACTGGGCCTGACCACTGCGGAGTATCTGGCCTTCGATCTGGACATGCACGTGCTCATCATCTACACGGACATGACCAACTATTGCGAATCGCTCCGGCAAATGGGCGCGGCTCGTGAAGAGGTGCCAGGAAGACGCGGCTACCCGGGTTACATGTATACCGACCTGGCCTGCCAATATGAGAGAGCCGGCATCATCAAGGGCAGAAAGGGCTCTATCACCCAGTTCCCCATCCTGACCATGCCCGGCGACGACATCACTCACCCCATCCCGGATCTGTCCGGATACATCACCGAGGGTCAGATCATCGTCTCCAGAGAGCTGCACAGAAAGGGCATTTATCCGCCCGTCGATATCAGACCAAGCTTAAGCCGCCTGATGAACTCTGGAATCGGCAAGGGCCATACTCGCGAGGATCACAGAGCAGTATCGGATCAGCTCTATGCTTACTATGCAGAGGGCAATGATCTGCGCGGTCTCGCGGCCATTGTCGGTAAGGAGGCTCTCTCCGAACGCGACAAATTGGTCCTGGAGTTCGCCGATAAGTTCGAGAAGCGATTCGTCAATCAGGGCAGAGATGAGGATAGGTCTATCTTCGATACCCTCCAGATCGGATGGGATCTCCTGGCAGACCTGCCTGAAGCAATGCTCACCAGGATTGACGACAAATACATCAAGGCCTACCACCCCAAGTACGCAGCAAGCGCAGCGAAGAAGTGAGATCATGGCCGTAATTCGAGGAACTAAACCGACCAGGTCAGTGCTGATCGCTCTCAAGAAAAGGATGAAGGTCGCAAAAACTGGTCACTCGCTCCTCAAAATGAAGCGTGACGGCCTCATGATTGAGTTCTTCGAGGTGCTAAACAAGGCCAAGACTGTCAGGAAAGAGCTGGTTGAAGCTCTGATCATAGCCGAGCAGAGACTTCAAATGGCTATGGCCATCGAGGGAACAGTTGCCATCGGAAGCGTGGCCTATTCCCTGCAAAAAGAGCCGGTCATACAGCTCGAATCCAGAAACATCATGGGTGTAGTGGTTCCCAAGATCGCCTCCGAAGCAGTGCGTAAGAAGATGTTCGAGCGAGGCTACGGCATCATTGGGACCAGCGCCGCCATCGATGAGGCCGCTGACGCCTATGAGGGCTTGCTGGATAAAATCATCTTAGCTGCAGAGGTAGAGACCGCCATGATAAGGCTTGTCGAGGATATCGACAGCACTAAGAGGCGTGTCAATGCTCTGGAGTTCAAGGTGATTCCTGAACTCAAGGACACCGTCAAGTTCATCGCCATGGCCTTAGAGGAGATGGAAAGGGACAACGTGGTCAAGCTAAAGATGCTCAAGGGCAAGTCCGAGAGGAAAGCCGCAGTAGAAGAAGCCAAGAAGGAAGCGGAGAAAGCAGCAGAAGCGGCTGCTAAAGCTTCTGCTTGATCGGAAAATATGTCCAACTGGTTTGAGCGAAAAGCGGATGACTGGGTTGGGACGGCTGAGAAGAAGATGCGTCTTCTTCAGTGGTTGGTGTACATCACCAACCTCTACATTATTTTTGGAATTTTTGTGCTCATCTGGATCCTCTATGGGAAATACATTATAAGAGCATGGGAATATTATACTCAATAATATCCTTTAAATCCGAGATCTCCTTCTGAGTCATCTCATTGATGCTATGTGAATTGTAGCTCCCCGTTAAATCAAAATAAACATAGCCGCCTTTGACGAAGACGTCCTTGCCTTGCAGACTGCTTTTGAGGTCATCCATCAGATAAGCATACTGTCTTTGATTGAGCCCGGAAGCGTCCACATCCGCCAAGGTAACTGTATTGTTTCCGATCATTAGGCTGGACGGCGAAATAACATTCATTATAGTGCCCTGCATATCGAAGTATGAAGCCTGCAGCAGCAAAATAACGGGAATTAGGGCAAGCGCATTCATGAATAGTTATGCTGTAATCCTGATAATATAAATGTATTGATTTTTGTTTAGCATTCATCTCGATTGCGAAGAAAGGCCGCCGCTGCCCCCAGTATGCATAATGCCGCCGCAATGATCATCACATTGCTTATGGTAAGACTGAGAAGCTGTGGCTTCGCGTCTATTGTCGGGCCGTGATAGCCGGCAAGGTTTAATTGCATCGATAAGAGAAGGGTGGAGATCGAGACTCCCAGGGACATACCCATATTTCTTATAGCCGAAGAGAGACTGGACGCTGTGCTAAGCATCTCTCTTGGCAG
This sequence comes from Methanothrix sp., assembly GCA_025361645.1. Classification (GTDB taxonomy): domain Archaea; phylum Halobacteriota; class Methanosarcinia; order Methanotrichales; family Methanotrichaceae; genus Methanothrix. Next base: position 37,738 of record JANYKI010000023.1, read on the forward strand.
GGCATTCATGATCTCGGTATTGATGGGGCTTTGAAATAGCATGCTTCCCAGCCCCATGATTACAAAGGAGAAGTAAATCGTGGAAAGATCATCTCTCGTAATGCCGCTTCCCATGAAAAGGAGGGACGCTGCTACGATTATCATGCCCAGGGCGGAATTGTAGCGAAAGTGATATCGGTCATATATCCAGCCGCCCAGTGGTGATCCAAAGGCCATTATGGCCGGCACAATGAGAAATACGCTGCCCACTTGGGAGGGCGAGTAGCCCATGACGCCCTGGAAATAAAAGGGACCCAGGATGAACACGGAGAAGCTGGAAATGATGAATAAGATTATGGCGATTATGGGCAGGACGAACTTTTTTACCCGGAAGATGGAAAGGTCCAAAAGAGGGGACTTTTGATGCGATTCGATCCAGACAAATGCCGGCAGTGATAACGTAGCCAGCAGGAAGAAGGGATCCTCTGCAATAAAAAGGGCGGTGTTGCTGGAAAGATCGCCTAGAAACAGCATCAAAGATACTATGAAGATAATAAGCACAGTCGCTCCACGCCAGTCTAAGTCCAGTTTTTTCGATATCGTTTCCTCGATTTTCATGTACTTGGCGGCAAGGGCTAAGAGCACAATGCCTATGGGCAGATTGATGAGAAAAATGTATTTCCAGCCCATGTAGTCCACCAAATAACCTCCCAATATTGGTCCGGCAATGCTGGCCAAAGAGACGGTAGTGCCGATGTAACCCATGGCTCTGCCCTGTTCCCCGCGATGATAAATCTGGAAGATTATGGCCGTGCTGATGGAAAAGGACATGGCAGCTCCGGCAGCCTGAACCGTCCGAAAGAAGATGAGCATGCTAAGGGTAGTGGAAAGACCGCAGGCGACCGATGCCATCGTGAAGATGACAAATCCTGCCAAAAAGAGCCGAAACTTTCCGGTTCGCTCTGCAATTTTGCCGAAAATCATGAGCAGACTGGTCACAGTGACCAGGTAGGAGGTTATCACCCACTGAGTCTGGGCTACATCGGCCTGAAAATAGCGGGTGATGGTGGGAAGGGCAATGGATACTACTGAGCCGTCGATGACAAACATGAATATGCCGAGCAAGATGATGAAGGCCAGAACATTTCTGCCGGCCACAGGCAATTCAGATGAATCAATCACAGCAAGGCAAGAACGCATGAAGGGCTATATATGTAGCGCTGATGCCGCAGCCGTCTCTTTTCTCTGCGCGATGCGATATCCTGTAACCACCATTCTCTTCCCGACCAGGATTCGATCCATCTCTAGGTCGCCCGTGTCCACCAATAGTTGCGGCAGCTCCGCCAGCTTATGGGGCGTGGATACTATTATCAAATTCTCCACACCTGCGCGTCGCAGGACAGAAGCGCTGATCTGCTGGCTGCCCCGTCCCAGTATGAAGCCTTGAGCGCCGATGGGGCTGACAATGACCTTAACGCTCTTTTCTCTGTCCAGCAAGGCCAAGAGGTCTCTCTCCGAGGCGTCCTTCTGCTGTAGCCTTCCCTCCTGAATAACGTCCACGCCAAGCAGGGTCTTCTCCACGCCTAAAAGCTTTGCAATCCTGGCTGTGGTAGTGCCCGCCCCCAAAATGTAGGCAGAGCCGTCTCTCATGAATTCGGAGGCGAAGAGTGCGATCTGATCCTTGAACTCTTCCTCGCTTGAGGTGCTATAGATCCTTTTTCGCTCCTGCACCAGCACAGGTTGGTAGGGCGTTTTGGCTATGGCATAAAGCCTGGTCTGCAGCTCTCCGGCCCGGTAGAGCTCCTCGTCCACATCCACAATCTCCGTATCACGGGCCTTAAGTTCGCCTCGCACAAAGCCCAGAGCCAGCTCTGCCGCTGCCTGGGGGCTGATGGCAAAGACGCCGGAATGCATCTTCACTCCCGCCGGGATGCCCAGGATGGGGCGCATGCCAGCGCGGCTGGCCACATCTCGCGCCGTTCCGTCGCCTCCGCAAAATAGAATCAAATCGACGCCGTTTTCCAGGAAGGCCTGGCAAGCCAGTTTCGTATCCTCTGAGCTGGACTCATCTCTAGCTACGTAGGCCACAGTGTATGGCAGGCCGCATTGCAACAGTACATCTTCACCCATCTCGCCGCTGGCGGTAAAAAAGAGAAGGTCCGCCTCCCGGGAAAGCAAATGCAAGCACGCTCGTGCGCGCACGGCTGCCTGGGGCTTTGCGCCCCTGGCCAGGGCAGCCGCCGCCAGGCCGTCCGTGCCTTTCAAGCCCACGGCCCCGCCCATGCCAGCTATGGGATTGATCAGAAATCCGATCTTTCCCACTCTTGCAACCATCAAACCCGGGGCAGCTTAGCCAGGGACTGCTTGACCAGATCAGCTGGATACTCGTAGTCCACCAGTTTGCCGTCGTTGTAGGCATCATAGGCAGCCATGTCGAAGTGGCCGTGTCCGGTTAGGGAGATGAAGATGGTCTTGGCCTCGCCCGTCTTCTTGCACCTTCGCGCCTCGTCAATGGCGGGCTTGATGGCGTGAGCCGCTTCCGGAGCTGGAATTATGCCTTCGCTGCGAGCAAAGAGGGTGGCAGCTTCGAAGACCTCGTTCTGCTGCAGAGCCGTGGCTTCAATCAGGCCGTCATGCACCAGATTGCAAAGCAAGGGGGCATCTCCGTGGTAGCGCAGGCCGCCAGCATGGATGCCGGGCGGGATGAAGTCATGCCCCAGAGTGTACATCTTGATCACAGGAGCCATGCCGGCTGTGTCGCCGAAGTCGTAGGCATAAAGCCCTTTGGTGAGTGTGGGACAGGCGGATGGCTCGCAGGCCACCATGCGTAGGTCCTTCTTGTCCTTCAGCTTGTCGGGGATGAAGGGGAAGACCATACCTGGGAAGTTGCTTCCTCCGCCGCAGCAGCCGTACATGATATCCGGATAGTCGTCGGCCAGATCGAACTGCTTCTTCAGCTCCAGACCTTCGATGGTTTGATGGAGCAGAACATGGTTGAGCACAGAACCCAGGGCATAATTGGTATCACTGTGGCTGGCCGCGTCCTCCACTGCCTCGGAGATGGCGATGCCTAAGGAGCCCGGGGTGTCGGGCATCTCGGCCAGGATCTTTCTGCCGAAATTGGTCTTATCGGACGGGCTGGCGAAGCAATCTGCGCCCCAGACGCGCATGGCGCTCTTACGGTAGGGCTTGCTGTCGAAACTTGATCGGACCATGTAAACGGTGCACTTCAGGCCGAAGAGGCAGGTGGCCAAAGAGAGAGCCGAGCCCCACTGCCCGGCGCCTGTCTCCGTGGCCAGCCGCTCAATGCCCTCTTTCATGTTGTAGTAGGCCTGGGGTACGGCAGTATTGGGCTTGTGGCTGCCGGCCGGGCTTACGCCTTCGTATTTGTAGTAGATCTTGGCCGGGGTCTGCAAAGCCTTCTCCAGGGCGGCGGCCCGGTAGAGGGGCGTAGGCCTCCAGAGCCGGTAGATGTCGCGTACCTCTTCCGGGATGTCTATCCAGCGATCTGTGCTCATCTCCTGTTGGATGAGGGCTTTGGGAAAGATCATCTCCATATCCCCGGCAGAGAGGGGCTTTAGCGTCCCGGGATGCAGAGGCGGGTCCAGGGGTGTGGGCATATCGGCGGCTACATTGTACCACTTTTTGGGGATCTCTTCCTCGTCGAGCAAATACTTGATCTTCATCTGGGACACTCCATCTTTAAACTACGATGTGATCTTGTGTACATCGTTGTTATTATCTGATTTATTTAAAGGCTTTGAATGGGTCGGAAGAGTTTTCGCCTGATATTATTTTGGGCTGCAAGGTAAGGATTTATTTATCATGGATGAGATGGCCTTTGCCATGAGTGGCCAAACCCTGTCTGAGAAGATATTGTCTATTGCCTCGCAAAAAGAGGTACATGCTGGCGAGTTCGTCATGGCGGACATAGACGGCGCCATGATCCACGATATCACCGGCCCGCTGGCGGTCAAGGGATTTTATGAGATCGCGGGCAGGGATGCCCGGGTATGGGACCCTGCTAAAATTGTCCTTCTCTTCGATCATCAGGTTCCTGCGGACAGCCTGAAGGCGGCTGAGAATCATATCATGCTGCGCAAGTTCGCGCAGGAGCAGGGCATCTTAAACTACGACATATTCTGCGGCGTATGCCACCAGGTCATGCCGGAGAAGGGGCATGTGCTGCCAGGGCAAATCATCCTGGGTACAGACTCACATACCTGCACCTACGGAGCTTTGGGGGCCTTCGCCACCGGCGTCGGATCCACGGACATGTCATCCGTCTTTGCCACGGGCAAGCTCTGGTTCATGGTGCCCAAAACCCTGCAGATAATGATTGAAGGAAGGCTGCCCTCCCGCGTCACCTCCAAGGACGCAGTGCTGAAGATCATTGGCGATATCGGGGCGGACGGAGCGAACTATCTGGCCTGCGAATTCTTGGGCGAAGCCGCGACGCGCATGAGCATCCCGGAGAGAATGACGGTATCCAACATGGCCATTGAGATGGGGGCCAAGGCCGGCATCTTCGAGACGGATGAGACCACCATAAAGTATCTGGAGGGCCGGGTGAAGGACAGTGCGGCCATTCGTGAGGGCATCGTGCGAACCGATGAGGATGCCGCCTTCACCAGGAAGAGCTGGAATGTCAGCGATCTGGAGCCGCAAATAGCGCTGCCCCACAACGTGGACAATGTTTTGCCCATAAGCCAGGTGCCGGAGACGAAGCTTGATCAGGTGTTCCTGGGCTCGTGCACCAACGGCCGATTCGAGGACCTCCTGCTTGCTTCACAGATGATGAAGGGCGAGCCTGTGGCCAAAGGCGTGCGCATGATTGTGGTGCCCGCCAGCCGGGAGGAGTACATGAAATGTCTGCATGCTGGCCTCATAGAGAAGTTCATGGAGGCGGGGGCCATGTTTGAGTCAGCCTGCTGCGGACCGTGCATGGGCGGAAGCTTTGGCCTGCTGGGTGCGGGCGAGCGCTGCCTCTCCACGTCGAACCGCAACTTCGTAGGCAGGCAGGGAAGCCCCCAGGCTTTTGTCTACCTCTGCTCGCCCGCCACGGCCGGTGCCAGCGCCATCACCGGGTACATCACCGACCCACGGGAGATTTGATTAATAGTAATTTCGGGATAAATCGAATGAAGATCGCACTCAAGCTCGCCTACCTGGGCGACAACTACTACGGCTTTCAGCGCCAGCCGGATTTGGTCACAGTCGATTCCGTGGTTAGGAAGGCGCTGGCCCAAATTGGCGTCATTCACGGCGACTTCTGCTACGCCGGCAGAACGGACCGGGGCGTTTCGGCTCTGGGCCAGGTGATCGACTTTTGGATCGATGAGGACAAGGCCAAGTTGACCCGACCGCGCTGCGTGAACGGCCGGCTGCCCCGTGACATCTGGACCTGGGCCTGGGCCAAAGCCCCCATAGGTTTCAGTGCCCGCTGGAATGCCCAGTGGCGGGAGTACCGTTATCTTTTATGGCATCCGGGCCTCGACCTGGAGAGGATGCACGCGGCGGCAGCGCTGCTTTTGGGCGAGCACGACTTTAGAAACTTCTCCTCGGCCAAGGTGGATACGGTGAAGACGCTGCAAAAATTGCAGATCTCTGAGGAGGGCGGGCTTTTCGTCTTCGACATTCGGGCCAACGGCTTTCTCTGGAATATGGTGCGAAAGATAGTGGGCGCTCTGGAGAAGGTGGGGGCGGGCCAGAAGGACATGAGCTGGTTCTCAGATCTCCTGCGCCCGGAGCTGAACCACGGCGCACCTACAGCTCCCGCGGACGGGCTGATCCTCATGGATGTGGGCTACGAGGGGCTGGACTGGCAGGTGGACGAGTACTCTCGGGCACGGGCGGCGACGAGCCTGGCGGCCACCGTGCAGAGCAGGATGGCCAGGGCGAGCGTGGCCAGGGTGATGGAAAGGGCAATGACGGAGGAGAGAGTTTAATCGCTCCACCAATCCAGGGATTTTTTCTGCAATTGCACAGTGGTATATTTTTCTTTGAACTCAGCCAATCCGCCTGCCCAGTCAAGACGGAGCTTTTTTCGCTTCGGTCGGCATTCTTTTTCAGCGAGGTATAACGCGAAATCCAAAACCGTTTGCTGGTGTTGTGGAGAAAGCCTAGCCATGAGTTCAGAGATCTGGTCCATCGATCTATCTTGACGGGTTATGGCGGATATATTTTCCTGCTTGAGTTGCACAATCCGCTCAAGCATAGGCAACCGCATTTTGGAGGGCACTAGGCTCTGCCGGGTGGCCTCATCCACGTGAATGCATGCTTCTGGGCAGGATTTGTAGGCGGACAAGGCTCGCGGGCGCTGGCTGGAGCAGGCCAGAGGTCATTTTACAGAAGAGAATTGCAAGAGCGATGGTGGCGAGGAAGAAATTTTTTTCGAAATATGTAGGGCAAGCTCTTATCAATTTCTAGCGTCATATGCGATCCAGTAGTTATATATAATATTATGTACGATAAAGTATTATTCTCACGGTGGGGTTTATGGATAATGATGAAATAATAGGATTGTTCGAAGGCCTTTCTGATGTTTTTAACGTCCTGTATTTAAGACCGCTATGGCAGAAATATAAATTAGATGACACGATAGATGCCGCTAGCCTATTTCTGGAAGGGTATGCTTTTGAGAGACAGGGTCGCAGTCCTGCGTTCTCACCTGCTGCTGTGGAGTCCATCAGTAGATACAGAAAAGCACATATCTCAGGGGATTTTCCTTTAGCCGTGTGGAAGAATTTCTGTGATTTGCTCGAAAATCAGGGACTAAATCCTAAATTGAATCCTTTATGCCATAAAGATCCATTATACCATCCTACTAATTCGTGTAATTGTATTTGGTGTATATTGAGTTCAGAAAATATAATTATTAGCAGTAAGAATGCTTTAGAAGCAGGTCAAACCAAAGAAGCATGGACGAAATTAGTAAAAATACGGGGCATAGGTCCAAAGATTGCTTCCTTCTTTTTAAGAGATGTAGCGATCAGATATGAAAACGAGCTGCAACTTTCAAAGGATAACAACAGATGGCTCCTCCAGCCCATCGATATTTGGGTAAGAAGAATTGTTATGCACTTAGATAATAATATTGATAAAAATGCAAGATATGAAGACCTGGCAAAATGGATAGTAAGCAAATCTAAAAGGCCGGAATACTGCAATCAAGGCATGTGGTATTTTGGGGCAAAGATCGCCCAAACGAAATTTCGATTAGATAACTACCTCGAAGACCCACAAGCCACAATTAATAAGCACATTATAACTTTACAGACGAACGCTCAAGCTATACTTGAATTAAAGAGCGCATAAATCTAAAGCATCCGGAGAATTCGATTAAATGCCCGCCCTCGCCTGGCAATACCACGAGCCCGACCACCCCGGCGCAAACTTCGACGCCCTGGCCGAGATCTACGATCGCAATATGCAAAGGTTTCGAGATGTTCAGGGCGAGATTGAAGAGGTCCTGGACTTTCTCGACCTGCAGCCCGACCAATCCGTCCTGGAGATAGGTACAGGCACAGGCGAGTTCGCCCTGGCTGCGGCCCGCTGCTGCACCCGGGTCTACGCTGTGGACCTCTCGCCAGGCATGCTGCGTTATGCCGAAAAGAAGGCCCAGATGCGCGGTGTGGCCAACGTCGAATTTCTGCCGGGGGGCTTTCTCACCTACCGGCATGAGGGCGCGCCGCTACACGCCATCGTCAGCCAGATTGCTCTGCACCATCTGCCCGATTTTTGGAAGCAGATCGCGCTTTTACGCATGGCAGAGATGCTGGCCGAGGGCGGAAAGCTTTGCCTGCGGGATGTGGTCTACTCCTTTGATCCGGCGAAGCACGGGGAATTCCTGGATGAATTTATCTCGAAGGCCGCGGAGAAGGCCGGCCCCCAGTTCGCCCGCAGCATCTGTGAGCACGTGCGAAATGAATATTCGACTATGGATTGGATTATGCGAGGCATGATCGAAAGAGCGGGCTTTAAGATAGAAAAAGCGACGCATAGCCAGGGGTTCTTCGCTCTCTATCTGTGCACGAAGACGACTAATAGCGCATCAGCAGAAGGGAACTCTAATGATTGACTTGGATGAGGATGATCTCAGGCAAATGTGCACCGAGTCCTCTTTCGACAAGGGAGAGCGATATTTCGAGGAGGGAAGAGTGCGCATCAAGGAGGCCACGACCACCAGAGTAAAGGCGGTTGTGAGCGGGACAAATGACTATCAGGTGGAAATTGAGCTGGATGAGGAGTTTTCTGGCGAATGCGACTGTCCTTACGACTGGGATGGGCTATGCAAGCACATAGTTGCTACCTTTCTGGCAGTCATCCGCGATGACGTGGAGATCGAGCCTCTAATGAATAAAAGCAGCTCCGAATTGCAGGATACCAAGAATCTCCTTAAGCTGACCGATGCGGATGCTTTGCGAAGCTTCTTGCTCTTCGAGATGGAGAGGCGACCCGATCTTTTTAATCGGTTCAAAGCCATCTTTGGCAAAGAAGGCGAGGGAAGAAGTCTGGATGATTATAAGGCGGAGGTCGAATCGCTCTACGATGATGTCGAGCATCACGGTTGTGTTCCTTACGGAGAGGACATAGACTTCTCTTCGCTAAGCGATCTGGCTGAGCTTTATATTCAGAAAGGCGATTTCCTGGAGGCGGCCAAGATCTACCAGGCCCTTTCCGAGGTCATAGCTGAGAAAATGGATGAGGTGGACGACTCAGACGGCAACTATGGAGGAGAGTTCACCGATAGCCTGGAGGCATTCACAGACTGCATATTCAAGGCCGGACTGGATGCAAATGGCAGGAGGCCTTACATCAAGTATCTCTTCGACAAGTACCAGCAAGGGGATCCTGACTATTTCCAGAGCGACTATTGCGAGGCTTTAGATAAGCTCTGCCGCGAAGAGTCGGACCGGCGATACTGGAAAGAGCTGCTGGAGCCGCATATGCCAGGCGAGCTTCCCGGTGATCAGGATTGTTGGCACCATCATGGTGCGATGATGCTGATCTCGATGAAGCTTGACCTTCATCTCAAGCTCGGGGAGAAGGATGATTTTTATGGGCTCATCGAGAAATATTACCGTACCAGTGATGCACTTTGTCTCAGGTATGCCCGGCAGCTTTTGGCCGATGGGGCGAAAGCGAAGGCGCGGGAGGTGGCTGAGGAGGGCGTGGCCATCTTTGAAGATCATCTTACAAAGGAGTTACGAGATTTCCTAAGCGGGATCTACAAAGATTCTGATCCGAAAAAGTACCGGGATACACTACAGTCGCTATTTCTCCAGAGCGGGGATTGGCAGTATTACGGGCCGCTAAAGAAGTCCTCTAAGCCGGAGGAGTGGCAAGAGCGGCTGGGCAAGTTACTGGCTCACTTTGCAGAGAACAGATCCACGGACTGGTCCGGCAGGAGCAAGCTAATTGATATCTATCTTAAAGAGAAGATGTACGATCAGGCGCTGACAGAGGTACTGGCCAGGAGAAGCCTCTCCACCTTAAGATCGTATCAAAATGATCTGGCCTACCGCTACCCTGAGCAGTACTTCAACGTCTACCAGGAGTTGATTATTCCCTTTGCCGATAAGGGTACGGGAAGGAAACACTATCAAGAAGTCGTATCCTATCTGAAGCAAATGAAAAGCATGGAGGGCTACGAAGGGGCCGTTTCAGAGATCGTGGGGCAGCTCAGGGTAGAGCACAGGAGAAAGCCAGCCTTCATCGACGAGATGAAAGGACTGTGAAGATCTGCTATTGAAAGCGACCTCATGCTAAAGACCAAATACGAAAAGAGAGAATAATTAAATTGATGCATAAACTCACCGCCGTTGTCTCAGGAAAAGTGCAGATGGCCGGCTACAGATCCAAGGTAGTGACCATAGCCAGAGCATTTGGCCTTAAAGGGTATGTAAGAAATCTGCAGGACGGCAGAGTGAAGATATTGGCCGAGGGCCCCCTTGACGATCTGGAGCGTTTTCTTAAGGCCATAAAAATTGAGAATACTCTTATCAAAGTTGACGATATCCAAAGCGAGTTTTCCGATGCATTGGGTGCTTACGACGACTTTTTCAAGGTGGCTGGCGAGAATGAGACCGATGCCCGGCTTGATGTTGCTGCCGGTCATCTTAAAGAACTGATTGTGGTAGTGAAAGACGGTTTTAAGGAGACGGTCTCCAAGCTAGGGGGCATGGACAGCAGCCTGAAAGAGATCTCCCAAAAACAGGACGAAATGATCGCTGAGACGAGAGGCGGATTCAAGGAAAACAACGCCCTGCTCCAAGAGTTCTCCGCAAAGCAAGATTATGTGATCGATGCCATTGACGAAGCCCGTGCGGACGTCGTCTCCGAAGTGCAAGGCATGCGCTCGGATTTGAAGGGTCGCATGGATGAGCGGCTGCAGAGGATCGAGAGCGATGTGGTGGAGATCAAGGCCCGCATGAGGCCTTAGCTCGCTGTCGTTGTAGCCGACGGGATGATCCCGTTGGGACATTATGGCTGGACATTCCACCTAAAATATAACCTTAAGATCTTCCAGCGTGTAAATGTCAGGCTCGTTTTCAAAGATGAAAGATCATAGATCACGTAGATAGGCGATTGCGTCCTCCACTTTATCAAATCGCTTCGCCAGCCCCATTTTACATTCCCTGGCGCCTTTTAAAGTTCCGGCAACAATGCGCTCATCTTCTTCAAGAGGCACCGTTTTCTTTGCGGGCACCTTGGATATTTTCGCTTTCATCTCAATCGCCTGGCTTAACATGGAACTTAATGCTTTTAAGGACTTTCTCCAGCATATTTGCCTGGCTCCCCGCCTCCACAATCCCTATCTCATCTTCAGTCAGACCGTACGGCCGGGCCCCCGTCGATCTGCCCGTCCGTGGCCTCGATGCGTCGCTCTAGGGCAGTTTTTTCGTGAGGCGTGCCAGGCTTTCGGGAGCTGTTTATGTAAGGAGAGCCTCTGTTCCAGGGAGACCATGCGAACGTGGCGGGCGGCATCGTGTGGATTGCAGAATCAATAATTGATCTGAAGCTTCATCAGTTTTATCACAAACCGATCGTTTTCCGAGCATCTTTCAGCGAGACAATTTTGAGCCGAAAGCCATCTGGAACCTGATAGTGCCGAAGAATTTTGTCGGTCGTAATAAGGAAGTCCATGCCATAAGCTAACGAGTATCCAAGATGGGTTCGATCTGTAGGCTGCATTCGATCTTGGCATTCTTCAACGAGATTCCAGCAAATTTCGGCTGCCTCATCGCTCGGCAGAAGAAAACGGATCTCCAGTTTTCTCCACAGCTCGATCAAAGCTGAGATCTGCTCCAGTTTCTGCGGATCTTTGCTTTCCTTCTCGGCGGTTATGGTTTTGAAGACGGTTTCAGCCAGAACGGAGAACGGAACACCGTAGTTCCAGATCAGGATGATTATCGATGTGCTCCAGAAGGCTAGAGGCTAGACGCACATTTCTTTCTCTTTTATCCTGACCGACAGAAAAGAAGAAAATGTCCGAATCAACTGCTACATGTTTCATTTCTTATGGAAAGCTTTCTTGATTCGTTCCCTGGTTGCAAGAGCTTCCTCTTTGGTTACTGCCCAAACGATATTGCCGTTGATATCCACGGCGCCGCCATAGGGAAGCTGGTTTTTCTCCGAATCGTATCTTTGGCCAACTACTTCTTGCGTCATTCTTTTCCTCGATCCAGGTTTTGCTTCATGAAAAGAAATAGTTTTTCGTCGGATTCTTTTATCCGTTCGCTGCCTGCACAATTTCGATCTCCTTCTCCGTCAGCCCATAAAGCCGGGCCCCCGTCGATCTGTCCGTCCGTGGCCTCGATCTGCCGCTCTAGGGCAGTCTTTTCGTGAGGCGTGCCAGGCTTTCGGGAGCTGTTTATGCAGGGCGAGCGTCTAGCACCACCAGGGAGACCAGGCGAACGTGACGGGCGACATTAGCAGGATTGGCAGATTATGTGATATGAGACAAACGCAACTGCAGAAAACGTCATATGTTGTATGCGTAATCGTGATGATCGAAGTTAACGAACCAGACTTCTGCAAGAATAATCTCATAAATGATTATCCAATTTCCGACATGGACACTTCGATAACCAGCAAGGTTTTGCGTAAGTGTTTCCCCAATCTCAGGATTTTGCAGAATTTCTCGAATCTTTTTAAGAGTTCTTTCCTTCAAAACGAGATTCTTTTTGGTCAGGCGCTTGAAATTTTTGTCGAAAAGGGGTGACGATTGCGGCGAATAATTCATGTGAATCTACAGGTTTGAAAGGTGCTCTATGAATTCGTCCGCATTTTTGAAGCGCTTTCCAAGACCAGCCCGAAGCTCTGCTTCTCCTTTTAAGGTATTGGCTACGATGCGCTCATCATCTTCGATCGATCTGTATTTCGTTTCTGGCTTCTTGACAGTCTTTGCCATCATTTAAGATCGCCTGATATGCACATGGACTCAATGCTTTAAAGGCTTTCGCCAGCACATTTACCTGGCTTCCCGCCTCCACAATCCCGATCTCCTCTTCGGTCAGACCGTACCGCCGGGCCCCCTTCGATCTGCCGTCCGTAGCCTCGATCTGGCCGCTTGCAGGGCAGTCTTTTCGTTAGGCGTGCCGGTTTAGGGAGCTGTTTATGCATGACGTAGCGTCTAGCACCACCAGGGAAACCAGGCGAACGTGACGGGCGACGTCTTCGGAATGATCCAATAAATAAAAATTATTTTTTAATATAAGATATAACTCTCTCTGCCCTGATCAAAGCATCCTGAGACATTGAAGACAAACCGTTGATTGAATCGTCATAATCTGCTCTATTACGATGATTTCGCAGACGTCTTAATTCTAAGGCCAGTTTCCTTCCATTGCATCTTTTGCCCAAGCTGTAGAACTGGCTAATTACATAACTATGGACGCTTTCATCAGGGATGGGCTTGTGCTCCACATCTCTTAGATGGTTTCTAGCGATACAAAAGGCCGCATAGTATGCCCTGCTAATTGATGAGCGAAGCCTTGCCTCATCTTTCTCACCAGATGATGCCAGACTTTTTGCCAGGCTCAAGTAGCGACACCAGTCGAAGCCTATTCGTACTCCACCTGGATGAGCAGCTTTGAGTCTGACGCATCAGAGGCATTGAGCCACCAATTATCGTCTAGTTGATCCAGTTTATCAATGGCATCTAGCGGCGATAGGTCGGTGCAGATGTAGATCACCAACTGTTTTTCGCCAATCTCGTCCGGATCAGTCACTACTTCTAAAAATAGGATCTCTGAAGGGAAATAATTTCGTATTCGATGGTAGGCCTCCATTAGCAAAGGCAAAAGATGTAGATTATTGCCGATAAAGTCGTACACATCGTTCACTGTCTTTAGTGTATATTTGTTATTGAGGAGTATCATATCATGATTTAGCTTGGTATCTCCTCGATCTCCGACATCCACCTCAGTGATCATCTGAATTTCTCTTCGTCGGCTTGGAATAAATAGATTTCATCGGCTAGGAAATCAACTGCATTACTTGCTCGCAGCCTCCCCAATCCCTATCTTCTCCTCCCGTCAGCCCATAAAGCCGGGCCCCCGTCGATCTGCCCGTCCGTGGCCTCGAAGCGCCGTTGCAGGGCAGTCTTCTCGTGAGGCGTGCCGGCTTGGAGAAGCTGAATTCAGATATTTCAGCTAAAATTTAGTATTTAGGTCTTCGAGAGTGTAAATGTCCGGCTCGTTTTCTAGAATCCGTGCCAGGCTTCTTTCTGAGAGTCTCATGAGGCCCCTTGTAATTGCCCGATCTTCATCTAAAGAGTTTTCAAGCAAAGCGCATGGTTCCTTCATAATTCCTCATCAAAGTAATCCGTATCCAGCCTTTTAATCTCATAAATAGCGTCCGCCGCCACACCAATACCAAAATCTATCATGAGTTTGGCAAGATCTTCTCCGTCGATCAGAACGATTTTCTTCTCGATCCGAGTGACATAATCCAATGCCTCCGGAGAGAACTGGGATGTTGTGATCAGCACGCCTTTTCGTGATCTGTGGCCTTCCAAACTTCCCGCAAAAGCCTGTACTACGGGACGGCCCACGGTACCATCCCATCTTTTAGCCTGCAGATAGATTGCATCCAAACCCAGCATATCCTCTTTTATAATACCGTCAATGCCGCCGTCGCCACTTTGGCCCACTGCTTCTCCTGCGTCTTTGCGAGAGCCGCCGTAACCCATAGCAACCAGAAGATCTACAACCAAAAGCTCAAAGAATCGAGGTGAGCTGCTCTTGATGCGATTCATTAGCTCCTGAGACAAATCTCGTCTCATCTCCTGGTAGCCGGCATCCATGACCTCCCTAGGCGTCCTGACAGCCTCAATGCTTGGTTCTTCTTGACCTTCTTCTTGCCGTGATGGTCGGTGGAATTCCCTGAATTCAGCGTCCCCATTTTTCATCAGGAATTTTACATCTATCCGGGCAGGGTTTGATCTCTGGATCTCCAAGCCTCGTTTGGTTATCTTAAATCTTCCTCGCCTGGTGCTTTCCAGAAAGCCCGCTTTCCTCAGATAAGAAGCGGCCCAAGCAACACGATTATCGAATCGGGTCTGTCTTCCGCTGGGAAGCATCTCCCGTCTATCTGATTCTGTTATGGCGAAATGATGCGAAAGCGCATTAGCAGCCTCGCTTTGGCTATGCTCATTTCCATCCGTTGCAAAATTTAGTAGTGGAAGCATGAAGCTTTGAAAATCAGGAACAACCATTATTAAGCCTCCAAAGCTGTCTTTTTATTGCCCTGCGATCCCTCAACGATTCTTATCTCCTCCTCCGTCAGCCCATAAAGCTCGTAGACCAAGGCGTCGATCTGCCCGTCCGTGGCCTCGATGCGCCGCTGCAGGGCAGTTTTTTCGTGAGGCGTGCCGGCCTCCGGGAGCTGTTTATGTAAGGAGAGCATCTGTTCCACCAGGGAGACCATGCGGTCGTGGCGAGCGACGTCAGCGGGGTCGGAGAAATTGATGATGTGGATTGGCGTTCTTTCAACAAAGACTGCAGAAAAGTTGAAGCTGTCTCCCTGAAGATCTGTGCTCACGCTATGAATGAATAATCGTAGTAGGGCTGAGTTTAAAAGGCCAAGAAGGTAAAGATCAGAGACGGGAATCAAGTAGGTTTTATTGTTGGCATAGTAGGCAGAATCATCAAAGGTAAACCTTGCACTACCGGCGATCTCCGGCCAGAATATCTTAGGCTTCTCGAACTCATGATAGTAATCGATGGTATCTTGAATCTCAAACCATTGGTAAGATCCAGGTTTTCGTCCATTCCACTCCTTGTCCTTCCAATCTTTTGGCTTTGGCGTCAGCCTATCTTTGAATTGGCTCAAGTATTCCTTGATTGCCGGATAATTATCGATATTCACCCCATGTCTGGTGAAAATCAGATACTTATCGCTCGTGGGCTGCTCGTACCTCTTGATATCCCTTCCCGCTAAAAAGGGCTTGATAAGCTCCACGCTCCGGGCATCATCCGCAATCAGCTTCTCTCTCGTTGTGGCACCTATCACGAAAGCCTCGTTAAAGCCGGTGAGCACGCCACGGTAGATCTTGTCCTTCACGTACTCGCTCAGGGGCACGCCCTTTGCGTCTATCTTCGTCAGCAGGGCCTGCGTCCTCTCATCAGCCAGTGACCAGCCTTTGTCATCGAGAGCAAGGTGATTCACGTTGTATTGATTCTTCATGACATAATCGCTCAAACTCTTGAAGTCCAAGGTCTTGACCTGTGTCACATCAAAACATGCCCGAGGGGTGCTCCTGCAAATACGCACTATGCAAGGATAGGTGGCTACTCCCTGAAACACCGGTAGGTCTCCAAAGTCGATGATCTCCTCCATGCACTGTTCCTTCAGCCATTTGCGCATGGGCTGGCCGTAGTTCGCCCTCATCCACTTGTTGGCGACGATGTATGAGAAAATGCCAGTTTCTCGGAGAAGAGATACGCCGCGTTCAACAAAGTATGTGTAGAGGTCTGCGGTCCCTTGAAATACCTTGTAATGCTTCTGGAAATAACCTTTGAACTCGCCCAGCCCCTCTTGCCTTACGTATGGCGGATTGCCTATCACCACATCGAACCCGCCCTTCAAAAAGACCTCAGGAAACTCCCTTTCCCAGTCGAAGGGATTGATCCTCGCAATCTCCCCCTCACTCAGGCCCGGATTGTCCTTCAGGATATCCCAGCCGATCAGCGAGTTGCCGCACTTGATGTTCCGGCTCAAGTCGGGCAGCGCCCTCTCTGCAAAGAGCTTGAGCTGCTTGGAGATGGTCTCCTCGTTCTCGCCCTCCAGCACTTTCAGCAGAAGAGAGAGCTTGGTCACTTCCACCGCCTGCCGGTCGATGTCCACGCCGAAAATGTGCGTGATGAGGATGCGCTTCTTCTCGGCGATGGTCAGTTTCCATACCCCCGAGGCGGCCTGCTGCCACACGGCCTCGCTGTGTTTGTGCGGCTCGTGCTCGATGTACCATTGCAGGAAGTAATCGAGCAGGTACTGATACACCCCCAGCAGAAACGACCCGGAGCCGCACGCCATGTCGAGCACGAACAACACGGCGGCGAGTTGTTTGGGCGTCTTGCCCGCCACCAGCTTCTCCAGCGTATTGCGCACGATGAAGTCGACGATGTACGCGGGCGTGTACTTCACACCGCCGGCCTTCTTGACCTCTGGCTTCTCCTCCACCCTGGCCTGGTGCCCCGCCGTCAGGCGGATGACCTTGCCTAAGAACTGTTCGTAGATGTTGCCCAGGATGCGGATCGGCAGCACGCTGAACTCGTAGGGCGACTGTGGATAGTACAGATCGCTGATCAGCGGTTTGAGCGTTTTGGCGTCAATGTTCAGATTGGCCCAGACGCGGTCGCCCGTTGCCGACAGGTTAAACAGTCCGGCGTTGTATTTGGCATCCGCCTTGCGCCACAGGGATATCAGATCGGGATAGAGGTCGTCGCCCTGCGCGATGGTGAGCAACTGTCCGTATGGCTCGATGCCGCGATCCTCAGCCATGCGCAGGAAGATGATGCGGTCGATGATGCGCTGCACCGCGTCGTTCAGGTCGTCGATGCCCAGCCCCGCGTTGCGCAATGCCATGTTGCGCGCCAGCGTGTCGCGCCAACCCTCGATCTCGCGCAGGAACTCGACGTCGACCTCAGCCACGCCGTGTTTGTGCTTGCCGGATTCGGCGAACTGGTCGAACGCGCCGCCCCAAACCGCGTCGTACGACAGGCTGTCCCAGATGGCGCGCCAGCGGTCGGGGTACTCCTCAAACATG
>JANYKI010000054.1 GCA_025361645.1 Methanothrix sp.
CGCCGCCGATGGAGTTTCCGTGGCCATTGATGAACTTGGTGGCAGAATCCACGATTATGTCTGCTCCGTATTCAATAGGTCTAACTATGCCAATTCCCACAGTGTTGTCCACAACAAAGGGAAGGCCCTCATCGTGGGCGATCTTGGCGATCTTCTCGAAGTCGGGCACATCCAGCTTGGGATTGCCGATGGTCTCGGCATAAATGGCACGGGTCTTGGGAGTGATGGCCTTCTTAAATTCCTCCGGCCTGGAGGAATCAACGAATGTAACCTTTCTGCCAAGCTTGGGGAAGGTGTAATGGAATAGCTCATAAGTGCCGCCGTAAAGGTTGTTTGCGGAAACAATTTCGTCCCCCACCTGGGTGATGGCCAAGAGCGCCAGGGAAATGGCGGCCTGACCGGATGCCACAGCCAGAGCCGCAACGCCGCCTTCGAGAGCAGCAATGCGTTTCTCGAAGGCATCGCTGGTCGGATTCATGATCCTGGTGTAGATGTTGCCCAATTCCTTCAGGGCAAAGAGATTCGCCGCGTGTTCTGTGCTCTTAAAGACGTAGGAAGCAGTTTGGTAGATGGGTACCGCCCTCGATCCCGTGGCGGGATCTGGTGACTCCTGGCCGGCATGAACCGCCAGGGTGCTCAGCCCGAATTTTTTCTCGCTCATTTGAATCCTCTCCGATTAACTAATATTCAATCCATACTTGCTTGCTATATTCAGGAATACGTCTGCTGTATACCTTGTCTGGTCCCAGGTGAGGCCATAGGTGTTCAACTTCCATGTGCGCGTAGCTCCGGCGAACTCGCCGATGACTCCCCTATCTTTTAGCTCGTCACTGAAGAAGAAGCCACGTCGCTTATGCGTCTTGGCAATCACATCAAAGCTTCCCGTGGTATCTACCTTAGTTAGAGTGTGCTTACGAGGCCATTCGCTAAGGACCTTCGACCCCTGAATACGCAAGAATTGCTCCAGGAAGTAGCTAGATTTTCTCACCTCATCTTCCCAGTTAGCAGTCCGCTCTTTTACCCGTGGAAAAGAAGCGATCATCGAAAGCAATGTGGCTCCCATCAGAGTGCAGCCCATGTTTTCGACCTCTTTTATGCCGAACTTCCTTCCGGTCAGGTCTCCGATCATCTGCGTTGTCCTAAATACCTTGGGAGCCCATTCATCTGTCGTTGCCAGCACGCCAGAAGGAGCCACAGAGGCCATGCTCTTATGGCCTGAGCCGATGATGAAATCGGCTCCGATCTTCTTGCCGTCAACCGGCATTACTCCAACTGTATAGGCTCCGTTATACAGAAACGGGATGCCGTACTCTTTGGCCACTTTGGCTATGCCGTAGACGTCGTGCTCATTGGCAAACTGATAGTCAAAATGATCGATCATAATCAGCGCCGGAAGCTTTCCTGTTTCCCTTTTAACGTCCTCTATCTTCAAGGCAGTTGAATCTGCTGTAACTATGTGATTCTCGTCCTGAGGGACTTCCTTGACTATTCCGCCGGCACCCTCGACTGCCAGGAACTCCGTATAATGTGCCAGAGAAGAGACAATAACGCTGTCGCCTTTCTCCACTATGGACTGAGTTACGGCCTGAAATCCCCGACGTGCACCGGGGACGACCCGAGCCTGATCCATGTTCAGGAACTTGGCCAGATCCTGGTGGAACTCCTCAATGGGAGGCCGGGCGATTTTGTCGAGGCGGAAAGGCTTTCGACAGTAGTCGCAGGTAGAGTATCCATCTCCATAAGATATAATGGCCTTGCGGGCCTCGGGCGTAAGCCTGCCCGCTGCCTGGATGGGATGGATGTTTATAAACTCCTCTTCCCTGGTCCTCGGTTCGAGCTTTCCCACTCTGTTGCAGGCGGGTTTGCCTTCACCATTCTCCAGGTCGGAGATTATGCTCTTAATCTTCGTAATAGCGTTCGAAAACTCCTCTTGCTGCAGCTCATCAAAACCTGCAGGTAGAGATTGCCTGAAGATCTCTCTGATGTCCTCTAGGGCAAAGAGTGCCTCAAATGTTTTCTGAATCTGTAGACTCTTTCTGGATTCGTTCACCTTTTTTAGGCCTCCACATATTGAAGGAAGTGTTAGCTCACGATATGCGCCTCCTAGACGCACATTGACCACTCTCATCGGGCTAAGACTTAGTTCACGATTGTGAATAATGCCTTAACGATTGTTATGCCATATAAAGCTATTCTCCAGGGATTCCCTCAAATAATCGGCAGGTTTGACCCTTGAGAAAAGGCCAGTCAAAACTCGGTAGATAACTTATTTAAGAACTGAGATTGAGGCAAAAATAGCCTTGAGCAAGACAATACCCCTTCGCGCTTGCTCAAGAATGTCTCTTCAGGTATGACTCATTTCATGCCAGGCTATCGTAGAAGCTGGTATCGAAGAGATCCTCCTCAGTCAGATTCTTTTTGATATTTTTTAGCTCAAAGTTTTCTGCAACATATGCCAGTGTAGAGGGTATTTCTGCATGTGGATCGCTTATCCACTTGCCGTCCCAGGTACGCAGGGATTCTTTTACCTGATCTATGTCTTGACCTGTCTTCTTGGCATAGATCTCTGCAGCTTCATCGGGATGCTCGTTAATGTACTTGGTAGCGTTGCTGTGAATCCGTATTATCTGCTTGACCATCTCTGGATTCTCTTCGATCATCTTTCCGCTGACCACTAGGCTGCAGCAAGCATGATTGGGCCACATTTCTCCGGAAGCAACTACAGATTCTCCTTTGCCATTCAGCTTAATTATAGCCGGCGAAGGATGCGGCAGGAAGACGCCGTCAATCTTTTCTGCAGATAGAGCAGTCATTGCAGGACCGGGATCCATGGCTTTTATGTCAACTTTAGAGAGATCCACACCATTCTCCTTAAGCCATTTCTTCAGGACTATATCCTGGATCGATCCTGGCGGGAAAGTGCCTATAGTCAATCCCTCTAAAGATTGTGGTCCATCGTATGCCATGCCTGGCCTTAAGACCAGATTTGATCCATTGATGTTGACTGCGGCAACGATCTTGGCATCCAGCCCGCTGGATATTGCCGAGATTGGTGGTGAAGTCCCGACGTATGCTATGTCCAGTTCCCCTGCAACCATTGCCTGCATCTCCGGTATCCCGGTGGGAAATTGAAACTCCTTCACTTCAGTTATTCCAAATGGCAACAGTTCATCTTGCCACCAGCCTTTCTCAAAGGCAACCATTTCCGCGATCTGATGAGTGCTGGGCTGATACCCGATATTCAGCACGGTCCCTGCAGCAAAGACCGGGTAGCTGAGGTATAGCATCAGCAGCATAAATACGACCATCGTTATGGCTCTTCTCACGACCATCACCTTCAATTGGGATCGATCGAGATCCCATTCACAATTGTTACCTAGGGGAATTTGTATATGTAGTTTTCCCATTTGCAGTCAATATTATCTTTATTGTGCAAATTGTAGATTCAATTTTCCGTAAGTCTGGTGCTTGGATGTGATATGCCATGAAGTCCACAATCTTTATATGATAACAATTGTTATACGATCACAATTGTTATTCTCGCTAACTTCGGCAAGAATGCAATAGTAGAGGAAAAGAGATGTTTGGGTTGGAAGTATTGATTCTATTGCAGATCGCGGTGATGCTGGCCTTTGCCCTTGTTTTCGGCAGCTTGATGAAGCGGCTGCATCAGCCTGCCGTCCTGGGCGAGATCCTTGGCGGCATAATACTGGGTCCAACCATACTCGGCGCCGTAGCGCCATCTGTGCAGTCCGCACTCTTTCCTTTATCTGGTGAATCATTCCGAATACTCCATGCCGTTGCTTATTTGGGACTGGTTGCTTTCGTGTTCATCGCAGGCCTGGAACTGGACCTAACCTTCGTAAGGCGCCAGGGCAGAAGCACTCTGATAACAAGTTTCTCTGGCGTCACCCTTCCTTTTGCGTTGGGCTATGCAATAGTTGTTCTAATGCCGCAGCTTTGGAGCATACCGTTTGAAGACCAGGGCATCTTCGCACTATTCATGGGAACAGCTCTATCCATATCCGCTCTCCCGGTCATCGCCAGGATTCTCATTGACCTCGAACTCCTGAAGACGGATCTAGGAGGGATAATTATGGGTGCTGCAACCATAAACGACATAGTTGGCTGGTCCATTTTTGCTCTGATCCTCAGCGTCTTGAACACGAACATTAGCCTTGGTCTCAATCTGGGACTCACTGCCGGGGTTCTGGTCGTGACCATTGCCATACTATATTTGACCGGTAAGAACAGAGCCTGGCACAAGTCGCCTCTTGGAGGGGGCATCATAGATTTCATTGCTCTGATCATGCTGTCGGCATCAATTGCATCTGAGTTCATAGGTGCGCACGGCATATTCGCAGCATTCCTGGCAGGAGTGATTCTCTCTTTAAGACACACTAGAAAAGATCTCATTTTGAAGAAGACCTATCTTCCGATTATGACGATATTGGCGCCGATTTATTTCGTCTCGATCGGACTTAAGACCAACTTTGCGGCCAACTTTGATCTAACAATAGTTCTGCTCGTATTTTCCGTTGCTTGCATCGGCAAGATCATCGGAGCTAGTCTGGGTGCCATAGCGGGAGGAATGACGGAACGAAGAGCATTGGCGGTCGGCTTTGGATTGAATGCACGAGGCGCGATGGAGATTGTGCTGGCAACGGCTGCCCTTGATTATGGATTAATCGAAGGGCGCATTTTTGTGGCTCTGGTGATCATGGCCTTGGCGACAACGATGATCTCCGGACTGGCCCTGCCCTGGTTGATGAAGACGAGACCCCTAAGCCCAAAGGCCTGGGAGCCATCGCCTTTGCATGAGCTGAAAGACAGCTACAACTATCATGAAAACTAAATGATAGATATCTTTTTGGAAAGAATTAAATATGTTGCCTTCGTATAGTTCCAGGGAATAAGAGATGGCAGAAATGAAAGTGACCTCAGAATCGCCAAAGGTGGAGATGGAGCACAAAATGCATAGCATGGCCAAAGGCCAAGAGATGAATGAAGCAGACGAGGAACCCAAAGCGCACGAGATGGGCTCGCGCCCGAGCGAACCCCATGAGACACATCGAGGCAGACACGAAGGTCATGTCGCGGAGGACTTTAAAAGAAGACTCATAATATCTTTGATTTTTACCGTCCCCATCCTTGCCCTCTCTCCGTTTATTCAAGATCTATTGAGATTTAAACTAGAGTTTCCGGGCTCAATCTATGCTCTGTTCTTGCTCTCTACATTTGTATACTTCTATGGAGGCTATCCCTTTCTGAAGGGCTTTTATAGCGAGATCAAGGATCGAGATTGTCGTATAGACTCTTTTTTTGGCTGCAAAATCGGATCTTTGGGCATGATGACTCTGATCGCCACGGCCATAAGCGCCGCCTACTTTTACAGCTCGGCAGTGGTCTTTGGTCTAAAGGGAGAGGTCTTCTTCTGGGAGCTAGCCACGCTGATAGACATCATGCTTCTCGGCCACTGGATCGAGATGCGCTCTGTCCTGGGAGCTTCCAGGGCCCTGGAAGAGCTTGTCAAGATAATGCCATCTGTTGCCCATTTGATCAAAGACGGCCAGACCGTGGACGTAAAAGTTGAGACTCTGAAACCCGGAGATAAAGTCCTGGTCAAGCCCGGTGAGAAAATACCCGTCGACGGAGCTGTGATTGAAGGGGAGACGAGCGTCAATGAGTCAATGCTCACAGGCGAATCCAAGCCAGTCACGAAAAGAGCAGAGGACAACGTGATAGGCGGATCCATCAACGGTGAGGGCTCGATATCGGTAGAGGTAAGAAAAATTGGCTCCGAGACGTACCTCAATCAGGTCATCGAACTGGTTAGACAGGCCCAGGAGAGCAAATCAAAGACCCAGGATCTGGCCGATAATGCCGCTCGCGCTCTCACAATTATATCTCTGAGCGTCGGCGCAATTACTCTCGCAGGCTGGCTTTACTTTGGCAAGGACTCCGCCTTCGCCATGGAGAGAGCTGTCACCGTTATGGTCATATCTTGTCCTCATGCTCTGGGACTTGCGGTCCCTCTTGTGGTCGCCGTCTCGACATCTTTGGCTGCGAAATCCGGTCTGCTGATCCGAGACAGATCAGCTTTTGAGAAAGCCAGGGATCTTCAGGCAGTGGTCTTCGACAAGACAGGAACTCTGACGGAGGGTCGATTTGGCGTTACCGACATTGTACCCCTCGCGGATCTGAATGAGGACGAGATTCTGAGAATTACTGCGTCCCTGGAAGCGAATTCAGAGCATCCCATTGCCGCAGGAATCGTCAATAGCTCTAAAGAGAAAGGTGTCGAGCTCGTTCACATTCATGAATTCAAAGCAATTCCTGGGAAAGGAGTTGAGGGTCAGGTTCAGGGAAAGAGATGGATGGTGGTGAGCCCTGGATATTTGAGGGAAAACAAAATTGATCACAAGGACGAGAGGTTAGATAAACTGGCGCAGCAGGGAAAAACCGTCGTTTTCTTGCTGGAAGAAAACAGGCTCATCGGGGCCGTAGCCCTGGCCGATATCATAAGAAAGGAATCCAGAGAGGCCATCGATAAGCTCAGGTCGATGAACATCAAGTGCATGATGCTTACGGGGGACAACCGTTTCGTGGCCAAGTGGGTGGCGGAGGATCTGGGCCTGGACGATTTTTTTGCTGAAGTATTGCCACACGAAAAGGCCGAAGCCATAAAGAAAGTCCAGAAAGAATACATCGTAGCCATGGTTGGGGATGGAGTCAATGATGCTCCCGCACTGGTGCAGGCGGATGTGGGAATTGCTATCGGAGCCGGCACGGATGTGGCTGTCGAGTCGGCGGACATAGTTCTCGTCAGGAACGATCCCAGGGATGTAGCAAACATAGTCAGCCTATCGAAGAAGACTTACACCAAGATGTTCCAGAACCTGGTATGGGCAACAGGTTATAACGCCCTTGCTATTCCTCTGGCCGCGGGCCTCCTCTACAGCTATGGGATACTTCTCAGTCCAGCTATCGGAGCAATTTTCATGAGTGCCAGCACTGTGATCGTGGCCATAAATGCGAGGTTGCTGAAAATGTAGCAACAAGCGGAAACATCAAGTGAGCTATTTATAGTAAAGGCTCATTATCATTAATGTTTTTGTTCAAAAAAATTCATACAATATGGAGATTGATAATAAATGGCTAAACAATTTAGGTTCTTAGCCCTCAACACAGCAATGCTCGTTTTCTTTGTAGCACAGGCAGCAAGTGGTATAAGGTTATGGTTCGTCGTACTCCTCGGTTGGGAGGACTCCGAGGTCTGGATGAAAATACATCTGATTACAGGCTTAAGCCTGATTGTCCTTATAGCGATTCACATCTATATGAATCGAAGATGGATTAAGGCACAGATCTCCTAAATCTGAGACAACTGTAGCGAAAAAAAAAACGGACCGGAGACTTCTCCGACCCCAATCGTAAACACCAGAGGAAACCTCATACCATAGAAAAGGTTCACAAAGGGAGACAATCATTATGATGCGCAATAAGCGGAGGAAAGCTTTATGCTACAGATAATGGAAATAGCGCGGTCCCTGTTCTTTTTCCTCCTCGCCGGATTATGCGAGATTGGCGGAGGATACCTGATGTGGCATCTTGTTGAATGCGGCACTTTGTGACTTCTACTCCGCCATCATCAACGGTGCAGTTTCATACCTCTGCCAGGAGAACCACGTAGTTCTTGCCATAGACTTTGGCGCATTTCGGGCAGGTGGTGTAGAA
>JANYKI010000079.1 GCA_025361645.1 Methanothrix sp.
GGTTCCTTCAACTTTCCTATGCAACCAAACCTTTAGATCTCCGATCTTGGAAAGATGCAAAACGTTATCCTTGAACGTGAAACCACTTTGAGGATACGTTAAGCTGTCATACCAGTTTCTGCCTTTGAATCTCGGATAACCTGGTTCTTCTCCTGCCTTGACCCTTCGGAAGAACGATTTGAAAGCCAGGTCTACCCTTTGAACAGCTTCCTGAAGAACCTGAGAATAGACTTCCGATAGCTCTGGTTTGGATTCTTTCCAGATGGGAAGCATTCTCTTAGATTCAAAGTAGCTTATGGATCTATCTTCACTCTCCCATGCGTTCTTCCGCAAAGCAAGTGTCTGATTATAGGTCCACCTGCATAGATCAAGTTGCCGGTTCAATATTGCAACCTGCGACTTTGTGGGCTTCAATCTATAACGAAACACTTTAGGCATTATCAGTTAATGGACTTCATTACCTAATATAGTTGTTGGTCCACAGGAAATAACAGCGGGGCACGATTCATCCCGCCTCTGAAGAGGCAGGGATTCTCTGCCCCTGCACCCCGTCCTTCCTAAACTAAAAAACTTATTTTCCATAAAGCCTCCAATCTCATCAACTGCTTCCATCGTGCGGTTTCGAAGCCTGCCCGGCGTTGAGGGCGCCCGGGTTCTTCCGCGCGTTTCACCGCGCGCGGCACCCCAGCGGATCAGACGGCAGGAGGAAACGCAAACGGCCCCGAAGCACAAACCCCTGAAAACCAGAGGACGGACGCGGAGATTTAATTCCGTCCAATAAGAGAGATTAAAAACGTAGACTGGAATTATAGCTTGCAAAGGATCTCAAATGTCGCTCTTTCACATAACTCGTCAATCGGGCATTCCCCTGGTGGGGTGCATCTACTTCGGCGTGATCGACCGGGGCAGCAGCCTTCTGCAGATCAGGCCGAGCTGCGGCTGCAATCTCAATTGCCCCTTCTGCTCCGTGGATGCGGGCCCGCACTCGCGGTCGCGGGTCACAGACTACCAGGTGGAACTGGACTATCTGATGGAGGCGGTGGAGGAGATCGCTCCCTTCAAGGGGCCGGGTGTGGAGTGCCACATCGACTCACCTGGGGAACCCATGCTCTATCCGGACATTGTGCCGTTGGTAGAGCGGCTCAAGGCCATAAAAGAGGTCAGCGTCGTCTCCATGCAGAGCAACGGTACCCTCTTTGATGAAGAACGAATCCGGGCACTGGAAGAGGCTGGCCTGGACAGGATCAACCTCTCCATTCATTCTCTGCAGCCGGAGAAGGCCGCCTTTCTGGCGGGCATGCCCGGCTTTGACATCGAAAAGATAAAGCAGGCGGCAAAGAGCATTGCCGAAAGCAAGATCGACCTCATGATTGCGCCCGTTTTGATCCCAGGCATCAACGACGAGGATATGCCGGAGCTAATCCGCTTCGCCCAGGAGATCGGCGCGGGAAAGAGGTGGCCGCCCCTGGGGATTCAGAAGTTTGAGCACTACCGGCTGGGGCGGTCGCCGGGCAAGGTCAAGGCCCAGAACTGGTGGCAATTTTACAATCGCAGCATGAGCGAATGGGAGAAGCAGTTCTCCATTCCCCTTCGCCTCAAGGCGCAGGACTTTGGGATTGTCAGGCGGCCCACTATCCCCACGGTCTTTGAGAAGAAGGAGAAGACCTGGGTGGAGATCAAGGCACCGGGCTGGGTGAGCGGAGAACAATTGGGCGTCGCGAAAAACCGGGTGGTTTCGGTGGTGGACTGCCCTATCAAGCAGGGCAGCGTGCGGGTGCAGATTGTCAGCAACAAGCACAACATCTACGTGGCGGTGCCTTGCTGAATCTGAATATTGTACCGATATTCTGGCTGATATTCTTACTGAAAATCTATAACTCTAATTTGCTGAAACTTCTAAATGTCTCTGGACATGCGCGAGAGCCGGTTGATCAGCCATTTGGTGAGAAATCCCGTCAAGAAGCAGATGAACATGATGGAAAACTCCCGGCTCTGGGAGCTGCCGTCCATGGCGATAAAGCCGGAGCTGACGAACAGATAGGCCATGTAGCCGAAGACCATGGCCAGAAGCGGTATGGCCATGTACCAGAGCCTCTTGTAGCGCGAGGCCATACCATAGCGGCGCAGGTCGTCGGCTATCCCCGTCAGTATCTGGGCCGAGGAGCCCAGGCCCGCGAAGAACGAAGACCAGAGGGGCACGCCCAGAACGCTCACCTCGGAGAATCTGGTGATCAAAAAGCTGAAGAGAATGATGGCCAAAGAGGCAAATATGACGGCATAAAGGCCGTAGAGCTTGAAGAAGTAAGAGAGGGTGCGCAGGCTATGAAATCGGGAGCCTTTGATCTTGATCTTGGAATCGTTGATGGCTGAGGTAAGCTCGTACCTGGCCCGATCGCAGTAGAGGAATGACTCAGAGAGGTTCTCCTTGTTGAACTCCTTTAAGGCCAGGACGTAAAAGTCATAGCTGTCTTTTATGTCGATGGAACTTCGGTGGGCTGCCTGAAGCATGCGGTCCAGCCTCTTGAGGTCTACTTCCACCTCCGAGCATGATTGCGGGATAGAACAAGCTTTAGAGTCAGTGTCCACAACTAAATTAGTAACTAGATTAATATAAATAGTTTTCGTGCAATAAAGAATGCACCAAACATATTAAAAATAATTTTTGTTGATTTGAATTTTTGGTTGTCTGAGAATAATCATAATATATCTCGATTGGACTTTTCCACCCACATAAAATAATAATATAATTACTATTGTATTATACTATCGCCACCTTCCTCGCAGCTCTTATCTGGTGAAGAAGTTTCTCCTTAAGCGATCCCTTATGCCTTTTATTGGCAGAGGATGCGGTGGTATACTCGGGCAATGCTATCATATGGATCTCCTCGATCATGCTCTCGGCAATGTTGCAGCATTCGTCCATGCCGCGATCCAGGGCGGAGCGGTTTTCTTTAACAACTTCTTTCATACGTTTAGTTAATTCGTCTTCATTAAAAAATTTTTCCCTAGTTGAAAATGCCGGCTCTCTTCAAAAATTCTTAAAAATCGATCAATTATGCAGACGGAAGCTGCGGGCGCTGGGCCGCCATACTTTAAATACTCCGTGGAATAATTATATGCTATGCTTGATGATCAGATCTTCTGTCCTGCCTGTGGTGCCGATACGGAGCATACAATGATCAAATCCGGCCAGGAGAATCTAGTGCGTTGTGAAGAATGCGAGACGGTTCATTCCGTGCAGGTAGAGCGCGAGCGGCTGGTCAATCTCAAAGTCATAGTGAGCAATGACGAGCAATCTATGCCATACTATATCCGAATCCCGGCTAAAGATGTGCTGCACGTCGGAGATGAGCTTTTGGTGGACGACCCTGCCAAAGATGTGGTCATGACCGAAATCTCATCTCTGGAAACAGATAGGAGAGTCAGCAGTGCTCCTGCTGAGACTGTAAAGACCGTCTGGGCAAGGGCCACGGATGATGTGCCCCTCAAGATCTCAGTCTATCGAAACGGCAACACCCATTCGTTCAAGATCCTCGTCTCCGGCGATGAGGTCTTTGAAGTTGGGGAAGCCCGAAAAGTGGAAGGATTCAAATTCGTGATCGTTAAGATGAAGCTGCGCGGCGAGGGTTTTGCCGATAGGGCCGAGGCCAAAGACATACAACGAGTGTGGGGTAGAGAGCTTTGAACAGAGAGCAACTCTTGGACAGTCTGCAGGACAGCGTAAAAGAATCTGTCATATCCGCCATGTCCCGTGTTAAGAGAGAGTTCTTCCTCCCCGCTGCACTCAAAAGCCGGGCATACGACGACACACCTCTTCCCATAGGCCTAAACCAGACCATCTCCGCACCTCACATGGTGGCCATAATGTGCGATCTTCTCGATCTGCAGCCGGGAATGACCGTCCTGGAGGTGGGGGGAGGAAGCGGTTATCATGCCGCGGTGATGGCGGCAATGGTAGGCCCCACGGGCATGGTATATTCTGTGGAGCGCATGCCGGAGCTGGTAGCGATGGCCAAAAGGAATCTGGAAAACGCCGGCATAACCAATGTGACCATGATCGAGACCGACGGAAGCCTCGGCTTGCCGGAGCATGCCCCCTACGACCGCATAAGCGTGGCTGCGACCGCTCCCAGGATCCCCGAGCCGCTCAAGCAGCAGCTCAAGGTGGGCGGAAAAATGGTCCTTCCTGTGGGCCGGGACTATCAGGATCTTTATCTGGTGACAAGGAAGAACGGCTTTTGTGTGGAGGAGAAGATGGGCGTGATCTTCGTTCCGCTCATTGGAGAAGAGGGTTTCAAAGAGCAGATCTAATATATTTGCGGCAACGATTGGCACTTTGAAATGAAGCCCTTAGCAATCATAATCATGGACGGCTTCGGCATAAGCCCAATAGTTGAGGGCAATGCAGTCGCCAAGGCGCATAAGCCCAACTTAGAACGGTTCTGGAAGAATTACCCGACCACAACTCTGGCCGCCTCGGGCCTGGCTGTGGGTTTGCCGCGCGGCCAGATGGGCAACTCTGAGGTAGGGCACCTCAACATGGGGGGCGGCAGGATCGTCTACCAGGACTACACCAGAATCAGTCTGGCGGTTCTGCAGGGCACTATCGCCGAAAATGAGGTTTTGTTGCGGGCCATGGAAAAGTCGAAAGGCGCCAGGCTGCATCTAATCGGCCTCTTATCGGACGGCGGAGTGCACAGCCACAACACTCACCTTTATGCGCTTTTGCAGATGGCTGCGAAAATGGGCCTGGAGAATGTTTATGTGCATGCTGTTTTGGACGGCAGGGATGTGCCTCCCCGAAGTGCGCTCGCTTATTTGCAGGAGCTCGAAGAGAAGTTTCAGCAGATCGGCACAGGCAAGATAGCCACGCTCTCCGGTCGCTACTACACCATGGACAGAGACAAACGCTGGGAGAGAGTGGAGAAGGCCTACCGCTGCCTCACAATAGGCGAGGGTCTGCGAGCCGCTACCGCCAGGGAAGCGGTGGAAAACGGCTACCTGCGAGGCGAGAATGACGAGTTTCTCCTGCCGACATTGGTCGATGAAAAGGGACGGGTTAGGGACGGGGACAGCATTATTTTCTTCAATTTCCGGCCGGACAGAGCCCGCGAGATCACCAGGGTCTTCGTG
>JANYKI010000087.1 GCA_025361645.1 Methanothrix sp.
ACAATCTCTGCTGAGCGCTCCTTACCCAGGGACCTTTGTAAACCAGATCAGTCTCATCGATTTGTGCCATCAATCCCACCAATGCATGAATTCGTATGCAGAGGTACTTTAATGTAGGGGACATTTGGACTGATAGTAAAAAGTATAAAAATGGGCAATTAGGCCGAAGCGATTTTCGGACCATTTAAGATGAAAGCACTATGAATAACTGGCAAATTTTTGTGTCCCCTGCCCTATTAGTTCTATGACATTTACATAAAATTCGAATATAGAAGTGAAACGGCGGCGGCGCACCCGCGCAGCAAGCTGCGGGGTATTCATCAAAAATAAATCGCATGCGCCGCACCCTCCCCAGCGATCGCAGAAAGCCCTTACAAGAGGATGCCCGGGAACTGGCCCAAGCATGCGCGAGCCCTGCGGGTGGCCCCCCCGCGCACCCGCGGCCCGCCGCGTGAGGCAAGGTGAGACAGCAGCTGAAAGCCGAGGCCCTCAAGCTCCAGGCCCGGCTGGAGGACCTGGTATACCGAGGCCGAAATTAACCACTGTTTTGACTTCGCGGCTTCGCGCCTTCGCGTGAAAAGGAATCTCACGCGAAGCCTTGACGGGCACGAAGAACGATCAGCCGTTCAATATCCCTACTTTTTTACCAGTTCAAGCAGGCAATATTGATAGGGCAAGCCCTCGGGTTTTTCATAGAACTTGCCTTGCAGCCGTCGATAAATCTCATCTATCAGCTCTTTGTTATCTGCGTGTAGTCCGATACGCATCGACGATTCACTCCAGGCCCTGACTACATGGGCCAGGGTCGCGGCAAGCATGGACCGTTCCTGTGGGTCGTCCAGCTTGTCCTGCGCCTTGCTAAAATAGGCACACGGAATGGTCATGGGATCAACGGCGTTGACGGCAAAACAACGCCGGAGATCGTCTTCATCCAGCAAACCTGACATTTCATGGGGCGTCGCAAAGTAATCCGGTATAAAAATAGCGTTTAGCTCTGCTTTGGAAAGCTTCTTCTCCGCACATAACTCCTGGCAAATGTCCCGAAGGTTGTTATATCCCGGCGACGCCGGCCACCGGTCGTCTCCCAAATTGGCAAGGTTGGCAAAAAACAAAGCTCCCCCCTTAACCAGTGACCTCGAGCATTCCTGCAAAAACGACCGCCAATCCGCTTTCCATTTTTCCACAAATTTTCTGCGTTCCGAATCAGGCAACTGGTTGGGCTGTATGCAGAGGGGATGGCAAAAATAATCAGGTCCAACCGTTTTGGCATTGAGCCAGTGCAGCGCAGTGGAGGAAAAACTGATCTGAAGTTTGCCTCTTATCTCAGGAAATGGTTCATAAAAAGACCGCTGGATATATTGGGCCTCTACGTGCTTTAATTTCGCCAATGCCGAAGTTGCCCAGAAAGTCTCGAAATCAGCCGGATCCGCCAGATCAATATAGACTAATTTGATGGTCAGCGCGGGATTCACCTCGTGAATCCGGCGGATGACGGCTTCAAACAACTCGCTCGAATTCACACCGTCTGCGGCGCCGTAATCGGCGATCACAAACACCTCGTCGGCGCTCATGGCGGCGATCTTTGGCGATATACGCCGGATGTAAGACGCCATCCTGGGCAGCACCTCTGCATTAACCGCACGGGCAGTATCTGAAATCCGGCTGTAATCCTCGGTCATTGTCGGCGAATATTCTTGTGATGCATTCTTCATGGGCTTTTACCTCATAACTGTCAACCGGCTAACTTCAGCCTCTCTAAGGCCATATAGAAGCCTTATTATCTCATAAATAGAAGATGGTAAGACATGTTCATGAAGAGGCATGTGCTCACCATGCGGGAGTTCTCCCGGGAGGAGATCGACTCCGTCCTCGATCTGGCCGCATCCCTGGAGCCTTATGCGCGAGGCCGTAAGAGCGATATGATGGCGGGCAAAATACTGGGTCTTCTTTTTTTTGAGCCCTCCACGCGCACACGCATGTCATTTGAAACGGCCATGAATCGGCTGGGCGGCAGCGTCATCAACCTGGGGCCAGCCGAGGGGTCGTCCATCTCCAAGGGCGAATCGCTGGCGGACACCGTGCGGGTCATTGGCGGCTACGCTGACGCCCTGGTCATCCGTCATCCCAAAGAGGGCTCGGCCCGCCTCGCCTCCCAGTTCTCCCCTGTGCCCGTGCTCAACGCCGGTGATGGAGCCGGGCATCATCCCACCCAGACGCTTTTGGACCTTTACACAATCAAAAAAGAGAGCCATCTGGAGAATTTGAGCATTGCTCTTGTGGGCGATCTGAAGTATGGCCGCACCGTTCACTCTCTGGCCTATGCCCTCTCGCTCTTCGGAGCCGATATTACTCTGGTGTCTCCCGCAAGCCTGAGAATGCCCGATCCCATAAAAGCGGATCTCTCCAGCAAGGGCACCCGCGTTCGCGAGACCTGTGACCTGGGAGAGGTGATCAACAACGTGGATGTGCTTTACATGACCCGCATTCAGCGCGAGAGGTTCCCAGACCCGGTAGAGTATAAAAAGGTGGCCAGCAGCTACCGGATCACACCCGAGTTCCTGGCCGGGGCCAGAGAGGACCTCATTGTCATGCATCCTTTGCCGCGGGTAGACGAGATTGCTCCCTCCGTGGATGAGACGCCGCACGCCCGCTACTTCCAGCAGTCCTTTTACGGCGTTCCCGTTCGCATGGCTCTTCTTAAAATGCTTATCGGCAAAGGTGCTTAAAAATGTCCGAGATCAAAGATGAGCCAAAGGGACTTAGAGTAAAGCCCATCAACAACGGAACGGTGATTGACCACATTGCCGGAGGCCAGGCGCTAAATGTTCTCAAGATCCTGGGGATCGCCGGCACCACAGACGCCACCGTTTCCGTGGTCATGAACGTAGAAAGCAGGAAGCTATGCAAAAAGGACATCGTCAAGATCGAAGACCGGGAGCTGTTGGAGAGGGAAGTCAACCGGATCGCTTTAATTGCCCCGGCCGCATCTATCAATATCATACGAGACGGCAAAGTCATTGAAAAGCGAACCGTGGATCTGCCCGATGAGATCGTGGGCGTGGTGCGCTGCCAGAATCCCAACTGCATCTCTAATACCCTCGAGCCCATCAAATCCAGGATGCTTGTCAAGACCAAAAACCCAGTCTTGCTGCGCTGCCTCTATTGCGAACAGCCCCTCACCGACAGAATAGCAGAATACTTAATCTGAAGGAATGCGAAAGTATAAATCAGGTTTGGGGCATTGTCTTGCCCCGGATTAGATGAAGATTCACCGAAAGGTTTGGATGGAGTAAAAGATGACTGTGAAAAATGGCGATTTCATCAGAATTGATTACACAGAGAGCGTTGAAGGGCAGGTAATTGCTGCCACCGATAAGGACGTGGCGACGGAAAAAGGAATCTATAACGAAGAGGGCCAGTATGGGCCGCACCTCATAGTAATTGGCGCAGGCCAGCTCGTGAAGGGCTTCGAAGATGATCTTATCGGAAAAGAGATCGGCTACAGTGGCAAGGTGGAGATACCACCCGAGGGCGCCTTCGGACTGCGGGACCCCAAGAAAACTGAGATCGTTCCCATAAACCGGTTTAAGGAGAAAAAGCCCGTTCCCGGCATGCGCATCGGCATAGAGAATAAGGTTGGAACCGTCACCAGAGTATTCGGGCGAAAGGTGAGCGTTGACTTTAACCATCCTCTGGCCGACAGGACCATCGTCTATGAGTACAAGATCAATGAGTTCATAGAGGATCGGCAAGAGAAGCTCAAAGCCCTCATCAAAACCTTTGCCCGCATGGATCTTGAAGCGGAAATAAAAGATGATGTGGCTATAATTACCGTTCTTTGGGAGCTCTCCTACTACAAGGAATGGCTCATGATCAGGCGCGGCCTGGCGGATATGATCATTCAGCACCTGGGGCTGAAAGAGGTGGACTATGTCGAGAAGCACACCGGCGAACGTGTCACGGCCGAGCTCATCTCGCCACCTGCAAAGGAGCCTGCCGCAGAAGTAACTGGACCCGAAGAGTTGAAGTCTGAAGAGACAACAACGGCCTGATAGGGCAATTTTTTTTCGAATAATTATTTTTTTTATTATTCATTAAATGATAATAAAAAAAATACTGAATCCCAGCATCAGGATTTTTCAGCATCTGAATAACACTTTGATGCTGCATTACTCATCAGGCGCTACATCATTGGCCAGATATTTAGAAAAAGTATCCGCCATGATTATACCAGGACCAGCTATTGGAATAGTAGTAACTCGCTCCGCCCCATCCATAGACATTGGCTCCATACCAGGGGTCATAGACTACCGGGTCATAGTAGTAGGGATAAGTGGGATAGACTACAGGCGCAGGCGCTGTGTAATAGTAGTTCGGATAGTTGTACGTATATGTTGGATACCAGGAGTTAGAGTAGTAGGCTGGATAAAAACCCCAGCTATACGAATACCCTCCGGGATTCAACCAATCGTTATATTCATGGCCGCCGCTATCATGATTACCGCCATGACCATCGTAACCGTCATGACCACCACCATAAGGTGCAGATTCGTAACTACCAGTTCCATCACCCTCGATGGCAGCGCCTACTGCAACTAGCATTCCCAGCGCCAGGATTGACATCATCAGTTTTATTGAGTTAATTTAGATTCCTCCAAATACCATTGTTCATTTGCTTAATATTAAAAGGTGATTTTTATGTAGATATCACCTAATGTCTATATGAACCCTCTATGCAGCAGTGGATACTGAAAACGCCCTTTGCAGGGCACGGATGGAAAGAACTCATTAAAAAGACGGGATTTTACGACCCCAAAAATAAAAAAACCCACTGACTTTGCGGCGGCATACCTTTCTTTCCTAGTCCGGCATCTTTGCTCGGTAAGAGGCCCGCATAGCCCATGAACCCCGCGACAATGCTCATGACTGGTTGGTGAAAGATGACTGGTTTATGGGAGGGGACAGGTTATCCGGGTCGATAGACGCGCCTTCCTCTTTGGGCACCTCGACATGCAGGGTGTAAAGCAGGTCCCGGATGTTCTCCCAGGGGAGGGTAGATATGACGCGGCAGTCGGTCCTTCCGCGATAGACGCCATCCTCGTAGACTTTTGCATCCGGAGAGTAAATGGCCGCGACGATGAGTTCGCCCTCCTGGTATTGGCCCTGTCCTAAAAATTGTCTCTCAAATCTAAAATTGCCCAGCACTGCTGGCTTTGCGTCTATCGTTATATTTTGGTAAATAGTTGGTTGGTCGGCGCCTGCTCCCTGGAGAGCAGCTAGAACGATCCCCATATTGGCAGTAATGTCGGCTGGCATAGGCTGCTCATATCTCGTCAACGTCAAGTATGCATCATAATCAGTACTGTCCACAGTAAGGTTATACCTTGTGAAATCAATTCCCGTTGAAACGCCACGGGTAGGTGCCTCAACAATGACACGGTACTCCATGGTGGTATTCATATCAAAAGAGACATTGTAGGGCCCAACCGGTCCTGCTTCGTAAGCTGCAAAGGCTGGCGCTGCAAGACTAAGCACCAGAAGCAGGATTAATTCTATTGCCACTGATTTCATTGCGGCCTGGTTTTGTTGCCGAATCCATTTCATCCTTTTGGTGGAACCATCCGCCCGAGCGGCCATAGGCACCCGCAGGCACGCACGCGCGCGGGAGGCTGCTGCCTATGCCCTGGCTGCCAAATACCTGAACTCGCCTTCATCATTTGTTAGAGCTGCAAAGGCAAGAAAAAGAAAGCCAGACCCAGGATGCCATACACCGCCAGCAGCATGGCCCCTTCCAGCCAGTTGGACTCTCCATCCAAAGAGACCAGGGCTGAGATCATGGACGCAGCCGTGAGAGCGATCAGCTCCAGCTGATTAAACTGCAACGTGAGTGGATTTCCCAGGATCAGTGAGACGAAGACCAGCACCGGCGTCACGAAGAGAGCGATCTGCAGGCTGGAGCCCAGGGCAATCGAGAGGGACAGGTCCATCTTATTCTGCCGGGCTGCCTGAACGGCGACCAGGTGCTCCGCCACGTTGCCGATGATGGGCACAATGATTATTCCTACGAAAAAGGGCGTGAGGCCCAGGATAGCCGTGACCGCTTCTACCGATGCTACTAAAAGCTCGCTCATCAGGACGATGCCGATCATGGAGAATCCCATGATGGCTAATGCCTTGTTTGTGCTCCAGACATGCTCGGGCAGGGCTTCTCTTACTGTTACGGGTCCACATATTCCCGAAGAGCAGCTCCTTAAAGTGTAGATGATGAAGAGCACATAGAGGATCAGCATGGCTCCTGCGGAGGTCAGGCTCAGTTCCTCAACGAGCCTGGCGTTTGGGATGTAGAGGCTGAAGAGAGAGGGTACGCTCATGGCGATCAGGGCCAGAATGGTCATGGTGGCATCCGTATCCACCTCTCTTCGGTCGAACATTTGCCGGCCGTTCTTTAGGCCGCCTAAAAACATGGAAAAGCCCAGGACCAGGAGAAGGTTGCCCAGAATAGAGCCGGTGATGGAGGCTAATACCAGCTGCATCTGCCCGGCACGAATTGCCGCCAGAGTGATGATCAGCTCGGCGGCATTTCCGAAGGTGGCATTGAGAAGCCCGCCTATGCGCGGGCCGGTCTTCTCTGCCAAAACTTCTGTGGCCTCGCCCAGGATCTTTGCCAGTGGAATGATAGCCAGAGCTGAGGCAGCAAAGACGAAGATCTCACCAATGCCGGAATAATGCGCCAGCAGGGCAACCGGCAAGAAGAGGAGCAGCAATTGTAGTACGCGCATCGGATAGGCCTCACTTTTGCAAGTGAACACTTTGTGTGTCCAGACATAATTAAATCTCTCCATCGCAGCATCTATTAATAACAGGCTGAAGAGTAGAATGAGTGAGAATCAGAGCTTTTCTTTGATGCTGGTACTTGATACCACCATCCGGATTGGTAGTCATTTCATATAAATTCATGCAGGTAAGCTAGAATCAGTTGATAACAGTAGCCTCACCGAGGCCCAGGCAGTCGAGAAAAGGTTCGTCCTTCGCATTCTTACAAGCTAAACGCTATCTTCAACCTATTTTAGGGGGAAAATTATTTATCACAAACAGGCATAATCGTAGAGGTTAGAACCCAAAAAAATCCGATTCGCAGAATCACAAAAACAAGAAGTCGTCTTTTCCGGGATAAGAAATGCAACTCAATGACGCACTGCAGAGACTATGCCAGCTTCGGGCTCGATTAGATGATCTCAGGATCAAAAGCCAATCAGGCCCAGCATGTCTATGCGAGACGCTATTCGATGCATCCTTAGAGCTGCAAGCTATAGAAAAATTGCTGGAAGAAAAAAGTAGCACAGAGATATCGCAGCACTATTTTCTGGAAATGATCATCAATTCTTTTACCGATCCTCTATTCGTCAAAGATAGACAGCACAGATACGTATTGATCAACGCCGCCGAAAGCAACTTTACCGGCCGAAAACATGAAGAAATGATCGGCAATACCAGTAACGATTTTTTCCCCAAAGAGCAGGCTGACATTTTATGGGAAAAGGATGAAGAGGTCTTTGCCACAGGAAGAGAGAACGTAAATGAAGAATTTGTGACTGATGGCCGGGGCATTGTTCGAACCATGCTCACCAAGAAGACCTTATACGTAGATAAAGCCGGCAATCAGTTTCTGGTAGGCATTGCCAGAGACATCACAAAGAGCAAAAAGATCGAAGAGCAGCTAAAAAGGGCTCATGATGAACTGGAGAAGAGAGTCCATGAGAGAACGACAGAATTAGAAAAAGCCAACCAGGCCTTAACGGATACCAGAGACTACCTCGATAAAATAATTAATTCTATTGGCGACCCGATTCATGTCAAGGATCGGCAGCACAGGGTAATTCTGGTCAACGATGCCGCATGCAAGCTCTTCGGTCGCTCAAGAGAGGAAATTTTGGGCAGGACCGCTTATGAGCTGTTCCCCTCTCAAGAGAATGCAGAGATCTCCTGGCAGAAGGACGAGGTGGTATTTACCACGGGAGAGGAAAACGTAAACGAGGAGGCGAATACCTACGCTCCCGGCGTGACTTGCACCGTCCTGGTTAAAAAGACGCTTTATATGGACAAATCAGGAAATAAGTTTCTAGTGGGAGTTACCAGAGATATCACCGACCGTAAGAGGGCGGAGGAGGCGCTGCAGGAGAGCGAGAAAAAGTATAGCCTGCTGATAAACAACGCTAACGATTCAATCATCGTCGCGCAAGACGGCCTGCTCAAGTTTGTCAATCCCAAGATGCTTAGCCTGTTGGAAGTGAATTCGGAGCAGGAACTCATTGATAGACCATTTCCCCAATTCATCCACCCGGATGATCGGAGCATGGTGGTTGAAAATTACCTGCGACGGATCGCAAATGAGGCCGCACCGCCCCGGTACGCTTTCAGAGTGGTCACTCTCAAAGGCATTGTCAAGTGGGTGGAAATCAATGCGACCTTGATTGAATGGCAAGGCAAACCAGCCACGTTGAATTTACTTACCGACATCACTGACCGCAAGAAGGCGGAGGAGGCTCTTTTGGAATCGGAGCAGCGCTTAATGGATATCATTGATTTTCTGCCCGATGCTACCTTAGTCATCGATAGAGAGGGAAAGGTGGTAGCCTGGAACAAGGCCATCGAGGCCATGACCGGCATCTTAACCAAGGATATGATCGGGAAGGGCGATTATGAGTATGCATTGCCCTTTTATGGATCTCGCCAGCCCATACTCATCGACCTGATTTTAAAAGCTGACAGAGGGATCGAGAGCAAATATGACCATATTGAGAAAAAAGGAAGAGTTCTCAATGGAGAAGCCTACATGCCCAACATGCGAGGCGGAAGCGTCTACCTCATGGGCAGTGCTACTGTTCTCTATGACTCTGCGGGCAATGTCTTTGGGGCCATAGAATCCATCCGCGACATCACAGAGCAAAAGCAGGCTGAAGACCTTCTCATTGAGGCAAAAGAGGCAGCAGAAGCGGCGGCCCGGTCAAAATCGGATTTTTTAGCCAACATGAGCCACGAGATCAGAACGCCTCTCAATGCTGTATTGGGTCTGACCGGATTGCTCTTGAACTCGGACTTGAATGCACAAGAGAGGGATTATGTAGAGACGGTGAGAAGCTCCGGCAATACCTTGCTCTCGGTTATAAATGAGATACTGGACTTTTCCAAGATTGAAGGTGGGAAGATGGAGCTGGAGTGCCTGCCCTTCCATCTGCGAGAATGCATTGCCGTGGCCGTAGATCTGGTGAAGGCGGCTGCAGATCAAAAAGGGCTGGTTATGAAATATGGCCTGGATGAAGCGATTCCGGCATACTTCAAGGGCGATGTTACCAGGCTTCGTCAGGTATTGGTCAACCTGCTCAGCAATGCTGTCAAATTCACGCATGCCGGGACGATCGAGATCTCTGTGAC
Organism: Methanothrix sp.; assembly: GCA_025361645.1. Classification (GTDB taxonomy): domain Archaea; phylum Halobacteriota; class Methanosarcinia; order Methanotrichales; family Methanotrichaceae; genus Methanothrix. The sequence continues at coordinate 9,433 of JANYKI010000087.1, forward strand.
AGCAAAGCCGATACATACTACCAATAGCAGACTATATGAGCTTCATTTTTCCATTAGCGATACCGGTATTGGAATTCCTGAGGAAAAGCTGGACCGGTTATTTCAATCGTTCTCCCAGGTAGATTCCACGACTACACGAAAGTACGGCGGAACCGGCCTGGGTCTGGCCATCAGCCGCAGGCTGGTGGAGCTGATGGGCGGCGAGATCTGGGTGGTCAGCAGGCCGAAATTGGGCTCCACCTTCCATTTTACAATTCCTGCCGAGGAGGCGGAAGAAATATCGATTCCCGTTGATTCTTGCGTCACGAGAGCAAAAACGCATCCTAGCCAGGGGAAGAACGGAACGCTGCGCATTTTGCTGGCGGAAGACAACGCCATCAACCAGATGGTCGCCATTCAGATGCTAAAGAGGCTCGGCTACAGCGCAGATGTGGCAGGCAATGGTCTCGAGGTCCTACAGGCAATAGAACGCCAGCATTATGATGTGGTTCTCATGGATGTGCAGATGCCGGAGATGGACGGCCTGGTGGCCGCGCAAGAGATCCGCAAGCTTTGGCCCAGGGGGCCCAGGATCATAGCCATCACCGCTTATGCCCTGAAAGGCGACCGGGAACGCTGCCTGGCCGCCGGCATGGACGATTACATCAGCAAGCCCATTGTAATCGAGGAGCTAAGAAGAGTTTTAGAAGATGGCGTTGAGAGGATCGAATGATAGTAATAATGATTAAGGGATTCTGAGCAGGAGTATATACCCTCTTCCCCATCACTCCTGCCCATGCGGTAAGGACAAGTCCCCACTCTCCTAACCCGCCGAATAGTCGATTATCGCCGAAGTTAATAACCCTTTTTTTCATGTAGAGGTTATGTGGATATGATCTAGGTCATTTGTGATTGAGATGATTTTTTTGTCGAGCGAATCTTATTTCTACTGTTACACAAATACATGGATGTATGGGCAAGCCATTACCTTATAATCGATCACTAAATTTTATAATAATTGTTATTATTTTTTCCCAGATAGGTCTATTTAGTTCCACCTGTCTCACAGATCTGGATTATCATCTCAGCAATCTGAAAAATGCTGATGCTTCCGTCTCTGCCAGACAGAGCTTTCATGGCGGCAGCAGTGCGGAGCTATCCATAAACAGCGAAGGAAATTATGCCCGGATCTATATCTATCTGGACCCTCCGCTACCACTTGAAGATCTTGATCAGTTCAGCATGTGGATATATCCCCAATCAGGCGATGGAACTGTCCAAGTTGAGCTATATTTTGACGGCGATGGGGACGACAGCTACGACAGCAAAAATCTCCAGGATGCAAGAATTCTCTCGCAAAAAAAATCATGCTCAGTGGTGGGAATGTCCAATCATACCTGGAATGAACTGGATGGTTTTGATCTGGAATATGAGAAGTATAAGGACGAAGAATTCCTGCCCGAAAGTCTTGATGACTGCAAGGACCGGCTAGTGGGAAAGAATATTGTGAAAATCTACATTACGATTTATAAAGACCCCAAGGTATCCGATACATCTGCCTTTATCGATTACATTAAGATCGGCGACGAGATAATAAGTTTCGAGCCCCTGGAAAAGGAGGATGTAAAAGACGGCCCCTCTTCCGCGACCCCGGGAGGCCTGATGACCTACACCATAACCTATGGAAATAATCAGCTAGAGCCTGCCGATCTGATCGTAAAAGAAGATTACGATCCGCGAACTGTGTTCATCGAGTCCTATCCGCCCCCCGATCCAGGCACCACCAACACCTGGACTTTTTCCAATCTTCCGCCGGGCGCACACGGCCAGATCGTGATCAAGATGAGGAGCATCAAGCCCACCGCTCGGGCCAGCATAGATGGCCAAGTTTCCGGCAAGGGCCTTATGTCCACAGAGGGCAAGCTCTCTACAGAATTCGATAGCTACCCGGTAACAAACAATGTACATATCCTGGCGGGCGAGTTCAACTTTTCGGCATCAGCCACTACCAGAATCCGGCCTATAATCGGATCGGTCCTGCAATACGGCGAGCACGGAGCAGGTGACTATCAGGCCGAGGAGCAACTGGCGTATAATTCCGTCAGCATCAACATAGAGCGCAACATCCTTGCCCATAGTTCTCCTGGCTTTCTCAACCTCTCCCAAAATTGCATTCCTCTTCCCCTGCGAGGGGGCTGGTCAGCAAATCTGCGGGCCGAGAACGACTACAGAGACATTCGCTGGAGCGATAGATACTACGAGGCTAAGAACCTCAACCTCAGCTATCGGGCACAGCTGGGCAAGACCCTTTCCTATCTGGAGACAGACGCCCAGGTACTGGGTCTGGCTGATCGCACCGCCTACTGGCCGGGCGGATTCACCGATACGCATCTGGTCGGCAACTTCACATTGGCGGGCAAAGCCAGATGGAAGTGGGCTAACAAGACCGTAGGCCCGGAGAAGGAGTGGCTGGAGTGCAGCTGCCCGATGGGGCAAGGAGAAACGATCAGGTCTTAATGGCGAGCCCAACACTCAGAATCATTACCGCAAGCCTATTATTCTCAAAGCCGGGCATGCTATTATGGCCATGAATGTGCAACGTTTCATAGAGGACGCCATCGAGGAAATCAGGCGCGACGTAAAGGGACGCGCCATCATAGGTTTATCGGGAGGCGTTGACAGCTCGGTATGCGCCATGCTGGCCAGTCGCGCCATCGGAGACCGGCTGGTTCCGGTTTATGTGGACTCGGGGCTCATGAGGCAGTTCGAGTCGGACCGAATTGAGCAACTCTTTCTGGGAATAGGCCTGGTGCGCGTGAATGCTCACGATCGGTTCCTCAATGCCTTGAAAGGGGTCACAGATCCGGAAGAGAAGAGGATGATCGTGGGCGAGACCTTCATCCGTGTCTTTGAGGAGGAGTCGCGCAAGATAGGCGGCGATTGCCTCATGCAGGGCACCATCTATCCGGACCGAATCGAGTCTGAGGGTGGCATCAAGGCTCACCACAATGTGGGGGGCTTGCCCCGTTGCATGGAATTCAAGACCATAATCGAGCCCCTGCGCGACCTGTACAAGGACGAGGTTCGTGTAGTGGCGAGGGCTCTGGGCCTCCCCCCGGAGATCAGCGAGAGGATGCCCTATCCGGGGCCTGGTTTGGCGGTACGGATCGTGGGCGAGGTCACATCCGAGAAGCTGGATGTTGTGCGCAAAGCCAATGCCATTGTGGAGGAAGAGGTCGAGAAATTCAGCCCCTGGCAGGCCTTCGCTGCGCTCCTCGGCAAAGCCACGGGTGTGAAAGGCGACGTCCGGATCTACGGCTGGGTGGTGGCCGTTCGTTCCGTCTCCTCCCGAGATGCCATGACGGCGGAAGCGATGGAGCTTCCCTGGGAGACTCTGAAGCGCATCTCCAGCCGCATCACTGGCGAGATTCCCACCGTGTCCAGGGTGGTCTACGACTTGACTCCCAAGCCGCCGGGGACAATCGAGTTCGAGTGAAGCACTCTTGATGGCTCTGTGCGCTCTGTGAGCGATCAACCACAAAACCCTTTTTGCAGGTGCTCTTTCAGATAGGCGACTCAAGGGGCCCGGAAAGATCAAGCTGGGGGTGCCAGTCCATTCGCAAGAGATGGAGGCACCCGAGGACCTCTGCGGCCTGGCCCAGGAATCAGTCATGAACGACTGCTCTCAAGCAAAAAACGCCCCTTTCCCGTAAGCCGGTATCTCTGTTTGCTGCTATGCGGTTTATCGGGCAGCGTCATCTCTATCAAGTTTTCCTTGATGGCTGGCAATAGGTATGCTTTTCTGAAGTGTTCGTCATCCTTCCGACCAAGAAGGCGCTGCAGATCTCGCCGCTGCATATCCCCCACAAATGCCCCAAGCATCTGCAAGACTTCCGGGGTAACTTGCAGGGCAACTTCCTGGGTGACTTCCGGGGTAACTTCCGTGGTGACTTCCGAAGCAAAAAATGTCAGAGTTACACCTGTCTTTTCATCGGATGTCCAAACGGGCTCTGCAAGCCCCCTTTCTTTGCATTTTCTCAAGATTAGGACACTACCACGCCCTACCTTCTCCATAAAGCCGCGTAAATAAAGAACATGTGCGATATCCGGGTTCCTAAGCACGGAAAGATGTCCGTTGATCAGTGTCTCGGGGGTAATCCCTTCCGGCAAGCTGCCTGAGTTCCAAATTTCTAGTCGTTTTGGGTAAATATGCACCGCAATGCCGCCGGAAGAGTCGGTATAGTCCCGGTGTGCAAATGCGTTGACCAAACCTTCACGTATCGCCTCCGGTGGATAGAGAAATTCATCCAGGCGTTGCAGCTCGTTCTTTGGAAACGTCGCAGTTGTCGGTGTATTGCGGATGATAAAATCGTATGCCTGTTCGAGCACAGGAACCAGCGGACCCTCAAAAGACTTCATGTCTTTAAAGGTATTGCCGGCTTTGTCCGAAGCAAAATATGCAGCTCTTACGCGGACCTGTGGCAATCTTTTTGCCGGATTTCGGCCAAACAAAACGTCGCCACCGTTTGTCAGTCTTCCATACTTGGCAACTGATAGGTCCTCAAGTATTGCGTAGGGATTTTCTGCGTCCCTGAAAAAAGCACGCCTAACTTTTTGAATATTCGCTACAGCAGAACGGATTTCATCCGTATCAATATCTTGTTCTATATCAGCAGAAGAGAAGCGTCTCTCCCATCTTTCCGGTTCCACTTGCTTACGCAGCACCATATCACGGATGGTATCGATATCAGCCTTTTGGGTTGATTGGCCTACCCGAAGATAAATGGCATCCCGAAATGCATAGGGCAAGTCTTTGCCGGCTGGAACCTCAATAACGAGCAAAGCCTTCCCTTCAACCTCTTGCACCTGGACGGAGACCAGTGATCTTGGGGAAAGGTACTTTTGCAGAATCTCTTCGATATTCTTTGCCATATTATTTGGATTATCGACACCGAGCAGTTGCCCCTGGTCACCCATACCGCATACCAGGTAACCGCCGGCAGAATTGAGGAAACCGCAGATTGTCCGACCAATGACATTGAGGTTTTCGCAATGAGATTTGAACTCGACGTTTCGACCCTCGCCAAGAAGAAGGATTTCTTTAAGCTCTTCTTTCTTCATGAATGTCCTCCATTATCCTGAAGCGTTCTGACGATGCGGTCTTTGTCGGAAAAGTTCTCCTGCAAAAACGCCTCAACCTCTTGATAGCGAGAAAACTGGGCAGTTGCGAATAGCGCAGCATCATCGTTTGTGGAGAATTTTTGAACCCAATCGCCCTGCCTATCTCGGATGGGCTTTTGGGAGAGAATGGCTTCTTCGTACATGTCGATAACGCGAAGATCATCCATTAATTGATTCTGCTTTAGCGAGAGCCCTTTTCGACCTGTCCCACCCTGATAGATTATATTGTCCAGAAGCGATTTGGCAAAGACCACATGATCATGCGCAAGAAGCCAGCGTGGTTTATTCAGCTCAATGGCTTTTCGAATCTCTCTTTGAGTGATGGAAAGTCCCACCTCATCTTTTCCACTTCCGTAGTGAGGGGTAATGAGACCAAAAAACAGGTCACATTTCTCTACCGCCGCCAGGCAGTTTTCGAAGGCCGAGATGTTTGAAAAAACCGGCATTGTTCCTTTATGTGACATCCAGACTTCGTAACCGAATGCGGTCAATAGTGTGTAGATTCGATCCAGTAACTCTTCGTATCCATATACGGTGGATGAAACCATGACAATGAGCTTTTTGCCGTCCAACATCTTGTGTCTCCCTCGACCAATTATATCCTCAAACTTCAATATCTTGAAGCTATCACGAACGACCACCTCATCCTCGCCCTTCAGCTCCTCTCGCTAATGCCCGCGCCCTCGCGTAGCCCAGGCGCTCGGGCCACCTGCGGGCGGGCGCCCGCGAGCTCTGGTGGCTGACCACAGGACCCGCAGATCGTGTAGGAACAAGCCTTTGCCCATTGAACTGGTGACATCGAGCTAGCCCAGAAGCATTTTAGACAGGTCCTGGAGATGTAGGCACCCGAGGACCTGCGGCGCTGGACCGCATGAGACTTCGATCTTTTGTTTCGGAGTGCTATATTATAAGCAACATATATTACATTCTTCTGCAAATGAAACGGGGTTATTCAAGTTTTGCTAAGTATATGTAATCAATGCCTTCCTTTGAGAAAAGATCTGCGATAGGACCAGATGTGGTTGCACGAAATATCTCTTTATGCATCGGATTAGCCCATATTCCGTGTCTGAATAAACGTTCAAATATTCTTGCAAATCTCTTTTTTAGATCTTCGGAAAACTGCTCTCTGTAGCATAACCCTTCATCTTCCCTCAAGGCTCTATCCGTCTTTTGCTCATAAGAGAATCTGAGGGCCTTCACAATAATTGGTACATATACTTCAAACACTTTATCATAGAAGTACCTCACAGCGAGTTGATGAGCTTCAGAATCCGGATTATCAGGATTCCATTTGTCCTTTATCGCGTACCAATACACATTACCAAGGATGTATTTGAGATTCCCTATTTCATCTGCCCTATAATTATTTGGCAAAACAGAAGTTTCGCTGACTGGTTCGAGGTTTACCAGAAGAGAGACTAATCGCTCGTAGTTATCCCAAAGCATTGGGTTATGTCTTGCTCTCTTTTTCTTTGTGATATCAACAAAATCTGTCTCGAAGTTGTATTTGCCATCGATGAACGCACCGCAGCTGCTTAGTTCTTCAAGGATCGATGCGAGGATAATTTTTCGTCGTTGAGCCTTGCTCTCACCTTTTAGGATATCCATTTCACTGTAGGGAAAGTCCCCATGAGCTAACTTCCATTGTTCCACTTTGGCTTTGTATTGCTCAGCGATTTTGTCCATGATGTGTGAGCGTTTGTATCTTTGCTGCAAAAATTTGCTGTGTGCATCAAAGACAGTTCTTTGAAGGGATGAAATATCTGGATCAACGAAAATTATACATGGAATTGATTTTTTCTCGTTTCCGATTATCTGTGCCACTGCTTTATGTTGGCCATCGAATATTTTAATTTTGTTTTCTTTTAAGTCCAATCGACCAATCGACGGAAGAAGCTGTACAGAACCCCTGAGATGTAGTGTAAGTGGAAGGATCTTATCTTCGTCTAGTGGGCGCAACTGAATGAGGTTATCATTTTCTATGTAATCAACATCGATATCATCGAAGAAATATAAGTTATCTTCTTTTCCGAATAGTTTCTGATTATATAATTGGATATGCTTGCCATTTAACACAATTTCGGTATCGCTAATTTTTTTAAAATAGCACTGCTTCGCGTCTTTGCATAAATCCTTCAATCCAGTGATCTTTTTCAGTTTGCTTTTTATTCTCAATTCTTCCTTATAATCGTACCATGTCTTGGTACCTTTTCCAAGGTGACAATTTTTTTTGGCAGGGTTTGATGATGCATGAATCGGGGCAAATTTGTCGAGATCCTCCCCGCCAGTTATTTCTGATGCATGTGAAAATATATGGTCGTATTGAATTTCGTTGTCTGCATACCCATCTAAACTCACCTCGCAAATGTAACAGAGTTTTCCATATTTTTCTCTGACTATTTTTTTTTCTTCATCGGTCAGAATACGCCTTTCTTTTGACATAATATCCATCTTCTGATCTTTTCTTTATTCTTCTAATCTCCATAGCGATAAATGTAGCGTTCTCTCATCATATCTCCAATAAATCACTTTTCGATCCCTAGCTCCTCTGCCTTCATCCTCGGCGCCATAGCTAGCGCCACCTCTTGGCTCACCCTCTTGCAACTCCTCATGTGCAAGTTGCGCGTCCTTATCTCGAACCATTCAGGCAGAATGCAAGTACTCGTACTCCTTGCCCCTCTTGCTCTCCGTCTTCAACCAGAAGACACTCAGCCCCTCCCACATTGGCCCGCCCGGATCTCTGCCGTGCTCTGCCCTCGGCCCGTGCCTACTCCCGCAGCCGGGCCCGGATGTCCGCCAGCTCTCCCGTCCCTCCAGATCTGCGACGACGACAAGGGCGACGCTGAGCTTGAGGCTCAGAGCCCGGTGCTGCTTGATGCGCTTGTCCATGTTCCAAGAATTACCAATGATCCATAAATTATTGGTAAATTATTGGTATCCTGGCAAGTAGCGGGCGTCCCTATATCGTCCCTCTTTTCGTAGTTGTCCCGCCTTCTGCATCTTCTGCAGCAGATACCTGGCCCTGGCCTCGTTTACGTCCAGCATCTCCTGGGCATCAGCCCTTTTTATGAAGCCGTGCTTCTTTACGTAGGCGAGGATTCTTTGTTCTTCGTCTGCAAGAGGCATTTCGATCGGGGTTTTTTGGTAGAACTTCACCAGAAACGCCGTCCTCTTGTCTTCGAATACCGGCGCCGGCAGTCCCCTCTTTTGCATGGCATCCTGCATGGCATCTATGCCGCTGCCCCTGTTCTCCACCAGGTGGACATCTTCCATCAGATGCATGAGCAGCCGGTTCCTGGTGGACTGGCCTTCCTGCAATTTATCGATGGTCACTCTGCCATAGAGCCCTCCTGGGTTCTCGACCTCCAGGCGGTCGGCAAACATCCGCACCTGGATATGGCTACCGCGCACGAAGTGGCTGTAGTCCCGGTGGGCCACGGCGTTGACAATGGCCTCTCGCAGGGCAACCTCCGGATACTCATAAATGTCCTGCCTGGTAACGCCTCGGATAAGGCTGCCCTTGCGCATGCTGGCCATCACGTAGTCCGTGGCATTGTCTATGATCTCCTCGACAGTGCCCTCAAACTTGCGGTTATCCAGGAAACGCTCTCCGGAGGGGGCCTCCTCCGTCGTTGTGGTGCCGTAAAATTGCAGGAAGACCACGACCATCTGCTGCTCGAATCTCTGGGGAAAGGAGCCGAACATGAGCAGCCCGGCGAGGGTGGGGCGCAGGATACCGTCTGTATTGATCACTATGCGGAGCTGGCTTAATATCTGCTCAAATGGCTGGATCCAATAGGGCGCATTGGGCCGTGCCTTTCTCTGCTGGGCCAGATACTCCTCCAGCTTGCCTCTGTCCAGGTCCTCCAGGGTGGCTTCGGAGATGGCCTCAGAATCGAACTTGGGCTGGGTGCGAGAGCTGATGAAACTGTAGATCTCGTAGTCGCTCATCCGCCGGGTGGAGTTTCCCACGCGAATGAAGGATCCTTCCTGGAGACGGTGCGGGCGGTGGTAGCAGGGCTTCTGATCGTAGGCGACCTCTGGGACTTCTACGGCTACAAGGGTTTCGCCCTCGATCTCCTCCACAGAGAAGCTGGGGCGAAGAGGCGGCTCCATCTGGGCGGCCAGGCCGCTGAGGTCCTCCTGCAGCTTGCGAGGGTTGCCCACGCCCACGACCTTGAAGCCGGCGTCCCCGTCCAGGCCGAAGAGCAGTATGCCGCCTCCTGCGCGGTTGGCGAAGGCGGAGAGGGGCTTGAAGAGGTCGGCTGGGGTGCCTGTGTGGGCGGCCTTGGCTTCCAGGCCCTCGAGTTCTCCATGGCGGCGGCAGAGGTCGGCGATGAGGCGGAGGATTGATTCGCGGTCCATCTGATTGTCCTATGAATGTTGCTTCTTTATCTCGTTTTGTGAAAGGAGATCCGCTCGATCCCCAGCTCCTCCACCCCACGCAGCCTGTAGCCTCTCCCGCAGCCGGGCCCGGATATTCACCATTCCCTTCAGCCAGCAGGCCGACCGCGCCCGGATTTCCGGCTTCCACAACCGGATGCGCTTGCAGGTAGGTGTATTTGGTGAAGGCTAGCTAACGTCTTAATGAAGAGTCAATATTATATACTTGGTTGATTCTATACTAAGACAATGCGTTTGAGCGAAAATGAGATCAGGGCACTGGTTCTAATCACCCGTTCCGAGATGCCTGTGCACCCCCATGATCTCCATGAGGTGCTAGGCCTCCGGAGTGAATCAGTCTCCCGCATCATTACCAGCCTGCAAGATATTGGCCTGGTGGAGCGAGCGGGAGGCGAGATCCTGCTGGCCGGCACGCCCCTTGCGGAGGCTTTCAAGCGGCTCTACTACTCTCATATGTTGATGATATGCTCGCTGATGGTTCGCGTCGACACCTGATAAAGCTCCGCTAAAAGCCTCTGGCTGAGCCAGACGGTGCCGTCAGAAAGCCACACCTGGATACGGGATTGGCCGTCTTCCGTCTGATAGAAGAGCATCTCGCTATTCGGTGCGGGAGTTCCTCGTATCAATCACCAGACTCGTATCCGGACTAGACCAAGCTCATGAGCGGATATTTCTTTTCTGCGTCGTACTCCAGTTTGGCATTGACGACCTCGCCCTCATAATCTATCTGCACCTTCGCGATTATCATGCGCCCCTCCAGCTCGCCATATCCAAAGAAGTTTTCCTTCAGCATCTGCCGGTTTATGCTGACGTGAACCTCCTTCACGTAAGGCTGCAGGGAGATACTCGCTTGCATGGCCTCTTCCAGGCCGGCTGCTGTCTTGAGGCTTACAGGCGCTCCTACGAACTGATGGTAGAGCGCGCCAAGCTTGATGCCCGCCTCAAAGGCGGCTATCTCCTTTTTCGTAGGCGTGAAATCACCACCGGACTGGTCAGATAGAGAGTGATAAGCGCTATGACTACAAGAGTGGCATAAAGAATATCGTGCTGGCGGAAAAGGAACAATCCCACCACAAGAAATATGCCGCCCAAGATAATCATGACGCGAAGATCTCTGATTTTGGGGTAGAAGATGCTGCTTGTCATGAGCAGCGCCAAAAACAGCATGAGGACAATGGTGAGTGTCGGCCTGCCCAAAAGGACGCTGGCGGAAAGAGCTATGCCAGCGGCCGGAATGGGAAGCCCCTCGAAGAACGAATCGCTTTTGCCGGAGACGACATTAAATCTGGCCAGGCGCAGCGTCCCGCAGAGCAGGAAGAAAATGCCCACCGGCCAAATGTGGGGCGGAAGATGAAAGGCGGAGATGGCAAGAAAAACAGGTGCCGTGCCAAAGGAGATCAGGTCCGCTAAAGAGTCCAGGTTGGCGCCCAGGGGACTGCCGCCCACCTTTCTCGCCAAAAACCCATCCAGACCGTCGGCCATTGCTGCCAGAAGTATGAACACTACGGCATACTGGGGATAAATGCCGCCCCAGGCTCCGCCCGCGGCAAGAATTGCCAGAAATCCGAAAACGACATTTAAAAGCGTGAATAAGTCCGGCAGCCGAATAACCCGGAAGACATTCATGAACTCCTCACCGCAACCACCGTTTCTCCCGCCCGGACTTTGTCGCCCATATGCACTTGCAGATTGTAGCCACAGGGAATGCTAACTTCTACCCTCGAGCCGAAACGGATCATGCCAATTCTTTCTCCTCGCGAGACCTGATCACCGGGTTGGACGTAGCAGATGATCTTTCGGACCAGAGTTCCCGTTATCTGGCATAGCTCCATGTCACCGTCATCGGTCTCTAAATGCATCCGGTTCTGCTGATTCTTGCATGCCCGCTTCATAAAAGCAGGCCGATGAGTGCCTTTCCGGTATTCGATATCGCGCACCACTCCATCCAGAGGCGCTCGATTTACATGCACATTGGAGGGACTCATAAAGATGGTAATCTTCTGAGGCGTGGCCTGAATAATTTTTCCGTCGGCTGGCGAAAGCATGCCTTCCCCCCCCGGAAGGCGATCCGGGTCCCGGTGAAAGAATATCATAAAAACAAATCCAGCTAAAGCTACGCCAGTCATGTACCAGTGTCCTGCCACGGCCAGCGCAGCACTGAGAAACATGGGCACCGATATCCATGCGGTGGAATTTCTTGCCAGCTTCATGCTGCATCTCCTCTTCCCGGCTTGATCTCTGCTGCCAGCTCATCAATGATTGACAAAAGCTCCGGCAAGAGCAGGAATACCAGGTAAGATATGGCCAGGAGCGCTAATGTCGATCCTACCTTGGCAATTATATTATGAGCAATATCGAAGCTGCCTTCCCCAAACCAGCTCCATCCGTAGGCCATGAGTACAAATCCATTTCTCACAATGTTCAAAAGATAGATCGAGAATGTGGATGCAGCCAGCGCCGCAAGCTTGCGACCCAGTGGCGCCTCAACCGACAAAATCACTCCGGCAAAAAGGGCAATGCTCTCAATGGCCGTGCAGGCCAGGATGATCTGCACCGACCGGCCGTTGAGGCTCATTATGTTCCAGCTCTCCATGATCACGGGGACGGAGAGGAATTGCAGCATCTTTGCGGTTATAAGCGTGGTAAATCCAATCAGCCAGACCTGAAGGACCTGTATTTCGGCAAATGGAAAATAGATAATTCCACAGACGGCAGCCGCATAGCTTGCCCAATAGCATGCCTTTGATGAAAAGCCCCTGCTCATCACAATCCAGGCCATGTAGAAGCTCAAGAGACCTGCCGCTAAAAAGAGAGCCACATTGAAGTAGTCCTCTATGGCCAGATAATGCTCAATCTGGCTGAGCCAGAAGAATGCAAAGAGGGCCCATCCGGGAACTGCGATACGGCTGATCCTGGTCAGGGCCGATGCTAGGAGTAGAACCAAGCTAATCCAGAGCAGATAGGAAACCAGCCATTCCAGCATCATCAATCCTAGAAGTACCACAGGTTTATTTAGCATTATCTACTTACATCTGATTTTAGGGTAGGGGCCGTGGATACATCGTTAGACAGGTTTGGTTGAATATGAATCGAAATATTTTAGTTATTATATGCTTAATTTTAGCAGCATTCTCCTCTGCACAGGCAGCAAAGCTTCCTTCTACAGCCGATCAGAAGATCGATCCAGAGCTTGCACAGCTGCTCGCTAAGCAAGGGGATGGACTGATCCAAGCGGAAAAGATCCCTGTAATTGTGATGCTCAAATCGGCCGTCCCTTTCAATCCAGGCAGTCTTATCCCGGAGAACCTCATTTCTAACGACCTCACTGTTAGGTACCGGTATAGTCTCATCCCCGGCCTGGCAGGGGAGGCTACGGCTATTGCCATAAAAAAGATTGCAGAAAGCGATCTGGTATCGGGAATTTATTTTGATGGCAGAACACAAATATATTCATCCGATAATAACTCATCTCTCGGTGAATCTATCTCTCTGAACGAATCGATCTCAACGGATGGATATATTTCTCCTGCTCAAATTATAAAAGCAGACCGCCTCTGGGAAAAGGGGATCGACGGTCAGGGAATAACCGTAGCGGTAATCGATTCAGGGATAGATAAAAATCACCCCGACCTGATCGGCAAGGTAGTAGCCGAGAAGAATTTCCTGGCAGATGAGATCACGGCAGACGATTTGCTGGGACACGGAACAATGGTGGCCGGAATCATTGCCGGCTCAGGTGCGGCCTCCAATGGAAGGTATAAAGGAATTGCACCCGGAGCAAAGTTGATCAGTGTCAAAGTAATCGATGGCAAAGGGAACGGCAAAGTATCGGATATCATCGCGGGAATTGAGTGGGCCGTTTACAATGGGGCTGATGTCCTTAGCCTGAGCTTGGGCGGCATAAATCTGGGCGAGACCAATCCGCCCATAACCATGGCTGCGGACAATGCCGCAGGTGCCGGAGTCGTGGTCTGTGTGGCGGCAGGCAACCGCAACAGCAGCGAAACAGGAGGTCAGGTGGCGGGAACCTCCAGCAGCCAGGTAGGCCGGGGGAAGACACCGGTAGACTTATCCCAGACCGACGGGGCCAAAAAGGATGTGTATTATCTCCTCGTCCCAATCGTCCTAGCGTTGCCACCGGGCTTGATCGACTCCCCGGGCGATGGTGTAAAGGTCATCACTGTGGGAGCCACGGATGCGAAGGGCCATATCGCCGGCTTTTCCGGTTCAGGGCCCACCAGGGACGATCGGATCAAGCCCGACGTTGTGGCACCGGGCGTTGATATCATCTCCATTGTGCCCGTCGGTGTGAAAAGGCCGAAATCCGTAGATATTTATTATTCCCAAGAGTCGGGCACCAGCCTATCCGCACCAGTGGCGGCAGGCCTGTCTGCACTGCTCTTGCAGGCAAACGGCAACCTCAGTGCGGCAGGCGTCAAAGCGGCCATGACCCGGGGAGCAACAAAACTGAACAATACCCTGGGTGAAAGTTACGAAGAGTACTATCAAGGTGCAGGAATGCTGGATGCGCTTTCTTCTTATGATATAATTTTGAATAATAGTAATAATAGTAATCTGTGTGGAGTGATTCCGGATCGCTGGACCGCCGGTCGCTGGGCATACCTGCCGGCAGGAAAAGGAGTATATGTGGGGCTGGATACGGGTGCAGACAGGCCGCAAAAGAAGATATACGCTCTGGCTCCGGGCGATGAAGACTGGAATTTGCGCTTTGTGTTTTTCAGCGATCAGGAGATAAAAAACCTTAAAACATCAGTGCAGGGAGATGTAGCCGATTGGGTAAGCCTACAGCTCCTGCCGGAAACGATTCTGTCCAACGATCAGAAGGTCTTTGCGGCTTCGATTACTGTGCCGCAGGACACCCTTCCTGGGCTTTATAACGGCACCATTGATATATCAAAAGAAAATGAGAATATTCTCCAGATTCCCATCAGCGTGAATGTGGCCATGCCCTTGAATATCTCCAGAGGAGTGGGCAATAAGACCGGATCGCTCATTGGAAACGAATGGCATTACTACTATCTGGAGATGAAGCCCGGAACCACTGAGTTTGAAGCATCTCTAAAGTGGCAGCAGGACACTAATCTCGATCTATTCCTCATCTCTCCCACCAGCGAGTATTACACAGGTGAGAAGATAAGCCGACAGGAGAAAAAGAAGATACAGGCCCCGTCCTCGGGAAAATGGCTTATTGCCGTGCATAGCGAGAATGCATCGCAGGTGGCCAATTACACACTGCAGGTAGAACGATCTCAGTTGGAGACTTCTCCCATCCGTTGGAGTCTGGAGGCTGTATCCGCCGGCACGAGCACCAGGACACAGTTCATATTGAGGAATCTTGGTCTGTCTCTGCAAAACCTCAGCTACACCGGGGTGATCGAGAACACCACTATCCGGGAGCTTGAGGGCCATGTGGGATATAAAGAAACATGGAATAAAACCGTAAATGTCACAAAGAGCACAAAGAAGATCGCAGCAGAGTTAAGCTCTGTTGGTGGCAGCAATGATAGCGAGGTTGCGCTTGTCTTCGAGAATCCCGAGGGCATTGCCACGGAGGAGAACGTGGCTTTAGGCTCAGGTGATATCGGTCCTGTGGAAATCAGCAATCCCGAAGTAGGCAACTGGACGCTAAAGGTTTACGGATACAATGTTCCGAATGCGGGAGCGTCCTTTAGAGTTCGTGTCAAGGAATATGCAGAGGAAGAGTGGGCCTGGATCACAACCATTGGCCCAGAGCGATTAGAGAGCGACTCCAACGGAATGGTCGAGGCCAATCTCACCATACCAGAAGGTACATCGCTTCCCAGGCTGGATGGATACATAAAAATCTCTTCAGATAGTCACACCTTTGAGATTCCGGTGAGCGTGAGCATAGCTGGCAGCAGGCTGACGGGCCTTACGAAAGACGAGGCAATAGATCGCGACAAGGACGGCCTCTTTGACGACCTAACTTTAGGCTTTGGCCTGAACATCACAGCTCCGGGAGAGTTTCGGCTAAATGGGGTGCTGGCCGATTGCAGCGGCGGCTGGATTGGAACAATAGATCGCAGCTTTGCGCTCAATGAGAGCGGAAGCATAATGGTCAATGCCAGCGGCACCGATATTTGGAGATATGGCAAGTGCGGGCCATTGCGAATTCAAAACCTGATACTTTACGATAAGAGTGGAAGCTACATCGATCGGTTCGACAAAGAGATCATCATAAACCGGGAGCCAAAAGAGTTCCAGCCACCAGTCGCCTATTTGACCGGCGAGTATGTCAACCGGACGACCCGCTCCGCCATTGCCGTCGGGGTAAATGTGACTGTCATCAAGCCCGGCCGGTACGAGCTGCAGGGCATCATAGTGGATGACGCCGGCGACGAAGTGGGAGAAGAGAGCGTAGAGAGCGATCTGTCCGCTGGCAATGTCACAATGCTGCTGCAGTTTGATCCCACGCCGTTCATGAAACAGGGCGAGGTCTCTGCGGTGCATCTGGTGGATCTGGTCCTCAGCCGTGATGGAGGGGTGCTGGAGAGAAGGGAGGAAGCCTGGAGTTCGGAGAATATGGACCCGCAGGCATTTGAGGTCGGCACGGAGGCGAAGGGCAACTCCTCCGGGCGACCTGTGGTCAAGCTGGGCGGGGCCAGCGGGGTACGGCTGGAGAACGGCACGGCGGTCATATCCTGAGAGCTTACTCTCGGCTTGGCGGTCTGGCGTGAGATTCCCCTTGGGTACGGTCTCACGCGAAGGCGCGAAGCCGCGAAGTGCTGATGAGTGATGAACGGTTCATGTCACAGCTTATTAGGCAAAATGGAGATAGGTCAAATTCTTCTGCGGTCCCGCACGCGCGCCCGCACTTGCTCGGGACGCGGGCTCGTCCCCGTACCCGCAGGCAGGAGCCATTGCCAGCAGGCTCCTTCGCATGACTAGGACGTAGCTTTTGTGACTCCCACGACTGAAGTCGCGGGCATCTAGGCTTTCGCCGCAGACTGTAGTCCCAGTCTGAGAATATTTTTTGAAGCGTTGAGATCTCGATCCATGACCAACCCACATCGAGGACAATTATGGACTCTTTCCGAGAGATCCTTCTTTACGATTGAACCGCATCCAAAGCACATTTGAGATGTATAGGCAGGATTGACCAGGACCACTTTACGACCAGCACTTTCAGCCTTGTACGTAACGTAAGTCCGAAATCTATTCCAGCTTGCATCCAGCACGCTCTTAGCCATGTAAGGTTTCTTTTCAATGAGG
>JANYKI010000091.1 GCA_025361645.1 Methanothrix sp.
GAGCTGCTCCAGCTCCGCTCCCAGGCGGGCGCGCTCGGGCGCGGGGGTGATGAAGGAGATGCGACGGATGGGAAGGCGAATCACATCTTGTGAGAACCAGCGCATTCGTCCTCCTTTATCTGCATCACCTAGCACCGAAGCAGTCCTTTTGTAATAATTAAATAGCAGCCTGGAATTCAGCAAACTTAATAAATAAATATCTTCTGTAGGAATAAAATAGGCAGTATTGGTAAGAAAAAATCCATCACGATCCAGAGTCATTCTGCTTTCTTTGGCAATATCTGGATAGACTATCTTAGGATTCTTAAGTGCATCATAGTAATCGCAAGCGCGAAGCTCATAATAGTTGTTGCCTTTGTCCCATCGTTTTTCAAGCTTTTCTTTGAACGAATCCAGGTAACCTCTAATTGCGGGATATTTATCGAGATCAATTCCAGAATACGTCCAAATTATATATTTATATTTGTAATTTGTCTCGTATTTTCTTATGTCGTCTCCAACTATGATTGGTTTGAGGATATCTTCACTTTTTGGATCTTTGCGAACGAATTCGTCTCGTATTGATTTATCGATTACGAATACTTGATTAAGCCCTGTGAGAATTCCGCGCTTTATTGTACCTTTTGTGTATTCCCCCAAGGGTAAGCTGATCTTACTCAATTTCTCCATTATTCCAGATTCGTCATTCTTTGCCAGAGACCAGTTCTCACCTTCAAAAGCACTTGTCGAAAGGCTCAATCCCTGTGATGCCACAAGAGAATCTAGCGATATAAACTCAAGAGATGCAACTTTGGTGTAGATAGTAATGGATGCAGATGTAGGTTTTACTTTCTCTGTTAAAAAGATTGCAGGAAATGTGGCAGCCTCCGGAAAAACTGGAAGCTCCCCAAAATCGATTATCTGAGTTAAGTAAGTGCTTTCTCTAAGGTAATTCCTTAATGGCTTGCCATAATTTGAACGCATGAATTTATTGCTCGATATGAATCCGAAGGTTCCGCCATTTTTGAGAACTTCATGCCCACGCTCAAAGAAATAGACGTAGAGATCTGCTATGTTGTGATAGACTTTAAAACCGTTCTCAAAGTATCGCTTGTCATCGCTCAAGCGTTCCTGCCGCACATACGGCGGATTCCCAATCACCACATCAAACCCGCGCCCTTCCTCCTGGAACGCCTCCGGAAACTCCAGCTCCCAGTGGAAAAACCGTTTCTCCCCCGCCAGCGCCTGCGCCCGTGTGAACCACTCCTGCCCTCGCAGCCCGGCCCAGTCCGCAAACTTCTCCGGGCTGAGGTGGTTTTGCAGCTCGTAGTAATCATCATCGCTCACTTTGTTACCGAAAAATGTCGACAGCCAGACGTTGGAAAGCTCGTAGAGCCTGCGGGATAGCTCCGATTCCTTGATCTGGCGGAACTGATCCTCCTTCCACTTGACCATTTGCAGGTTGTCATCCGGCAGCGCCGCCATGAGGCTGTACTTTTTTAAGAGGCCATCGGTGTGGCTCTTCAGGCCATAGTTCCAGAGCGACGTCTGCTCCTTCTCTCCGCCCGGTAGCACCGTGAGCCGGTCCAGCTCCGCCCCGATGAGGCTGTTTCCGCATCTCAGATGGTGGTCCAGAAAGCTGAGCGGCTTGTTGGAGGCCACGGTGGTCAGCCACAGCGATAACTTGGCCAGCTCCACGGCCATGGGGTTGAGGTCCACGCCGTAGATGCAGTTCCTGACCACTTCCCGGCGCGCCCAGTGCACATCCTGCTCGGCTATCTCCTTTGAGTCCGCCTCCTCCGGCCTGGCTGTGGCCCAGGCCTGCACCAGCCAGCGAGCCAACTGGTCCGTGGCCTCCACCAGAAAATGGCCGCTGCCCATGGCCGGATCGAGCACCTTGATGGAGAGAATATGATCGGCAAAGGGCCGACTGGTGCCCAGCCACTCCTCTTTCTTCTTCTCAATCACCGGCTCGATGGTGTTCTTGACAATGTACTTGACAATGTAATCCGGGGTGTAGTAGGAGCCGGTAGCCTTGCGCTCGCCCTTGTCCGTGGCCAGATAGATCTCGCCTGCCTCTGCGCGGTCCAGGATTTTTCGCTTGCCCGCGTCGCCTGCGGGCAGCCACAGCTCCTTGCCTTTCTCCTTGACGGCAGCCATCTGCTGCTCTGCTACCCGCAGCCGATACTCCAGCAGGCCCTCGTAGATCGAACCCAGGTGGCGGATCTCCAGAGAAGAGTAGTCCACAAATCCTTTTTTAGGGGCCTGGCCCGAACGCGCCAAAAGGTCAATGGCCTTTGCCAGAAATGAGTCTCCGATGCGCGCGCTCTCCAGGAATCCATTTTTAGCCGGGTCGAAGAGCCCGCCGTTGTAGGCCGGGATATAAAACTCCTCTCTGGCTATGCGGCGCGACTCACTGCCGTCGTTGATGAGGCTGAAGAGGTTTTTCAGGCTCTCCCAGTAAGAGTACCGCACACAGAGCAGCGGCTCGTCCTTGTCCAGCCGCTCCGCCACATCCGCCTTCAGCTTTTGTAAGGAAAGCTCGTAGTAGTACCTGTTATTGGTGTCCAGCAGGCTGCGGCTCTCCGCATAAAAGATAAAGAGCAACCTATAGAGCAGCCGCATGCTGTTCTCCTGCACCCGGGCCACCGCCTCCTGGCTGGGCTGCGGCGCGCCTGAGAGGGCCTCGGCCAGGAAGCCCTGCGCCAGGATCTTCATGGCCCGGTAGACGTTCTCCTTAAGGTCTTCACCAATCTCCTGGGCATAGGCCACGCTCTCCTCCCTCACCTGGTCGAGGAAGCAGCCGCCGTCCACCGTCTGCCCGAAGGCCTCCCGCCGGAAAAAGAGATAGAAATACTTGAAATTTTCGATATCTTCCGCGGCCAGAAGGGCCGGCAGATCCACCTCGTAGTAATAGTCCAGCTTGTAGCTCGTCGTCTCGTGGTAGAGCCGCCAGAGCCGGCCCGATGTCAAAATCGCCCACTTGGGCGGCGTGTCTCGCAGGTAAACGTCGATCTGAAAGCTGGGGTTCTGCATCTCGAAGCTTCCCTGCCCCTTGCGGCTCTTGTCCAGAGAGATCTTCCAGGACTTGGCATCGCCCACCGCCACAGCGCGCCGGTAGTAGTCCTCGCCGGGATGGGCCTCTGCTTCCTCCCGGCTCGGCTCATCGGGATAGAAGGCGTAGTCCGGCGTCCGGTCCTTTCCCAGCACTTTGCCCTGCACGCCGAAGTAGTGCCCCAGGATGCGCAGCACCGGGCGGATGAAGTTCTCCTCTAACTGGGATTCGTTGTAGTTCTCCAGGACGCGCAATTTCCGCAGGTAGAGATCATTGATGGCGGAAAATGCCGGCGCGGCATCGGCCTCCCGCCACTGTGCACTGTCCATAACCTGTTTTTCCAGATAGTGGTTGGAGAACAGATTGCTGTTCCTGAACGGGCGCGTCTCCGGGGACATCTTGCCCTAAGGCCAGACGGCGGAAATGATAAAAGTATCGGAGCGGTATAAATCTTTAAAATAAAATATTAAAAAGAATGGCCGCCGCAGCGGGCATTCTTTTTAGTGAGCTTCGCCCACCAGATCCTTGCCGGGTTCCTTGCGCTCCACCGTATCGAGCTTGCACTCGGTTGGTGTGCAGACCAGGACATCCTGGGACTGGAACTTGGTGTACGGGTTTTCGGGTATGGTCGTGTCCAGGCCCATGGAGGCGGCCATCATCTCAACAATATCCACCATCTTAATGGGGGACTTTGCGGTGTTTCTTCCGTCGATCAGGTTCAGCCTGCAGAACGGACAGGTGGATGCTACAACCTCTGCCTGAATATCCGTTGCATCCTGAACTCGGGCCATAGCACAGTCCATGGCCAGGTCGGGAATACCGGCCTTCACGCCGCCGCCTGCTCCACAGCATCTTTGCAGAGCCCTGTTTCTTACCATCTCCTGGAACTTGACGCCGGGGATGGACTGGACGACTTCTCTGGGTGCCTCAAAGGCCCAATCTTTTCCCTTGGTGTGCATGAGATGCCTGCCGTTGTGGCAGGGGTCGTGGTAAGTGAACCTGTAGTTCAGAGGTATCTTGTAATCAACCTCGCCTTTCTTTATCTTATCTCTCAGGAATACGGAGAGGGGCATAGTCTCGTAGGGGATGTAGCCCTCGTACCACATGGGCCAATCGATGGCGGCATTCCGGAGACATCCGGCGCAGGCGAAGAGCACGTTCTTCGCACCTGCGTCTTTTAGAGCATCGATGTTATGCACGGCATGCTCGGCCATGACCTCGCGCTGGCCAGTCCTGATCAGAGCTGAAGCACAGCACCATTCGTCCTTGCCAAGCATAGCGAAGTCCACGTTCAATTTATTAAGGATCCTGACGGTAGCCACTCCCAGGGCCTGCTGCCTGTATGCGGCAGTGCATCCTGCGAAGTAGACGAGCTCTCCAGACTCCTGTACCTTGGCATCCTTGGGTATCCAGCACAGTCGTTCTTCTTGCTTGGCCATGTAGGGATTTCTATCTCCCTTGATGAGCTTGGGGAAGAAGGGCTGCTTTCCCACGGGTCCGTCGCCACGCTTTACCAGGTTAGGCCGCATGGCCTCCCACAGCTCAACGGTCTTGATTCCTGCCTCACAGACCGTGCCGCAGACGCCGCAGGTGGTGCAGCTGTATGTATCTTCGGTGAAGACCTTCATCTCATCATCGGTGAGGGGCTTGGGGCCGAAGATCTTGGCGCGCAGGCTCTCGCTCTTGGCCATGAGCTCTCTCCACCTTGCATTCTTATACATGGGAGTAATGCCTGGCCGGTCCGGTCTCACCGCGAAGGTCGGGCACCACTTCATGCACTCCTGACATCTGTTGCAGCCGTCTACTTCCATGAGCTGGGTGGACATCATATAGCCCGTCATCAAGGGCTTGGAGCCTTTTTGATCAGCCATTTTTATTCTCCTCCTCTGTTGGCCAGAAGGGTCATGGGTGTCGCTATGACGTGGATGTATTTGCTCCATGGTAAAATCAAGGCGAACAGACCAATTGCCAGGACGGTGTGAATCAATGCGAAGTGGGGCGCATAGATGGGATATTCAAAGGCATTTCCGATAAAGAATGAATTGCCGCGCATCCACTCTGCATAAAATCCGGTGATGGTGATGAGGAACACGGCGCCAATCAAGAATGCGTCATAGGCGCTGGTGTTATCCCGGACGAACTTAAGCAGGATTCTCCTGGATACGGCAATGGTGGCTCCGATGAGAAGCAGGTAGCCGAAGATATCGAAAGGCAAAGCCAGCAACTCTTTAACCATTTCCGCTTGAGGGGCGAGACCAGCCAGGTCGAAGTGCTCTATTATATCCAGGAATAGCGCAAATCCCGACATAGCTGCCAGCATCAAAAATCCATAGAACATGGACATGTGCATAACCCATCGCACCGGGCTTCTGGCCAGAGTCCTTCGCAAAAGAAGGACATCAAGCACAACTGTCCTCAAAAATACCCATAATCCATCCTTAAATGCCTCGTGAATCCAGGTGGCAAGAAAGAGCCAGAAGCTATTGCGCAACTGGTCGTGGTAGCCGGTGGATCCGAGGCCCCATTTCTTAAAGTTGAAATATATACCATATATCCAAACAGCCAGTACAATGACTGTCAGGAATATCACAAGATTAAAAGTGAGGCCCAACGTGTAGAACGCCATCTCATTTCCTCCTAGTTATATTTATCACTATATCGGGGCGATACGACCATCATTTGTGTCCAACTTACCTGACAACTAATACTTAAATATTCCCTCACCGCAGCCTGAAATTGCTTTTAATGGGACGAAGGTCAGTAAGAAATCAGATTGGAAAAAAAGCTTTGCGCAAGAGAATGGGTAAATCGCTGAAAATGAGCGCCAAAAAAAGATTGGTCTTTCTTAATCGTCTTTGGGCCAGGGGCCGCGAAGGCCACCTGTCGGCCCAATTTAGCTTCAAAGGATTTGCGGTCTTCTCTTCTTGGGCCACTGGGGTCCGGGTTCCGGGCCCTGGGGCAGATCCCAATTCGCCGGTCTCATGCCTGTGCAGATGCCTGCGGCATCTTCAAACAAGTAGTCTGCTTCGAATCTGAACAAGGTTTCCTCCCGATTAATGGGAATATTTAGGTTTGCTATGCAGTGTGACCACTCCCACGAATAAATTCGCAGGCATCTACGGTCTTTCAACCGAGGGAATGTGATCCCATTCCCAATCTTTTCGATGTTAGACGAACTCGTCTTAGACAATAATCGAATATAAGGATTTCGGTCTTGGCATGGAAAAGCCTTAAAGATCAGCTTCACCCTATTTCTTACGACCATGTCTCTGATCAAATTCTTCAGCACCAACGGCCAAACCGAGCGCGTAGACTTTCGAGCAGCGCTCTTGATGGGCCAGGCCCCGGACAAGGGGCTCTACATGCCGGAGCAGATTCCCCTAATTCCCAAGAGCCGGACCTTGCAATTTTCCAAGATGAGCTATCCAGAAATCGCCTACGAGGTCATCAAGCCTTATTTGGGCGATCTGGTCTCCGACTCCGACCTACGGGCAATGCTGGAAGATGCCTACAATTACGATGTTCCTGTGGAACGGGTCTATGACGAAAAGTATGTAATGCGGCTGGATCGCGGCCCCACCTGCTCTTTCAAGGACTATGCCGCCCGGGCAATGGGCCGGCTGATCCAGTACTTCCTGAAACAGGAAGGCAGAAGCATACTCATCCTCACCGCCACCTCGGGAGACACGGGCTCTGCTGTGGCCCATGCCTTCTATGGTCTGGATAACGTATTGGTGGTTGTATTATTCCCGGAGAAGGAGGTAACACAGAGGCAGCGCCGCCAGATGACCACCCTGGGCAAAAATATCTTCCCGCTCGCCGTAAATGGTAAGTTTGATGACTGCCAGGCTCTGGTCAAGCAGGCATTTGCCGATGCCGATCTGTCTGCTCTTAATCTCTCCTCGGCCAATTCCATCAACATCGGCAGACTGCTGCCCCAGGCCGTTTATTACTTCTATGCTCACTCGCGCGTCGCCCCACGGGGCGAGGAGATCGTCTTCTCGGTGCCCAGCGGTAACTTCGGAGACCTCATGGGCGGCCTTTTGGCCATGAAGATGGGCCTTCCCGTGCAAAAGTTCGTGGTGGCGACCAATGAGAACGATGAGTTCCCCCGCTTCATGAATACAGGCATCTACGAGCCCATCCGGCCCAGCAAGAACTGCGTCTCCAATGCCATGAACGTGGGCCACCCCAGTAACCTCGCTCGACTCTTCAACCTTTACGGCGGTCAGATGGATGAGACCGGCCTGGTAAGCCTGCAACCGGATCTGGCGGCCATGCGAAAGGATATCTATGCCGTCTCCATCACGGACGAAGAGACCCGCCAGACCATCAAAGAGGCATACAGCCAGTACAAGGTCCTTCTGGAGCCGCACGGGGCCGTGGCCTTTGCCGGGCTCATGAAGTACTTGCAGGAATGCGGGGACACGAGTCCCTGCGTCTCCCTGGAGACGGCCGACCCGGCCAAGTTCCCGGAGGAGATCGTGCGAGCCACCGGTATAAATCCGCCTTTGCCTGCGGCCATGGCAAGGCTGGATGAGCTGGAGGAGAAATTTGAGATGATGGACGGACAGTACGCCTCTTTAAAGGATTACCTGAGGCGTTTTCTCTAAGGGGTGACAACAGATGTCGCGGCAAATTGAGGGCATATTCTTCGATGATATCGGCAGCTTTCCCCTGCCCAAAGGAGTCAGGCTGCAAAGCCTCTCTCGCGATCAGTATCTAGAAATGGTGCGCGATGTTCTGGCTCAAAAGAGATGTGCCGGCGTAGAGGTTCCCACCTATCCACAGTTTCGGGATATGATCCGCATGTTCATGGACGACATCGAGGACCCGGCCAAAGCTGAGAGCCCCTACCTGATCAAGAAAGAGCATGCCAGGATCATGGAGCTGGAGGCGGTGCCGACGGGCGAGGATATGCGCGTCTGCGTCACCGGGCCGGTGGAGCTTTATATCTCCGCCTTCGGGGCCACGCATTATCCGGATATTCTCAAAACCCTGGCGAAGAGCGTGGCCAGGTTCTTCTCTCTGGCATTGGAGGAAGGAAAGATGTCTGTGGCATCTTTGGATGAGCCGAGCCTTGGTTTGAACTCCAACATTGTTTTTTCTGAGGATGAGATCCTTGATGCCCTACAAATCGCGAGCGCGCCCTGTCTGGGCATGGACTCGGAAGTACACCTGCATTCGCCCCTTTATGCCGAGGCCTGTGCTCGCGTTCCCGGCATTCGTATCGTGGGCATTGAGTCGGCGGCGCATCCTGACTATCTGCAATTGATAGACAAGAGGGTCCTGGAGGAGACGGATAGTTATCTTCGCATAGGCATCGCACGCACTGATATTTTGTCCATGTCCGCCCGCTTGAACGAACAGCTCGGCATCAATCTCTGGCAGGACATGCCAAGGCTGGAAAGGGAGATACTGGAATTGGAATCGCCCCAGGTCATGAGGAAAAGGCTGGACAAAGCCTATGCTCAATTTGGAGATAGGCTGAGGGCGACAGGTCCCGACTGCGGCCTGGGTTCCTGGCCCAGTCAAGATCTGGCGGGCAGGCTTCTCACGAATTGCGCCGCAGCAGTGAGATCATTCCGACAGGACGGCACATAGGCTGGCGACACCGGACTAATTCCCGACAAATTACAGTCTGATTTTATACTCAGGCAACCTGAAAAGTCGGGCCACGAAAGCCTGACATAACTAGCTGGGCCTGGTTTGCAATATTACCGCTAACTAGTTAATAGCTAGCTTTTCTAATATAAAAATCAATGTATCGTATAAACATATTCAAATCATTGACATAACTTGGAAAATATCTCCAACGATTAGAGCCGATGCATAATATTTTATACATTCTGTTACTGATCTCAGTATATCTAATTAAGGATTACTATGATTACCATTATCTATAAATATTTTAAGAGCATTGGTAAGTGGCATGAAACTGAGGGTAGTTAGTTCTAAGAAAGAGATAACCGATCTAAACAGGAACGAGCAGCTGGTTCATCTGGCATTCCGAGCCTCCAATATGGACGTAATGAATTTGGTCCAGTCCTGCCCGCGTCTAAGAGCCGTACAGATTCCGCCGTCCTACCATGAGACCATGTCCAAGGCCGCCCAGCAATTCCTGGTGATTCAGGGAGTGCAGCTCCTGCGGGGAGATGTTTGGGGCCATAGGAAGGATATTGATGAGTATTATGCCATTGGCGAGAAGATTGTGGGCCGAATATCAAACCTCATGACGGAAGGCAACAGCATCGAGGAGACGGTAAAGACGCTGCAAAGGGAGACCAAACTCTCGGAAGACTTGATCCGCTATATTCTCAAAGAGCAGGTGATGGCGTAAAGTGGACGAAGACTTAAGGAGCCGGCTATAGGCCAGCCCTCAGTTTTTTTGCAATCAATTGAGCTGATCCAGTGTGCACTCTTGCGGCTCTTTGTCATCTCTGGTGCGGAGGTATACCGGTGCGCGAAGGTGGCCGTCCAACGTGATCTCCAGAGCAGAGACCTGCACTACTTGTAGGGGTTTGACCCATCTTACCTCGGGCGTTGCCGGTTCATTAGCGAAGGGAGAGCTGTCCAGGGGCGAAAAGCCTGCGGCAATCTCCGCCAGTTCTTTGTCCGTAAATCCTGATCCGACCCGACCAACGTAATGCAGCAGGCCGTGGTGGTATGCGCCCAGAAGAAGGCCGCCAAAGTAAGACGCGCGTCCGCCCTTTCCTGGAATGTAGCCTCCGATCACCAGGTCGAGCTTGAGGCTTTTCTTGATCTTTATCCAGTCGGGGCTTCTTGTGCCTGGCTCGTAGCGGGAGTCCAGCTTCTTGGCTACGATTCCTTCGATTCCCATATTTTGTGCCGCCTGAAAATAGTCCTCACCCTTTTCCGGAAATGAGTCGGCAATGGTCACAAACTCGCTCTCTTGCAGCTCTTCTCGTAAAATCTGCTTTCGCTCGCGAAGAGGTAAGTCCATGACGCTCATCTCTTTGGCGAAGAGGATATCAAAGACAACGTAACTTGCGGGAAGGGCACGGGCGAGGTAGTCTATGGCGAGCCCGTCGCTCAGGTGGTCGCGCTTTGCAAGCGCCGCAAAACTGGGCTTGCCTTCCAGAAAGACGGCGATCTCACCGTCCAAAACGCAGGCCGAGGCCCCCTGGGCCAGGGCAGCCGTAATCTCTGGATAGCGATAGGTTATCTCGAAAAGCCTGCGATTGTAGAGGCGCACGCCGCTTGAGGTAACCTCCGCCAGGCAGCGAGTGCCGTCGATCTTGGGCTCGAAGATCCATTCTGGCGAGTTGAAGGGCTGGCCGGAGACCGCGAGCATGGGCTTTACGAGATTCATTTTACTTCAGAGACTCCGCGGTCAGGCGCAGGGCCTCCATGAGGCTCTTGGCGGCGGGCCTTGTCTTCTTCTTCTCTGGGACCTCCACGGTCCCTGCCATCTTGGACCTGACCAGCGCCTCGATTCTCTCTTTGTATTGGTCGCGGTAGCTAGATAGGTCCAATTCTCCGCTCAGGCTTTTTATGATCTCTAAGGCCAGCTCCAGCTCCTTTTCCTGGGGCTGTGGAAGATCTCTGATCGCCGGATAGTTCTCTGGGTCCAAGACCTCCTCCGGATAGCGGAGAGTGGTGGCCACCACGGCCTGCCGGTAGTAGTGGACCAGGACCGGTCTCTCTCGCGAGCGAAGGGAAATCCGGCCGATGGCTGCCTTTGCCGTCTTCTCCATGACGGTTCTTAGAAGTGAGTAGGCCTCCTCGGATTTATCCGGCAAAAGCAGATAGGTCTTTTCGAAGTAGTGAGGATCGATCTCAAAGAAGTTCACAAAACGATCGAGAGCTATGGTGTTCTTCGATTCAGGCCTGGCAGCCTCGATCTCCCTTTTTTCCAGTACAGCGTACTGATCTTTTCCCAGAGGATAGCCGTAGACGATATCGGCCAACGTGACCTCCTCACCCTCCTGGCAGAAGCGCTTGAAGGAGATTTGCGTCTTGCAGCTCCTATGAAGCATGCGAAAGCTGATGCGCACATCTTTTGTTATGAGCAGGGCCTTGACGGGGATGTTTACGAGACCGATCCGCAGGCTGCCGGACCAGGTGGTTCTGGGGGGAGCGTCGGCAGAAGGGCCATCAGGCGTCTTTTCCGGTTTTTCCTCGGCAAGCTGCACAACATCAGGCATGGATAATATTCTGACTGGGTTCTACTAATTCTTTTGCACGGAATGCGAAAGATACTTAGCTTTGGCCTCAGATGTGAACGCTCCCCGCCCTAAAGGACGGGGCTTCTATCGCTTTTGCGAACAGACTGCATCCCCAGTCTGAGAATGTTGATTGCTGCATTTAGATCTCTGTCCATAGTCAAGCCACATTCCGAGCAGTTATGGATTCTTTCAGAGAGATCTTTTTTGACTATCATGCCGCACCTAGAACACATCTGAGAAGTGTACTTGGGATCAACCAGGACAACCTTAGAGCCAGCGTATGCTGCTTTGCTCTCGGTTGCTTTTACCAGCATTCCCCATGCAACGTCCGAGATGGATTTTGCTAGGTGATGATTCTTGAGCATGTTCTGTATATCAAGATCTTCAAAGACTATTACGCCGAAACGGTTTACCAATTGGCGACTAACCTGATTGGAGAAATCGGTTCGTTTGTCTCCGATTCGTTCATGAATTCTAGCCACCACTTTGGACGCTTTTCGTCTGAGAGAAGATCCTTTAGGAAGCTTATCGCGTTTGCTTTGTGCTTTGGCTAATGCCAACTCATCTTCTCGGAAGAATCTAGGATTATCAATCTTCTCGCCATTTGAGAAGGTGGCAAAGCTCGCCAAGCCTACATCGATTCCTACAACAGATCCATCTTTCCAAGGAGGCCGTGGGATATCTCCCATCTCGGCGGAAAAGCAAGCGAACCATTTACCAGTTGGCATTCTGCGAATAGTACAGGTCTTAATCTTACCTTCAATCGGCCTATGCAACTTGATCTTGA
>JANYKI010000108.1 GCA_025361645.1 Methanothrix sp.
TCCACCTCCACCGTATCGTCGCCACGTATGATTATATCTTTGATGAGGCCCAGGTCCACGATATCAATGCCAACCTCTGGATCAAGCACATCCCGCAAAGCCTCTCGGATCTCCTCTTCCCGCTCCATTTGAGCCACAAGCCTCTCTCCCTCCGGGCCCGGCAGGGCTTTTTGCATGGAGCGCAGCCGCTCTTCCAGCAGATTTTGCCGGTCAAGCAACCTGCTGACCACGCGCAGCATGGGATCGGGCAGATTGGCATAATTAAGGTCCGTGCCGGTGGCTGGGCACTCGGGCTCGGCAATTCTTCCAGGCACGCCCACTACAGTGGCTCCGGCAGGGACGGGCCGGACCACTACTGAGCCCGCGCCGATCTTAGCACCTTTTCCCACAGTTATCGGTCCGAGGATGATGGAGCCTGCGCCTATGACCACGCGGTCCTCAATAGTGGGATGGCGCTTGACTTTATCCAGGCTTGTCCCGCCCAGGACCGTGCCCATGTACATCAGCACATCATCTCCCACCTCGGCCGTCTCGCCTATGACTACGCCCATGCCATGGTCGATGAAGAAACGCTTGCCAATTTTTGCTCCGGGGTGAATCTCTACGCCGGTCAGGAAGCGAGCGATGTGGGAGCTGAGTCTGGCTAAAAAAAAGAATTTATGAGTCCAGAGGAAGTGAGAGATGCGGTGCATCCAGATGGCATGCAGGCCCGGATAGCAGGTGATAACCTCTAAAGTGGTTTTAGCAGCGGGATCTTTGGCAAAGACGGTCTGGATGTCCTCTCTGATGCTCATCTTCCGGCCACCTCTAAATCTCGAAGAGCTCTGTGCTCAGGTATCGCTCGCCAGTATCCGGCAGTATTACTACTATCAGCTTGCCTTTGTTCTCCGGTCTTTCCGCCACTTTGAGGGCAGCCCAGGCGGCAGCCCCGCTGGATATTCCTACCAGCAATCCTTCCTCTCTGGCCAGTCTTCGGGCAGTCTTGAATGCATCATCATTGGTTACCGGAATGATTTCATCAATCAGGTCGAGTTGCAGGACATCCGGGACAAAGCCTGCTCCTATTCCCTGGATCTTATGGGGCCCAGGTTTTCCGCCTACCAGTACCGGTGACGCGGCAGGCTCAACGGCAATGGCCTTGAAACCCGGCTTGCGGGACTTTATCACTTCAGCAATGCCCGTGATTGTTCCGCCCGTGCCCACACCTGCAACTACTATGTCGACCTTGCCGTCCGTATCACGCCATATCTCCTCGGCAGTAGTCTTTCGGTGAATCTCTGGATTGGAAGGATTCCTAAACTGCTGGGGTATGTAATAGTAGCTGGGATTCTTGGCCAGCATATCCTCTGCAGTCGCGATCGCCCCTTTCATTCCCAGTGGTCCAGGAGTTAGCACCAGGTCGGCTCCCAGGGCTTTGAGAAGCTTGCGCCGTTCGATCGACATCGTCTCAGGCATAACCAGAACCAGCTTATAGCCTTTAGCGGCGCAGACGAAAGCCAGAGCTATGCCTGTATTTCCACTAGTTGGCTCCAGGATGATGGTGTCATCTTTGATATGCCCTGCCTTCTCTGCAGCCTCGATCATGGCCACTCCTATTCGGTCCTTAACGCTTCCCAGAGGGTTGAAGTACTCAACCTTGGCTACGACGGTTGCATTCAAGCCCTTTGTAACTCTATTCAATCTGACCAGAGGCGTATTGCCAACGGTCTTGGTGAGATCTTCGTAGATCTTTCCCATAATTCAACCTCTTCGTTTCATGAAATTCTTGCTATCTTGGTCACTTTTTGTAAGCCTTTTTCGGGAAGATAAGAGTCCTTATTCACAATTGTTAATCCATTAAAGGATATAAAGTTTTGCCAATCGATATCTATTTTTGGCGCTTACCATCCCCTCGTTTGCAGAGCTTCTGCCTCGGGAATCGTTGCGGCGTCCAAGCCCTTCATGGCTGCGCCAAGACCCTTGGAGGCCTGTGCCAAAATCTGCGGATTATCGAAGTTGTGCACCGCCTGGACAATGGCCGAAGCCATGGCTTCCGGTTCCTCGGACTTGAAGATCCCTGAGCCCACAAAGACGCCATCAGCTCCGAGCTGCATCATCAGTGCCGCGTCCGCAGGTGTAGCCACGCCACCTGCTGCGAAATTTACCACAGGCAGGCGCTGCAATCGGGCGCATTCGACCACCAGATCATAATCAGCTTCAATCTCGCGAGCGACTTTCAACAGCTGCAGATCATCCATGCCCTTCATGCTTCTGATCTGGCCCAGGATCATCCTCATATGCAGCACGGCCTGGCTCACATCACCGGTTCCAGCCTCACCCTTGGTCCTGATCATAGCTGCTCCCTCTTTGATGCGACGCAGAGCCTCGCCCAGGTTCCGAGCTCCGCAGACAAAGGGGATGGTGAACTTGGTCTTCTCAATGTGGAACTGGTCAGCAGGCGTAAGAACTTCGGACTCGTCTACCATGTCCACACCCAGGACCTCCAGAATTTGTGCCTCCACAAAGTGTCCAATCCTGGCCTTAGCCATGACGGGTATAGTTACAGAGTTTATGATGTCCTCAATTATCGCTGGGTCTGCCATCCTGGCCACGCCGCCCATTTTTCTTATGTCCGCGGGAACGGCATGAAGAGCCATGACCGCTACAGCTCCGGCTTCCTCGGCAATGCCAGCCTGCTGCGGTGTGGTGACATCCATGATGACACCGCCTTTCTGCATCTTGGCGAAGCCGCGCTTGAGCAGTTCCGTGCCAAATCTCAGGTTCTCAAGTTCCAGTACCATGAATTACCTCTATGGTGGCGAAATCATTGATAGGAATTAATAGCTATGTATCGCGGCAACTCGCTTTGTCCAAGTTTTTCCGCCAACGAGGCA
This sequence comes from Methanothrix sp., assembly GCA_025361645.1. GTDB lineage: Archaea > Halobacteriota > Methanosarcinia > Methanotrichales > Methanotrichaceae > Methanothrix. The sequence goes on from JANYKI010000108.1 coordinate 2,874, forward strand.
CTGCCTTCAGAAGAGCCATCAGGCCAGAGCTGTCAGCGTTCTCAGACGGGTCAGCTCTTCATCATCAAGGAAGCTCGCCTTGATCATCTTCCCAACGCCATCAGGAAGTCTCTTGTAAGAAATATCCGCATCAATCTCGCCATCCCTATCAGAGTAGCGGGCAACTATTCGGCAGGCAACATCCAGCAGGTCCTCCGTAAATGAGCCTTTTCCGACAGCAATCGGGCCGTTAATGGTTGCCGGTCCAAAGAGGTAATCGCCTTCTTTGGCCAGCATGCTGAGCATCTTATTCTCGTTCTCATTTCTGCCCACGATCAGTTTTGCGCTTGAAGAGAGTCGGAAATATCTACCTGTCTTCAATAGATCGATATTTAGCATATCAAGCTCGTCGTGATTTATGAGGTCTCTGATCCTGTTGGCAAACTCCGGATCCGTGAGGAGGCATCCCCCTGCAGCGCAAGGATAGTCGTTTATGCCCAGGTCCTTAGCAAGAGCCATCTGCGGTTTCCTGGAACGGCCAGCTATGTCCAGCATTCTCTCCCGGCTGATCCATCCGTTCTTTTCTGGGATCGTCGGCGCCAGCAGCTTGGCCGAAAGCGGCCGCAGCACAAGCCCTTCCAGGCCGGCCTCTTTCTCGATAATGTTCATCTGCCGTCTGAACTGGCTCATGGGCCGCTGGCCCAAGACCTCTCCGGTGATGATGAAGGATGCTCCAAACTCGTCCATCAGCTCTTTGCTCTTGCGGAAGAAAAGTATCCTGCAATCAATGCAGGGATTCATATTAGCGCCGTAGCCGTGCGCTGGTTTTTTCAGCACCTCCAGGAAATCCTCGGTAGCGTTAATGATCTTGAGATCTATTCCAATAGCCTCGGCCACCCTTCGGGCGTTGCTGCCGCATCCTAAATTAGACGAATGGCGGTCGCAGAGGCAAAAAGGCGTTTTAAAGTTCACAGCCAATAGCTCCAGACCTTCCCTACTCATGAGCTCTGCTGCTAAGGTGCTGTCCAGTCCTCCGGAAAGAAGTATTATCGCTTTCATTGTAAATCAATCTCACTTAGAGAATTTCGAATTAGCAAAGATTCATTAGGAATATTCCTCTGGCATCTGCAAATTGCATAGACCCCGGGCGCGCGAAACTGATATCGGAGCCCTTTCCAAGGTCCTAACGCGAGCTTTGCCCGATTCGGTCAGGCAACAGTCTTCGCCATGCATCGAGCAGGCGGAAGTGCCTGAATGCGAGCATTCCATTTGCATGGGCAGGGTCATTCCAGAGATCAGGCACAAGGCGAAGCTGGTTGACATGAAAATGAAGAGCCCCAATGATAAAAATGCTTGCCACAATCTCATTTCTCGTCCTCCTTCTCCGCTCTAACTTAAATGACACTTCTGCTTTCTGTTTCAATCTGTTGATTCAGGCTTTTTTTACTACTATCCGCCAAACTTCACCAGATATGGCCTTAAGATCAAGGATCTCATGTCCCTCATTTCGAAGGCTCCTGGAGACATTTGCCGTTGCAGCGGAGTCGTCCAGCAGGATGGTCAAATCCTGTCCGCTGTCCAGTTCCTCCAGACGAAGTTTAGTCTTGACAAAGGTGTATGGGCAGACCTCGCCTCTCAGATCAAGTTCCTTGGTCACAGCCCGCACTCCTCCTGCCTATTTTCCACGTAGTTCTTTTGCTCGATCTTTGCGATCTCGGGTCGGTCTCCGCAGACGGCGCAATCCTTTCGTTTCTCAGCTACCGCTTCAAAAAAACTCATATCCAGGGCATTGAAGCAGAGCAATCTACCCGCCAGCAGCTCACCTATTCCCAGGACGTACTTCAGAACCTCTGAGGCCTGGATGGTGCCGATGATGCCAGGCAGCACGCCGAAGACGCCCGCTTCCTGGCAGCTTGGAATCAGTCCAGGCGGGGGGATCTTTTTGAAGACGCAGCGGTAGCATGGACCTTTTTGCGGAATTGTAGTGGTGGCATACCCTTCATAACGGAGGATGCTGCCGTGAGAGCATGGCTTCTTCTCCAGGACGCAGGCGTCGTTGATCAGATAATGAGTGGGGAAGTTGTCGCTTCCATCGACCACGAAATCATACTCATGGACGATCTTTCCGGCGTTGTCAGCGCCGAAGCGCTCCTGGTAGGTTACGACATCCACGTCGCTGTTGAGGCTATGAACAAAGTTTTCTGCAGATTTCGCTTTGGAAAAACCTATATTGCCACCGTGGATGATCTGGCGCTGCAGGTTGCTCACTTCCACAATATCGTTGTCTATGATCCCCAGGGTTCCCACGCCTGCTGCCGCCAGGTAGGCGATGGCCGAAGACCCGAGGCCTCCAGCTCCCAGGACCAGCACCCTGGACGCCAGCAGCTTCTTCTGACCCTTGCCGCCTACCTCGGGCAGTATTATTTGACGCGAGTAGCGCCTTATCTGCTCATCTGTGAAAGATCCCGACACAATATCCCGCTCCTCATTACTGCAATACAGCAGCCTTGAACTCGTCCATGCCGACGCGGCGAATCGTTTCGCCTAGCCGCTCTCTTTTATTGCCATACTGCAGGTAGAAGTCCAGGCAGCGCTCAATTATTCTCATGCCCTGCTCCTCGTCCACGAAGTCGGCGATCTTCTCCCCCAGCATTGGGTGTCTGCCATTCTTTCCTCCAACATAGACGGCATATCCCATTCGGTTGGTCTTCCAGGCATCCGTAGGGCAGCTCTGCATGCAGTCGGCGCAAGAAATGCACCTGGTCTCATCGAGCTGCGGCTTTCCATTCTGCAGGAAAAGGGCTTTTTCCCTGCAAATGTCCACGCATAGTCCGCAGCCCATGCAGGCATCCTCCTCCATGTACGGCTGCACAGCCGCGCAAAAGCCGATCTCGTTTTCCAGGGGCCGGGAGCAGGCATTGGGGCAAGCGGAGACGGTGGCTTTGAATTTGTGGGGGAGCTGCAGGCCGCCGAATTTCCTGTCGATCTGCAGGGCAAAGCTCTGGCTGTCCGCTAATGCTCTCCGGCAGACGGGCAGGCCGGGGCAGGCAGTCACTGTGCGAAAGCGCTGGCCGCAGGGGCCAAGCGCAAGGCCCGCACCGGCAAGCTCCTTTCGGGCGGCTTCGATCTCTTTGAACTTTATCCAGGGAATCTCGATTCCCTGCCTGACGGTGAGGCGAATTTCGCCTCGACCGTACCTCTTGGCTACCTGGGCAATCTTGGGAAGCAAGTCGGCAAGGATGCAGCCGCCGGGCAATCGCAAGCGTAGGGCGTAGAAATCTTCGTCCTTCTGCATGATGATGCCGCCGGACTTCAGGGCGGCGTAATCGATGCTAGTTGTTGGCGCGGTCATCTGGAGCCTCTGCTGGGATGAACGGGTGGGAGAGGGGTAATGAAGGTTTGGATTGCGGCAAAAGATGATGGGGAAATGAGGATGAGAAAATTGACTCAGGTGAACAAGGTCAATTTTTATTCGTTCTCTGCACTAGTCAAAGGTGACAATCGGTCAGCTAAATCTCAAATGTCAAGCCACGCCTTTTCCCGTGGCTTGGAAAAAGCACACCATTAGCTAGAAATCATCGCAATACTCATCAGATTGTTGTTGAAGTTTTTTTAGGACGGAATCAGGGGCTAATCCCCGCCAATTCATAGGCGGGATACAGCCCGTGCTTATAGACCAAAAGAAGACGACAAAACCAGGATCTCTGCAGCGTTATAATAGCCTTCTATGAAAACTTTTGAAATAATATTCTTTCCACAATGTTGATCCTGCCCCCGCCCGCGTGCCCGACCCCAAGCGCCCGCGTCTGCGAGCGGAGCCTCTGCCCATCCCTCCATCATGCATGATGATGCCATTATAGCCGCAAGGTATATTTCGTTATCAAGAGTTTATGTTAGATATGAGAACTCTGAGCTATCGAATTACTCTGCGTAGGGAACCTGAAGGCGGTTATACCGTGCTGGTCCCGGCACTTCCGGGATGTATCACTTACGGGAAGACCGTTGAAGAAGCCATCGAGATGGCCAGGGATGCTATCACAGGCTATATCGAAAGCCTCATCGATGACGGCGAGTCTGTCCCTGTGGAAGAGGAACTCATCGAATGCAGGCTGACTGTGGAGGCGCATGCCTAAGCTGCCATCTCTTTCTCCTCAGAAAGTAATAGCGATTCTCGATAAGAAAGGATTCGTATTGAGACGAGTTACTGGTAGCCATTACATCTTTGCCCATCCGGAAACGAAAAGAAGAGTCACAGTTCCTTACCATAGCAGCCAAGAAGTAGCCAGAGGGACTCTTATCCAGATTCTGGAAGATGCGGGAATCAGCAGAGAAGAGCTGCAAGACCTACTCTAACCGCCAGGATTTTTTCATTGCGGCTTTAGTCTTATTGCGCACCATAATGATGTTTCCCTTTGTGAACCTTCTCAATAGCTCTGGTGTAGAATACCTCCTCCTTCGTCAGATCCCTGGCAAGGTATCCCATCTCTCGCAGCGCCGGCAGGAAAGCCAGGGCGCTGTCAATGTACTCGTCTGGAAGGCTGGCGCAGTATTTAGGCGAGATCCGGAAAACCTCCCTGGCGAAATCCTCATCGATAATCTTTATAACACTTGCTACCCGCCTTGCCGCCTTCTGCGGATGCTCTCTAAGAAGGTTGCAGGCATCCTCATGCAGCCTGAGAAAATCCTCCAGGAGAGAAGGCGATTCCTGGATCAGTCTCTGTGTAGCGATAATGCCGTAGCTGGGATTGAAGGGCCAAGTCTTTTCAAGCGGAAGGATGATCTTGGCCCCTTGGCGAGCGGCCAGGACTGCCAGGGGCGGTGTGCCGCAGGCACCTTCGACCTCGCCGTCCATCATGGCATCCAGAATAAAGTCGGCCCAATCGAAGTTCTTGATCTTTATCGAATTGCTCAGACCACTGTCATTTATGAGCTTCCTGAGGATCACATCATGTATCGAGCCCCTCCTGGGGGTGCCGATAGTCTTGCCCTTGAACTGGGCCAGGGCATCCGATGCTGTCTCTTTAACCTGGAAGCTTTGGCTGCCTATGAGCATAGTCCCTTCCACATGCCCGCCGGCCACACATCTAATCTCCAAGCCCCGAGCAATTCCAATCATTGCCGGTGGCAGGCCGATATAGCCCAAATCGAGCTGCCCTTGCTCGAATGCTTCCATCATGGCCGGTCCGTTGGGAAATAGCTTCCAGGAGGCATTGATACTCATCTCCTCCAATTGACCTGAGCCTCGCAAGATGTTGCTGGTATGATAGAGAGTTGATAGATATCCAATAGACAGCTCTCTTGCCATAGATGTTAAATATTCAGCTAATGGTTTATTAAATAAATGGTGGCGCTGCATAATGGCTCGACGGGATTGCCTTCAAGGGAAATTGAACACAAATTCAGACCTCATTCAGGTAGCGGACCTTATCTATATGGTTGCAGCCTGCTGAGAGCTTGGAGCGGATAAGAAAAGATTAATTATATCGAACATATTGGGAAAAGCATGAGGAAATTAGATGCCAGGAGTTTAGAGATCCTGAGAAAGCTTGCACCGGAAATAGGTGAGCCCGTCCACTACCGCTCTATTCTTCCCCCAGTCTCCATGCACCATGCTGCAGATGAAGAGGACTTCCAGGAAAGGCTTGAGAGACTTTCCGCTGAAGATTTTAATTATCTTGCAGAGAAAGTGCTGGACAAATCTGAGTGTCTGCTCTGCATATCTCCCGAATCCGCCCGCATATTTATCGATCTTCTGGAAAAAAAGGTTCCTGGAGAGTCGGCAGAGCGCATCCGCGAGTTATATAAATCTTCCACAGGATATGAGGTATGATACATCTATACAATTTCCTTTTCGTGACAAGGATTTATAAGCTTCAACGGAAATGCCTGATGCAGACTTTCTTGCCGAAATCAGAAGCATTATATATCGGCAATTGCCGTGTATAGTATAAGGCAAAAGTCTAATCTCATTTCTTTCCCCCTCCTACAAAGAGGACTTTTGCCTCCCTCCTATTAACTCATCACAGGCACTTGGTAGTTTCCTCTAGCATCAATTCAACGAATCCCAACCGAAATGGTGATCAACTAGAAAATAGATATCAATTATTAAAATTATCTGCCGGAGTAACCATGCCGAAAGATCCAGTATGTGGAATGTATGTAGAAGAGTCAACTGCTCTAAAAAAGGAAATCGGAGGCAGAACATATTACTTCTGCGCTGAAAGCTGCATGAGGTCATTTGCGGATCCTGAAAAAGAAATGAAAAGCATGAAGCGAAGGGTATCAGTAGCTCTCACAGGAGTGATGCTTCTAGCATTTCTCCGGGTAGTTGCCATTCTCACTCTGGCAGCAGGAGTCTCGATTATTTCATGGGCACCTATCCCATCGCTTCCATGGTTTACCTGGGGCTATTGGCTATTCATATTGACCACGCCTGTGGTCGTCATAGGCGGCTGGAGCTTTTATACGGGAGCTTATGGTGCCATCAAGGCCAGAAGGGCGAACATGGACGTGTTAATCTCCATGGGCGTCTTAACTGCGTATATATTCAGCGTAATTGTGTTGTTCTTCCCAGGAGTCCTCCCAGTAGCTGAAAAAGATGTCTATTTTGAGGTATCTGCGGTCATAATCGCCTTTGTCCTCCTTGGAAAGTTTATGGAGGATTACATGAGAATGAGCACCTCTGCCGCTGTAAGGAAGCTCATGGACCTGAAGCCGAGCATGGCGAAGGTCATCCGGGATGGAGTTGAGGTTGAGATCCCGGCGGAGATGGTCATGGTAGGCGAGATTGTGGTTGTGCGCCCAGGTGAGAAGATCGCGACCGACGGCATAGTGGTAGATGGGCATTCCGCAGTAGACGAAAAAATGCTTACTGGCGAAAGCGTGCCTGTGGAAAAAAATGTTGGAGATAAGGTGATAGGCGCAACCATAAACAAATTAGGCATGCTGAAGTTTAGGGCCACGCAGGTTGGAGAGGATACGGCACTGATGCAAATCGTGCACATGGTGGAGGTGGCCCAGGCATCAAGCGCACCAATCCAGAAAATGGCAGATGATATCAGTGCGTATTTTGCGCCTGCGGTGATTGTAGTTGCCATTCTCGCCTTCGCAGGCTGGTATTTTATTTATGCTGATTTCACTAAGGGTCTGCTATCCTTTATTGCTGTGGTGATCATCTCATGCCCCTGCGCGCTGGGAATTGCTACGCCCACTGCTCTGATGGTCGGAGTTGGCAAAGGTGCACAAGCTGGTATATTGATTCGCGGAGGAGAATACCTTCAGCGAGCAGAGAAGCTTCAGACTGTGGTATTTGATAAAACGGGAACGCTTACTAAAGGCGAGCCTTCTGTCACCGATATCGTTGCAGAAAATGATAAAGAGGCATTGAGGTTAGCTGCTATTGCTGAAAAAGGCTCAGAGCACCCGCTTGGCGAGGCGATAGTAAAGGCTGCCAAGGAAAGAAATATCGTGCTATTGGACGCGGAATCCTTTGAGGCTATACCGGGACATGGCATCAAAGTCGTCACAGAAGAAAACGAGGTACTCGTGGGCAACCGCAGGCTGATGCAGGTGAGCGGCATAGATATCGCTCATCTTGAACAGAGTATTCAGAGTCTTGAATTGCAGGGAAAGACTGCGATGCTCGTTGCCGCAAACAAGAAAGCCATTGGCATTATCGCCGTGGCAGACACGCTGAAAGAGCATTCTGCAGAGGCAGTGGCTGAGCTCAAACAGCTCGGGGTTGAGACAATCATGCTCACTGGAGACAACGACAGAACTGCGAATGCGATTGCCAAACTGGTGGGAATAGATCGAGTTATTGCAAATGTCCTTCCTGGGGAAAAGGCCGATGTGATAAAGAAGTTGCAGTCCGAAGGGAAGGTAGTCGCAATGGTTGGAGACGGCATAAATGATGCTCCTGCCCTGGCGCAATCGGACATCGGCATAGCAGTGGGAAGCGGCTCTGATGTGGCAAAAGAGACCGGCGGAATTATTCTTGTCAAGGACGATCTCAGAGACGTTGTGGCAGGAATCAAGTTGAGCAAGGCCACAATGAGAAAGATAAAGCAAAATCTATTCTGGGCTTTGGCATATAACACTCTCGCCATACCGATAGCTGCGGTTGGCCTATTGAATCCAATAATCGCTGCTGCTGCTATGGCACTAAGTTCTCTAACGGTCGTGACGAACTCTGCGCTACTTTCAAGGTTCAAGTTCGAAGAAGAGAAATCATAGATTATAGAGAAACATATCCTGTGAAAAAATGGATTCGAGCAAAGGCTGGCCTCCCGGCCATGGCTCATAAGATTTGCTGCAGCAATTTGGGCATCGTCTCTAAGCTGCCTTATTTGCTCATACTCGTAATAGAGGCCTCCGTTCCAGATGCCATTTGTGTAAAAGGCATTGGAGGTACTGTTAATCTGGGGGCCACTCTTTTTGGTTTGTGCTGCGAGCATGCAGCGCCATTATCCATCCCGCAGGGTGACTGTGCGCATGCTGCACCGCTAGGACAATTTAGATTATAGTTATCGATTTGTCCAAACCCCAAACCGCAGCCTGCAATTAGCAGGAACAATGGTATTATCGCCGATTTTTTCATTCTGGACCCTCCAACTCTTGGTTGTCAACAGGCGCACATTTGATGACATTAACTATCTCTTATTGGTATATGACGATTTCGGTTTAGGCAAATGTCGAACGATTAGGTAAAATTTCGAAACTTTCTCTCAACCCGGACAATATTCCACTGCGATTCTTCTGATTCAAAAGTCCATTTCTTCTTTTTTTCGGTACATATAGAGAAGTATCAATGTGAGGGCGATGAAGCCGAAGTCCGTTGCCAGACGAGCATTCGCTAAGACACCAGATCCCTCAACTCCTTCAACTTTATTTAGCCATAATCTTACAGCTACAGCTATTTGTATTACCAGCAAAATTAGCATTGCGTAGTTTAACAATAGATGCTTCAATTGCTTCGACATCTAATAACCTTCTTGCTGAGGGCTGGAGGATCTAATTTTATTTTGCGGTTTCGCCTTAACGAAGAATCTCGTCGTCCTTGTTTAGCATTCTGCCTCTGACAATATTAATAATTATCGTGAAAGGTTTCATAATGGTAGTAAAGTGAAGGGAGCATTCAAGACTATTGCTCAAAA